>JAGCRW010000114.1 GCA_017964485.1 Muribaculaceae bacterium | reverse complement strand
CTTGTAGGTACCACCATCGAGGGTGTCGGCGGGATTGGTATAGTCCTGCGCCTTTTGATAAGTGTAGTTGATACCGCCCTCGAGCACGATGTCGTGGGGCAGGCGAAACGCCAATCGAGCGGTGACGTCGATGCCGCGTATCTTCACCTTGCCAATGTTCATCATCATCCAGCGATATTGGCCAGTGCCTTTAGGCACAGCAATAATCTTGTCGTTGACGATGTTGTAATAAGCGTCGGCACTCAACTTCACGCCACGGAACCAGCCTTGTTCATAATAACGCTGATAGAGCGCTCCCACATTCCACTGAGTGGCATACTCGGGGCGCAATCCAGCATTGCCGATGTCGGTGTAATACAAGTCGTTGAAAGTGGGCATACGGAATATCCGCTTAAAGAACGCTCTGAAGTTTAGATCATGCTGCTGCCAAGGTTGATAGCTCATGAACACGGCTGGAGTGAACTTGTTGAGGTGCTTGTTGTGCTTCTCTATCACTATGCCCCCCGAGCGCGAAGAGTATCGGTCGTTGACATGAGTGTAAAGCACACTTGTCTGAATCTTAAATCCTCGCCATGTGCGTGCTGTCGACAATGCGGCAAGCAACGTGTGTCGTGTTGGATAGGCGAAGTTTACAAGATTGGAATTTAGATAGTTCCACTTGTAATCAACGCTCAAGTTCACATCCCAATCGGGCATGATGGTATATTTGTTGGCACTGGAGAAGTATATCTCGTCTTGCCAGAACTTGTTGTCGAGATACATCAACGTGGTGTCGGGATTGAGATAACGCATGTAGTCGCGAGCATACTTGGCATTGAGCATCATCTCATAGCGCTCGCTGATAAACTTTTGCCAGCTACCTTGCGCAAAGAGGTTGCGGTCCCACTGGCGCTGAGCGTTTTTCCACACGTTATTGATGATGGCGCCAGGAATGCCACGCTCGCTGTCGTAGTAATAGACTTTGGCGTTCCATTTGCCATCATTAATAGTGCCAAATATTGCACCTTCGAGCCTCAACGACCAGATGTCGCCATTCTTGCGCACCGCAGTAGTGTCCCATGCCACCACCCCATCGCTGAACACTTTGCGGTAGCGGAAGTGGTACTGACCAGTAGCATAGGTATACTCGGCATTGAGCGACGTAGTGAGGGTGCGGCTGAAACGATGCTCCCACCTGATGCTGGGATTGGCGAGGCCAAAAGAGCCTGTGCGCATGGTCACGTTGAGGTTGTCGTTCTTGTCTCCAGTAAATCTTGGGCGTTTTGTGCGCAGATAAATGCTGCCTGCCGAGCCATAATCACGGGCTGGCTGGAAAATCTCACTTTTTTGACCATTATATAGAGCAATCTCCTCTACATTATCGAGTGAGAAACGGCCCAAGTCAATTTGTCCGTTCTGGGCGTTGCCAAGCTGAATGCCGTCGTAGAACACTCCCATGTGGTTGGTGCCCATGGAGCGCATGTCCACAGTCTTGATGCCACCTACACCACCATAGTCTTTCAACTGTACCCCAGCAAAGTAACGTACTGCGTCGGCCACCGAGTGGCTATTCAAGCGCTCCAGTTGCTTTCCTTTGAGCAGCTGAGAGGGAATGACATTGCCATAGGGCTTATTGCCATAAACTACCACATTCTGCAGGTATTGTATAGTATCGATATCATTGACTTGAGACGTAGAGTTAGCTCCTTGAGCCTGCAAGCTCAAGTAGCACGTAACAATAGCTAGCAATGTGATAGTAAAGCGTTTTAACATAACTCTTTTACCCCGTTAGTCAGTTAAATATCAATGCATTGTGGCAGGTTTTCTGACTTATCCCGTTGCAGCACCGCCTTCCCATCATGACTGACAGTGACGATAAAACTTTAAGAGTTAAGTATTAATCTCCTTAATACTTTCTACTAAAGTGCCGCAACTTGGTAGCGGGAAACACAGCAGCGTGGTCTGTCCAGGATTCTCACCCGGTTCCCTTTTAACTGCGAGGCATAACTGCCCGCACAGCACCAAAATGCGCTGCAAAGATAATACTTTTTTGCTCATTGTCAAAACTATAGTTGATTTATATTCATAAATTAAACCTAACATTGTTTTTCGTGTCATATATTCGATATCATCCAGTTACATTTGCTTTTAGGCGATGTTTTTGAGTTATTTGTCTAATAAATTTGGCACGTAATTTGTTTATTAGTAATTTAGCAGCCGAAAATTAATCACGCAATATATTACAACTCATTTAATAAGATTATTATGAAAAAGACACTTATGGCAGCCTTGGGTGCTGCATTGATAATGATGAGCAGCTGCGAGTCGGCAAGTCAGTTCTACGGAGTAGCTACAGGTGCTTCGGTAGGTGGCATGTTTGGCTCGGCTATTGGTGCCATCTCAGGTGGATGGCGCGGCAGCAATGTGGGCCGTCTCGCCGGCATGGCGATTGGTGGCGTGGTAGGCGCAGCAGCTACTGCACCTAAGACCACCAAGGAAAGCCGCACTAGCGACTATTACAATGGTTACGACTATGATGACTATCGTCAGAACAACAGCTACAGCCCTTATAGCGACATCATAATCGAGAACATTCGCCTTGTAGAGAGCATCAACAACAATAGCATCGATGCTAGCGAGCACGCAAAGCTTATCTTTGAGATTCGCAACATAGGCAACGACTATGTTTATGACATCGCCCCAGTAATAACCGTATCGGGCACCAAGCAAATCTACCTCTCACCCACTGCTATCGTGAGTGAACTTGGACCTGGCAGGGCAGTGCGCTATCAAGCCGAAGTAGTGGCAACCAACAAGCTCAAGAATGGAGTTGCCGACTTCAACATCAGCTTCTCTAACGGCGACCAACTCTACACCGTGAGCTCGTTCCAAATCGCCCCAAGAGGAAGATAAGTATCGTTAATCATAATACAACACACCCGAGT
>JAGCRW010000113.1 GCA_017964485.1 Muribaculaceae bacterium | reverse complement strand
TTCCTGTATCTTTCTTTGAGAGTTCGGCAGCGAGTTTCACACGCTGGCTCTCGCCACCCGAGAGTGTGCTTGAGGGTTGACCGAGCTTTATGTATCCCAATCCTACATCTTGCAGAACCTTTATTTTGTGAAGGATGTTTGGCACAGCCTCAAAGAACTCCACCGCCTGATTGATGGTCATGTCGAGGACATCGGCAATGGACTTGCCCTTGAAACGCACCTCGAGCGTCTCGCGGTTGTACCGCTTGCCGCCACACGCCTCGCAAGGCACCAGCACATCGGGCAGGAAGTTCATCTCCACCGTCTTGTAGCCGTTGCCCTTGCACACCTCGCAGCGTCCGCCGCTAGTGTTGAAAGAGAAGCGTCCAGGCTTATAGCCGCGAATCTTCGCCTCAGGAAGATTAACAAAGAGATTGCGGATGTCGGTGAAGATATTGGTATAGGTCACAGCGTTGGAGCGTGGCGTGCGTCCCAGCGGCGACTGATCTACAGTGACCACCTTGTCGATATTCTCAAGTCCCTCAATAGAGTCGTAAGGCAGCGGCTCAGTAAGCGAGCGGTAGAACTTTTGGCTCAAGATGGGCTGGAGCGTGGCGTTGATGAGCGATGACTTGCCGCTGCCGCTCACTCCAGTGACGCACACCAGCACACCCAGCGGAATGGCGACATCCACATTCTTGAGGTTGTTGCCACGACAGCCGTGCAGGGTTATCGTCTTGCCATTGCCTGGGCGGCGCTCAGCAGGAATGGCAATCTTCTCCTTGCCATTGAGGTAGCGCGCCGTGATGGTGTCGGCCTTGAGCAGTTGCTTGGGCGTTCCCGAGAAGACTACATTACCCCCTCGCCTACCCGCTTTGGGGCCAATGTCCACCACATAGTCGGCCTCGAGCATCATGTCGCGATCGTGCTCAACAACGAGAATTGTGTTGCCCTCGTCACGCAGGTGCTTGAGCGAATTAATGAGTCGCTGGTTGTCTCGCTGGTGCAGACCGATACTCGGCTCATCAAGTATGTAAAGCACATTAACCAACTGTGAACCAATCTGCGTTGCGAGCCTGATGCGTTGACTCTCGCCACCCGAGAGCGACGCGCTGCTACGATTGAGCGACACGTAATCCAGACCCACATCAAGCATGAATGAGAGGCGGCTATTAATCTCCTTTACCACTTCCTCGGCAATCGCCCACTGGCGGTCGGAGATATGGTTTTTCAAGTCAAGCATCCAGTCTCGTAGCTGTGCGATGTCCATGCGAGCGAGTTCGGCGATATTCTTGCCACCGAGCCTGAAGTGCAACGCCACTTTGTTCAGGCGGTCGCCGTGGCACTCGGGGCACACCGCTCTTGAGAAGAATTGCCCCGCCCACTTCTGTGCCTTGGAGGTGGCATTCTCGCTTTGCTGCATCTCGATGTATTTCACTAGTCCCTCGTAAGAGAGGAAATAGTTGTTGATGCTCATCGTCTCGTTTTTTATGTTGAGACGCTCATCGGTGCCGTTGAGAATGTCATCAATGGCCTCCTCGGGCAAGTCTTTGAGTGGCGTGTCGAGCGATGCGCCATATTTCTCGCAAATGGCTTGAATCTGCCAGAATATCAGTGAGTTCTTGTATTTTCCTAACGTGGTGATGCCTCCGTCGCGAATCGAGATTGACGGGTCGGGCATAATCTTGTCTTTGTCGATGATGTTGACATATCCCAAACCCTTGCACTTGTGGCAAGCGCCTTGCGGCGAGTTGAAAGAGAAGCTGTGAGGAGCTGGCTCGGGATAGGACAATCCCGTGGCTGGGTCCATAAGCGAACGGCTGTAATGCTCAAGTGTGTCGCTGTCAGATTCCATCACCATGAGCTGGCCGTCGCCTTGCTTAAAGCAGGTGTTGATAGTATCACGCAAGCGCACCTCATCTTTCTGCGCCACTTTGAGACGGTCAACTACCAATTCGATGTCATGGTTGCGGTAACGGTCGAGCTTCATGCCGAAGGTTATCTCGCGCAACTCGCCATCAATCCTCACGTGGAGATAGCCCTTTTTGCGCAACTGCTCAAACAAATCTTTGTAGTGACCTTTTCGGTTCTTAACCAGCGGCGCCAGGAGGTAGATTTTCTTGCCGTCGTATCGCTCAAGGATGAGATTGAGAATCTTGTCGAGCGAATACTTCACCATCTTCTCGCCCGAAAGGTAACTATAGGCATCGCTGGCTCGGGCGAAGAGCAGACGCAGGTAGTCATAGACCTCGGTAGTGGTGCCAACTGTAGAACGTGGGTTCTTGTTGGTGGTCTTCTGCCCTATCGAAATGACGGGGTTAAGGCCAGAAATCTTATCAACATCGGGACGCTCGAGCACTCCGAGCATATTGCGGGCGTAGGAAGAGAAAGTCTCAAGATAGCGGCGCTGACCTTCGGCAAAAATGGTGTCGAAAGCCAATGAAGACTTACCGCTGCCACTCAGTCCCGTGATGACACTGAGCCTGTAGTGCGGCAAATCCACATCTATGTTCTTAAGATTGTGCACACGTGCGCCTTGCACCTGCACACTCTCTACATCCTTCCCGTTAATCTTCATTCACTCAATCTACCACCCAGTTTCGGTTAGACACTTTATTTCCTGCCTTGCTGCGATAGAGCGAGTCTTGCTTAGGCACCTTCACCTTATAGACCTTTCCCGATGCGTTAGGGAGTTTTGTACTTCTAATCCAGGGGTTTGCGTCACGCAACTGCATATAGGTGATTCCGTGCCCCTTAGCCCATGTCACCCAATTACCTACGGGCTGATTAACCTCAATCACCTCGCATTCGATAGGCTGATAAAGCTGATTGCTGTAGATGCGGTAGCCATATTTCTTGGGATTCTCAAGGAACAGCTTATAGGCGATAATGCGGAACACATAGCGAGATGTCTCGCTCACAAGGCGCAGGTCAAAAGAGTTGCTCACCTGCTGTGAAGAAAGTTCGTTGGTAATGCGCCCTGTGCCGGCATTGTAACTAGCGCACACGGTAGCCCAGTTGTGATATCTAGAATAAGCGTCGCGCAGATATTTACATGCCGCCACTGTCTCCTTTTCGGGATCGTAACGCTCATCAACATCATCGTTTACCTCAAGACCATACTGCTTACCAGTTGCCGCCATAAACTGCCATATTCCCGCAGCTTTGGCAGGCGAGAGAGCGTTGATATCGAGCGAACTCTCGGCAACAGCGAGGTAGATAAGATCCTCGGGCATATTGTACTCCTTCAAAATCTCAATAAGACGAGGAAAATAACGGTTGGCGCGCTTGATTATGAGCGATGTCGTAGTCTGGCCATAAATCACCGAAGTCATTTCACGGTCGAGACGCTCGGCCATGTCAATGCGGTCGAAACTCACATGGTCGCCACAGAAGTTGATTGACTCGGGTATTTCGGGTGCAGCCACCGTCATGAACTCTCCAGTGCGCTGCGCCTGGATTGAAAACGCTATTGCACACGCGACTATTGTCACCAAAAGGTGATTGATGTGTTTCATATATTCTAAAATTATTAATGCTTTTTATTCCGTGGGCTCGTCCATTGACCCTCCACCCATGTTGCGGCGCTCGTAGTGCAGGATGTTGATGTCGCCACTGAGTTTGTAGTCCTTGCCGTCGCTGCCTTTGGCCCTGATTACATAGAAATATACTCCCGTGCTCACTAGTTTGCCTCTGTATTTGCCGTCCCAGCCGTCGGAGGGGTCGGTAAACTCCTTTATGAGAACGCCCCAGCGGTTGTAAATCCAGCAATGGAAATCGACAATAGACTTGTAGGAGACTTTCCACTCGTCGTTTATTTTATCGTTATTTCCCGGCGAGAAGATGTTTGGGCACACGAGGTCGCTAATGCCAATGTTCACAGTATAGGTCTCGCTGTAGTCCTCGCAAGAGCCATCGCTGTTAGCATAATAGAATCTCCAATAGGTAGTTCCCACTTCTTCGAAGGTGTATTCTACCTCTTCCTGCGAGAAGTCCATCAAGATGTAGTTGAAATCGGGGTTATCGCTCACCTGCCATTGCTTGAACGACACGGCGTCGGTGCAATAGGCTGTAAACGTGATATTTACTGGCGCTGAACCGCCGTATGTCACGCCAGACACCTGCTGCTCGTTGTCGTTGTCGCGTACTTCCTGCACGGCAGTTGTCTCGGCGCGGACTGCTGTGGCTGAATAAGACACAGTGGTCGCTCTCTCGAGGCGCTCATTCCAAAACTCAAGGAACCTGTCGCCCTCAACGGTAAACGTGGTGTTGCACAATGGTGCCGGTACTGCCATGGCATTCTTGAACGAGGCCTCGGTTTCTACCGCATCAACCTCCTCCCACACCTTGTCCTCAGACTTCCATTCGAGAGTTTTGTATTTAATCTTGATTTCTCGGTTAAGTACCCGCCTGCCACCATTGATGGTGTAATAGACTATGTCGGGGCCCGAGCCATCCACGTGGATTGTCGCCGTGCCGCAGTCACTCTCAGGATCAACAGTAGCACTATTGAGATGTAGGCGATATTTGCTGTAGTCCACCACCCAAATGTAGGTGCGACGATCTCCTTCCTGGATGATATATCCACGATCAGCGACCACCTGCGGCAAAGTAGTAACATTGCCGTTGTGCTGAATGCCGGTCATGGGGTCGATAGCCGAGCCTCCTCCACCTTCCCCAAAGTCATACCAAGTGACATTGTCGGGGTCGGAATTTGCGGTATAGCTCATCGACACCCCTTGCGCATCATAAAGCACAAAGATGTGGTTGAGACCAGTATTAGTTTCAGGAGTCACGTCATATACTGGTTTGGAGTTACCACCAAACTCCACCTGCGCCATCGCCGATGTCACAGCTATGACCATCAACAAAGGCATCAAAAGATATTTAGCAATCTTCATAATTCTTATATATACATTATATATTATAACGTAATATACTTGCTAAAATTGTTACTTACCTTGATTCGTTAACCATTATAGCAACGCAGTTGACCAAGTCGCCCACGGTGCGCATCATGCCGAAGGTCTCATCATAAATCACTATTCCAAATCGCTGCTCAAGCGCCTGCTTAACCTGTGTTCTCTGCTCTTGAGTGAGTTTGAAATCCTCAGTAAGTCTGGAGGAAGTCTGCACATTCATCGGCGCGATGTTTAATGAAAAAGCAACGACCTCCATCACCTGCCTCTCGAGAACAACAGGATTGGTCGAGTCATCAGGATTAACAAGTCCCGGGCGTGGTCGTCTAGGGCCATACATCAGGTGAATGGGACGCTGGCGCACACCATACATAGGCCTTACCACATTGAGATCGGTGTCTTGAGGCAGCAATTCGGTCGAGTCAATCTCCTGACCGTCAATCACAACCTTATCAGCGGCAGTAATCTCCACGTCGGGCTTTTCGATTTGCTCTGACTTCGCCTCATTGTTAGCACATGCAGCCATAGAGCCGGCTGTCATTCCCGCAGCAATCACAGCCCCAATAGCCGCCTTGCGCCTGTTTTTGTTGTCTTTTTTCATAATGTCTTCCCGTTTAGTCTCTTATTCTTCACTTCCTCTCGCAAGTAATCTATCAATTGTCCTACTGTAGTTAATTGTTCGAGTTTTTCGTCAGGTATCGTGATTTCGTACTTTTTCTCAATTGCTATAAGAATATCCGCGATATTGAGGGAGTCGGCTCCGAGGTCTTCCACAAAGCGTGCCTCTGACGAAATGCTATCAATACTAACTACGTCCAAATTCAACTCGTCTAACAAAAGATATTTCACATAATAGGTAATCATAATTGAATCGTTCCTATCCTGTGACTGTTCTAATTGCTTTGGTGTGGGTTGAGGGGGTCTGGGGCCATACACCCTAGGTCTTGGGCCATACATTGTCTTTTTGGGGTTGGCGATTGGAGTCTTGCCACGCCTATTGTCGGGCGATGCCATGTCTCCGGCCGTCACCTCATGGCCGTCGATCATCACCATGTCGGCAGCGGTGAGGCCCAAATCAGGCTTCTCGGCATTGATAGCATTAGCGCTATTTCCCGCACCTATCACCAATGCTCCCGTTGTCATTCCAGCGGCAAGCACAGCTCCGATAGTAGCCTTGCGACGTTTCTTAGAATGGGATGTTCTGTTCTTTGCAGTATTTTTCAATTTCTTCATCTGAATCAAAAATTTTATCACATATACCTATAAACGACTGTTTTGCATCATTCGTATAATCTCTTGATGCCATTACCACTTTCGAGAGTTTACCAATAAAATCACGAAAATCCTTGTTTATGTCATTTAGCTTATCGATTGTATTGTAATCTAACTTATGTTCCTTTGCTGGATAAAGGATTTTAGATTCTGTTGGTTCCATAAGAATTATTCCTATTCCAAATGAATTGTTAAGACGTTCCATTTCTTCAGACAAGTCTTGTGCGATATCAAAAGCAACTAGATAGCCATAATTAGCCCAACTAGAGTTTGACAATGCCTGAAAGAAACACTGTTTAAGTTGTGAGTCATTCTCAATTTTCCTCTTCAATTCATATGAGTATAAGTGCACAGCACCTTCGGGTTCAATTGCTTTTTGCAATGTCATGGTTCTATCATCACGATAATCCTCAAACTTGACACCCACAATATCCGGGTGTACCCATTTCTGAGTCTGGTCACTTTTTGAAGAAGACTTTTCATGGAAGATTGTCTTGGCATAGATACCACATGAGCGTAAGTAACTGCAAAAAAGCTTATGCAATGAGCGTTCCTCAAAATTTTGCTTATTGGTCACCTCTGTCACAACTTCTAAAATATTTGCCTCTCCTGTTATTAGTGCTTCAATCTCTGAGGCATACCTTGTTATATCACAGCAGGTTCCTATTGAACCGGACGAGTTCCTTAGATTCTTTGACATTGATTTTCGAGGTATGACTTTATCCATCCATTCCACTTTTCTTCGGTGTGGAAGCTTGGTGTTAGGCACATAATAGTAATCGCTTTTTATTGTCCCAACATAATAGGAGCCTTCTCCTGATGGACAAAGGACTACATCTCCTATGTTAAGGCCTTTAGCAATTCTCCAGAGAAATCCACATGCCATTCCAGCAGATGTCTTAGATTTTCCTGGCACATTTTTCATGAATATTGGCACAAATTTCTCGTTAAAAGCACGCCAGTTATCTGGCAAGTCCCCAGTAAGATCCTGTCTAATATCAAAATCGCATCCAATAAAATTTCCTTCACGGCACTGTTTTGAGAATATACCTCCTCTGCCGAGCATTATTCTATTATACTGTTTCATTTCTTATATTATTATTTTTTCCCTCTATTATATATTGGATAAAATTCTGTATCTGTAATAAAAATTGACCTTTATAGTTTCACATTTTTCAATCGGTTGTAATGACACACCATGAGGTCACCATTCTCGTCACGAAGGTGGAAGCCATTGCCTTGACAATAACGGAACATGTCGCAGTCGGCGCAAGCGCCTCGTTTCATCCACTCGCGGTTGCGGTATTTCTCAAAGCGGTTATTCCACACGTCCCAGAAGCTGTAGTGATAAATATTACCCTGATTGTAATCGCTGCGGATGCTTAAGCATCCCGAAATAGCACCATCATGACGGATGCTTGCCACAGTGAGCCCAGCATCGCAGGAGTAATAATAGTCGCGCACCATGCCCTCATAGGCCCCAAGGAATCCCTCGCAAGCGAAAGAGAGGTCGATCTTTTGCTCCATGCGTGTCTTTACAATGAAGTTGAGCAAGTCACGGAATTGCTCATCGGTGATTTGCAGTTCGTCAAGTCCTGCGGCCCTGCCCATTGGCACAATGGTGAAGCATCGCCAATATTTGACTCCAGCGTCGATGAGAACTTGTTTAATCTCATCGAGATGATTGATATTGCGGGAGTTGACACAGGTTATAACGTCCCACTCAAGGCCCTTGACTTGTTTCATCAGGTCGATGGCCCGCATGGCTCGATCAAAACTGAAAGGGTTGTTGCGCAGCCAGTTGTGGTCGCTGGCAGTGCCGTCGAGGTCCACAGCCATACTATCGATACCAGCCTCATCTAGGGCAGCCATCAACTTTTCGTCGAGGTTGTAGCCATTGGTTACCAGTCCCCACTGGAATCCGCGCCGCTTTATTTCACGTCCGCACTCCACAATGTCGGGGCGCACGAGCGGTTCTCCGCCCACCGTCGAGACCATGATAGAGGCAGGGTCTTGATGCTGCGCTATCTCATCAAGAACAGGCAGAAAATCACCGATTGGCATCTCGGTGGCACGCAGGTCCTTAGCGCAGTCGCTACCGCAATGCCTACACGAGAGGTTGCAGCGCAGCGTGCACTCCCAGAACAGTTGCTCCAAAGGATGCTCCCGGCACAAGCGCTCGTTTTCGTGCCTTGCCGCTTCAAATGCTATTTGCTGCGCCCGGTTCATTAAATGTTATTTAGTCGTCAAACCCTATTCTCTTGTAATTGGCGTCATAAGTTATCTCCTTGCCATTATCAAGCTTCACATCAAAGTCTCCATTGTTTTCCATCTCGATTCTCACGATAGTGAGATTTGGGTCTATCGACTTGATGTCTTGCAGTATCCGCTCGTCAATTACCGATGCAGGGACCCCTATCGGACTTTCAATTTTCTTGATATTGCCATCTAAGTCAAATTCCAGCTGCTCGCCCGTTGAAAACCACACTTTGAGCTCATCTTCTTCAGCTATCACCTTGGCAATCTCTTTATCAGACAGATACTTGTCTATATAATTCTTAGTCACTTGAGGCAGCAGATCCAAATTCACGTTTTTGTCACCACGAACTGGAACATTAGCCGATGGCTGCTCATTGCTTGCCCCATCTTTGCCTTGCTTGCCACCAATAGTGCACGAGACAAAAAGCGACAGGAATATTATTACCATAAAGGCATTTATAATGTTTCTCATCATCAATTATTTTAATGGTTTAGTTGCGAATAATAAAATTTTCCAAAGTTACAAAAAAAAAGGAAAGCGAAAAAGAAAAACAGGAAAAATCAATAAGATTTCTCCTGTCGTTATCGTTTCAAGCAACAATAAGGTATTTAAAGTCACTCTATTTCTTCATACCATCTGCTTTGGAAAGAGGTCTAAGAAAGCTGTTGGGAAGGGAGTCTCAAATTCCAGTTCCTCATGGGTGATGGGATGGACAAAGGCAAGCCTGTAGGCATGAAGTCCGAGACGGTCAAGAGCGTCGTCGATGCTGCCATATTTGTAGTCGCCCACTATGGGGTGCCCAAGCGATTCCATGTGTACCCTTATCTGATTCTTGCGGCCAGTATTGAGATGAAGATCAATGAGTGAATAGTCATCATTGCGGTCAAGGAGCCACCAGTCGGTGCTTGCCCATTTACCGCCATTATTGAAGGGGCTAGTAACAACTTTTCGTGAAGGGGTGTCGCGCAGCCAGCTCTCGATATGCCCATGGTCCTCTTCCATTGGTCCCTCTACCACAGCCACATATCGTCGGTCGAGCACACATGAATGCCAGTTGGCGACCATCATTTGCTGCACCTCCACGCTCTTGGCATAGACCATTACTCCCGAAGTGCGTGTGTCAAGACGGTGCACCACATGGGCAGTGCAATGCTGTTTGGTCGCTGCCAAATACTGGTCAAGGAGGATTTTCATGTTAAGGCTACCTCGCCCCACTCCCATCGAGAGCACGCCATCGGCCTTGTCAACCACAATTAGGTAATCGTCCTCATAAAGGATAGCAAAAAAGCGGTCGAAATTCCTCATCGGCATAAAACGCGGATTCTTGGTAACCTCAACAACCATATCGGGCTTAACGGTAAAGTTGTACTGCTTCTCGACATTGCCGTCAACCTTAACCATCTCATGGCTCAATAGTCCTTTAGCCTTGTTGCGGCTTATGCCATCCATCTTCTTGAGGATGAAGTCGAGCAACGGCATCTCCTCGGCAGCAAGGAAAGTGGTGACTTTCATCTTGTTGCGAGGAACATTGGGAGCGTTATAAGCGAATCGACGATTTTTCATTTTTAGTTAACTAGCTGACGAGCAAACACAAGTCAATGGGATATTTGTCCCAGTTAATCAAACATGTGACGCAGGCGGCTGAAGATGCGTTCTTTGGCCGCCGAGGTGGGTTTGAACGTCTGTGAGTCGCGCATCGACTCCAGCATGCGTCTATCGTTAGCCGACAGATTCTCGGGAACATAAACCATCACATTAACCAGCAGGTCACCATTTCCATAACCATTGACCGATGGCAGACCTTTACCCCTAAGTCTCAGCACCTTGCCTGGTTGGGTGCCGGGTTCGATTGTGACACGCGCCCTGCCGTCGATGGTTGGAATCTCCACCTTGCCGCCAAGCGCTGCTGTGGGGAAGTCAATCATCAGGTTATAGATGAGGTCTTGCTCATCACGGATGAGGTGCTCATCGCGCTGCTCCTCAATAACGATTTGCAAGTCGCCTGGCACACCACCGCCTGGAGCATCATTGCCCTTGCCGCGCATGGTGAGCATCATGCCCTCCTGCACGCCAGCAGGGATGTTGATTGTGACAACCTCCTCGCGCTTAACGAGGCCTGTGCCGCCACAATCGGGACAACGCTCCTTGATGCGCTTGCCCGAACCACCGCACACGCTGCACGCGCTCTGCGTCTGCATCTGTCCGAGGATAGTGCGACGTATGCGCACCTCCACGCCCGAGCCGTGACAGTTCTGGCATGTCTCCAATGCTGTACCATTCTTTGCGCCAGTGCCATGACACGACTGGCACGACACTTGACGCGGTATTTTTATCTTCTTCTCGGTGCCTTTAGCTACCTCCTGCAAGGTAACCTTGACGCGCACTCGCAGGTTGGTTCCGTAATTTACCGATGAACCACCGCCTGAGTCGCCAAAGCCGCTGAAGCCGCCAAAGCCACCGAAACCTCCAAACAAATCGCCAAACTGGCGGAAGATGTCTTCCATCGACATTCCACCGCCTGAGAAGCCACCACCGCCCATCTGTTCATAGCCTTCAGGGCCGAGTCGGTCATAGCGAGCACGCTTGTCGGGGTCGCTGAGCACGTCATAGGCCTCGGCGGCCTCCTTGAACTTCTCTTCGGCCTCTTTCTTCTCGGCGTCGCTCTTGCCTTGCTGACGGTCGGGGTGATATTGTATAGCGAGTTTGCGGTACGCCTTTTTCAGCGTATCGGCATCGGCATTGCGGTCAACACCAAGCACCTCGTAAAAATCTCTTTTTGCCATAATTTATTTTTTCACTGCACAATGCGAAAAGCAAAATGCCTTGTCCATACATTCAAGAATCATTACTGTCCCACTACCACTTTGGCGTGGCGGAGGACTTTATCGTTAAGTTTATAGCCTTTTAGCACGGTGTCAATAACCTTGCCCTTCTGATCTTCTTCAGGAGCGGGGAAAGTTGTCACAGCCTCGTGGAAGTCGGTGTCGAAGAGTTCGCCTGTCGATTCTATAGGCTCCACATTGTTGCTCTTGAGAAAAGCAAGAAGTTTGCTGTGAATAAGGTCCACGCCCTCCTTGAGACTATCGAGATCACCACCTTGCGCAATGGCGTCGATGGCGCGCTCTATGTCGTCAACAACAGGGAGAATGCCCTCAAGCACCTTCTGCCCACCGTTCTTGATGAGCTCCTGCTTCTCTTGAAGGGTGCGCTTGCGGTAGTTGTCGAAGTCAGCCATCAAGAAGAGATATTCCTTTTTCTCCTTCTCAATATCAGCCTCTAGTTGCTCACACCTCTGCTCAGGAGTCAATTCTGGAACTTCTTCCTGATCATTCTCATCAGAGACTTCTTCATGGTTGTCTTCCTCCAAAATCTCTTCTTGAGGTGTTTCCTCTTGTTCTTCTTCAACTTCGGGTTCGATGATTGTCTCCTCGTCTTTTAATTCTTCGTTTTTGTTATTTTTATCGTTTGCCATTTTTATAAGTTTTTATTTTTTGATTTCAATAGCAAAATGCCTGCCATTGCACATTATTATAATAGTTCAATGACATAAGTGGAATAATTGTCAAATTTTCCACGCATTTTCTCTGCCATATTGACATCATCAAAAATACCGAAAATCGATGACCCTGAGCCCGACATCGAGGCATAGAGCGCCCCACCCTTTTCAATAGTAGATTTTATCTCGGCGAGTTCAGGAAACTCGGCAAAGACGCTTGGCTCAAAGTCGTTCTTAACTACCCCATTCCATAAGTTGACATTCATTGCCAAATCAGCTTCTAATGGTGAGATGCTGGGAGCTGGCGTCACGCGGGAGTAAGCCACCTTTGTTGGCACACTAACTGCCGGCTTCACCAAAAACAAATACATTCCCTTGAGACTCACGTTGATGGGCGTGAGAATTTCACCAATTCCTGTCGCCATCATGGGCTGGTTGTAGATAAAGAATGGACAGTCGGCACCTAGCGTGGCGGCAAGGCGTGCAAGTTCGGCTTTCTCAACACCCAAATCGAACATCTCATTGAGCATAAGCATAGTGCTTGACGCATCGCTCGAGCCACCGCCCAAACCAGCGCCGTCAGGGATATGTTTGTAAAGGTAGATGTCCACCTCGGGCACATCATAGTGCTGCTGCATAAGCCGCAACGCTTTCATTACCAGATTTTTCTCCGCTGGACAATCAACAGGATTGCCGTAGGTGGTGAGAGTAGATTCGCCACCCTTTGCCGGCACTATCTCCAGCACATCGGTAAGGCCTATCGGGTAAAACACCGTCTCAAGGTCATGGTAACCATCTGGTCTCCGCTCCACAATGTTGAGACCTAGATTTATTTTTGCATTAGGAAATGAGATCATAGTAAATGTTAAGTGTAAAGTTTTAAGTGTTAAGCCACACTAATTAAACTAATTTCAATTAATTGAGTGCAAAGGTAATGAAAAATCTTGAAGTGTTAAGTTTTAAGTGCCATCAAGCATTCTTCCTTGATGCTTTGCAGCAGAGGTTTGAGGTGTGGCGGGGCAGATTGGAGTTCTTGCTCTACTCTCGGGAGGAGATTGGCTGGGTTTTCTATCTTGTTCATCAGCAAGAGATTGAGGAGGAGGCGCCAGGCGGTGTAACGTGGCAGGGGGTGGTCGCTATAGCTTAGCGTTTCCCACAACTGGTTAGCGAATGGGAGATGTCGCAGGAGACGATGGCAAAGCACATCGGCAATCTCGGTGCTTTCCACGCTGTTGCACCAATCGAGCGCGTTACCCATGGTAAACTCATCTACGGGGAACAACATTGGTGCTGCCATGCGGCACTCGCGAAGCTGGATTTCGCTCCACAATGCCTGTGCCAACTGTGAGTCCTTGCAGTAACGACTTGTTATGGCGATAATATCCACCAATTGGCATCCCATGATGATGGCGTGCTGATCGCCAGCGTTCTTGAGCTGCTGCGCCAGCATTCCGTTGCGGTGTGCAAAGAATTCTTTTTTCAGAGATTGTAGCATACTAAACGAGTTATCTCATTGTGCTGACAAAGGTACGAAAAAGTTTTCAGTTCTCAGTTATTAGTTTTCCTCAATAAAAAAATGACACCGCAAAAACATATTTTGCAGTGCCATCAGTGTAAGTGTGTTATAAGTGTAAGTTTTGTGTTTGGGCTATTTTTTCTTTTTCTTCGCCACCATGTCTCTGGTGAACTTAATTTCGGCCTGTTTCAAGAGGAAGAGCTGCTTTTTTGAGAGGATTTTGGCGAATTGGTTGAAATACCTGCTCTCAATCTCTCCTACTTTATACTTGACATCGGCCATTGCCTTAGCCGCGGTAGCATACTCATCGTCGGTTACTTTTTTGCCTGATGTGACTTTCTTTGACTGCTCACGAGCATTGCGATAAACCGCGAAGATTTCCTTCTCCATAGCCTCATAGATTGGCATTAACTTGTCGCGCTGAGCCTGAGTCATTTCAGTCGCCTTCACAATGTACTCATGCTTGTAGTCGAGCATCTCTTTAGTCCACTGCCGTTGTTGCTTATTAGCAGCATTGCTGGTGCTCACGCAAGCCGTGAACATCAGCAATAACAAAGCTATATTAAAGTATTTCCTCATACAAGTCACTATTTAGTTAGAACCTTGCTCTACTAAGGCATCTCGCCCTCCATTTCCATATAAACGGAATCTTCGTAGAACATCATGTCGTAATCAGAGAACCCTCCATAGTCAATGAAATCCTCTGCGTTTTTCTCGATGAGCAAGCCATCGGGAATTTGCGCCTCCTTTTGCTGCATAGTGGCCGAGGGCTTCTGCCCTATCGTGAAGATGTTCATCATCAGCCAAATTCCTACAAACCGGGCAGCCATATAAACAACCGGCCTGAGACGCACCCACAGCGTGGGTTTCTCTTCCTCGGTGATTTTCACCTCAGGAAGCGAATCCAGCAGCTGAGAGTTGAAGTTGGTAAAGTAATTTTCAGGAACTGTGAATCCTGAATCCTTACCTAATTTATCTAATATTTTGGAATCTTCTTTTTTCATGACACTTTTTTGACTGCTCTAAGACCAAAAGGTTTAATCGTTATTCTCAAAAAAAGACTCAATTTTCTTCAAGGCGTGATGATAAGACGCCTTTAGCGCTCCCACCGAAGTGCCAAGTATCTCGCTCATGTCCTCATATTTCATCTCGTCCTAGTAGCGCATGTTGAAAACTAGTCGCTGCTTCTCGGGCAAAGTGGCGATGGCACGCTGGAGCATAAGTTGTGCCTCATCGCCATCAAAGTATTTGTCGGCCTCGAGATTATTGACGAGGAAAGAATCGTCATCATCGAGCGAGATGTTGTTCTGAATCTTTTTCTTGTTGATAAAGGTGATCGACTCATTGATGGCAATCTTGTAGAGCCAGGTCGAGAGCTTGGCATCGCCACGGAAGTTGTCGATATTGGTCCAAGCCTTGATGAAGGTGTTTTGCAGCACGTCGTTAGCGTCGTCATGGTCCACAACCATGCGACGAATCTGCCAATACAACTGCTCGGAATAGTGCTCTATCACTTTCCCGAAAGCGGTGCGGCAGGTGTCCTGCTTGTGCAGTTGCTCAACAATCTCTTCTTCGTTGTATTTTACTCGTGCTGCCATGAGTTTTCAAAAACCGCCTCAAAGTTACTGCTATTTTTTCAGTTTTGAGCAAAAAAAGTGCCATTAAATGCAAAAATACCTGCACAACGTTGGAATTGTGCAGGTACTGTGTACAATTTCAAGCTTTTTCTCAGTTGGCGAAAGCCTTTCCTTCAAAGGTGCCGTTGTAACTACCATTGAGGGTGAAAGTTCCGCTAACAGCCTTTCCGCTATTGCTGATGGTGCCATCAAAAGCGTTAAGAGTGTAATAGCCATCGGTAGAGCGCTGGTCACCAGTATAAGTTACCTTGTAGCCAGTAGAGGTAGCTTCGGCCTGCAGACCATAGAACACTACCTGCTGGATGGCGCCACTACTCTCGCTAAGTGCAAAATTACCCATTGCCAACTGCGCGCTCATGTCCTTAGGATTGATGTATATCATCATTTCTCCGTTGGGGCTCTCCTTGGTGTCGCCATTCTCATTGTAAGTAATATTATACTTGAGATAGGGATAATACAGATTGGCCGTACTCATCACACGGTGAGAGCCTAGCACAATAAACTCAATGTAGAGGCATCCAGTCTCAGGACGGTAATATCCGTTGAGGTTGGTGATGCCAGTACCACCGTTAGCTGCCGAGAAAGTGTAGCAGTTGTAGGTCTCATTGGGCTCCAGTGCCACATCTGTCAGAGATACTGTTGCTGTGTTACTGTTAGTCACTGCCACAGAGTAGTTGATCGAGACTGTAGAGTTCGTTATGTTCAACTCCATGACGATGGGGCTTGATGCTACTTTAACCGATTGTCCCTCGGCAATATCTACAGAGTTGTTAAGAATTTCGCCAGTAATAGTTTGGATTCTGTAATCATCATCATCGTTGTTGCACGCAGTGAAACCAAGCAGCAACACCGCCAATGCAAAGATTGAAAATACTTTCTTCATAGTTCTAAATTATTATTTGAATTTATGCGCCACAAAAGTAGCATAAAAATCTTTTAGTCGTCACTTATTTAAAAAATATTAGTGAAAATATCGTTAATTGTGATGTTTGTCATTAAGAGTCCCACAGATTTAAGTATAGTAGGTTTCTAACTTGATGCTCGCCGCCATGACAGTTAAAGAAGATTGTGTGTTCTCCGTTACGAAGATTGAGCGTGCTCTTGAAGTTGGTAACAGCAAGTGCTGGGTAAGGTGTCGCCTGATCAAGATTTGCACCTGTGTAATATGTTGGCACTATATTGTCGCCTGTGAGCTCCAGACCTGTCGCTGTTGCAGTCACGTCAAGTTCTGGAACAGAAATTTTCTTGAGCACAGGACTCATAGCATCACCTACCTGGAACTGCACGTTGTATATAAAGACCTCGGCCTTCATCGCTGCGATGTCAATTTGATAGGTATAGTAAAGCTCGGCCGGAGCGGTGTAGTCATTGTTTGTAACGCAAGTTCTGATGGTTGAATTGCATACTATAATGCGCCAGGTGCCGTTTACTACATATTCAAAAGAATAAACGCCGTTTTTGCTGTCGATATAGCCTTGAACATTAGTAATCTCGTATCCTGTATACTCCTCTCCCGTGGTTTTATACATCTTGACTTTTGTTGCGTTAAACATGATAGTGTTGTTGTCATAACAGATTGCCTTAATGTCATCTAAGAGAAACGACACTTTGACTGGCATGTGGGAGTCAAATTTTACATCATTTGCTAGTATACTCATCTTTGCATCATTCTTGGTGCGTTCAATGTTAAAGGTATAGTCGGCAGTCTCGATATAGGTCGCCTTGTTTTGAGCAATTGTGATAACACTGCTAATCAAGCCTCTGCCCACAATAGTTTCTTTTATAGGTTCATCTTGAACAACTGGTTCATCGTCACTACATGAGGTAAATGCAAGTGCTGTTGCCACAAGGGCAAGAGATAATAAAAATTTCTTCATAATGTTTTGTTATTTAGTTAGATATTTATTCTTAAAGTTGTTCCGAGCATTCGGCCGCGGCCTCGTTGCAGGAAGTCGTGGCTGATGGACACAAAGTAGAACGTGTTGTAGCGCGTTCCTGTGAGATTTTGGCCCCACAGTTGCAGCGAATAGTGTCTGCCAGCGAGGGTGATGCTGCTGCCTAACAAGGCATAGAATGGCTGACGCAGAGTATTAGCCTCATTCCAATAGATTTCGCCTGTGCCTTTCACGCTGGCGTCAAGGGTAATGGAGCGTGCCCAATCGCTGTCGCCATTAATGTTATAGGTATAAAACGCCTGAGCAAAGAGGGTGTGCTTTGGACTGTAAGGCACCAATTTGTCCTTATAGTCGGCCTTGCCATCATTATACTCCACAAACCGCGCGTCGCAGTATCCATAACTCAAATTCATGCCCAAGTTGTCGGTAAAGTTGATAGTCGTGCTCGCCTCGGCGCCCAGGCTACGCGTCTTACCAGCGTTGGTCATTATGCGGCCTGTGGTCGTGCCGTCGGGGAAGATGGTCATCTGGCGGTCACGGCAGTCGATGTAGAAAAGAGCGATGTCGCCTTTCACACGATTGTTGGCACTCTCAAAATGGGCTCCAACCTCATAGTTCCACGCTTTCTCGGGTTTGTAGCCCACGATGTCGTTCACATCATAAGCTGCGCCAATTCCCAAAATGCCCATCAACCGCTGCTGCAGCACGTCGCTGAACATCTGGGTGTTGAAGCCGCCAGCCTTATAGCCCTTGCTCACGCTGGCATAGAGGCTGCTCTTGCCAGCAGTGGCCAAATGATAAGTGATTGAGAACTTGGGCAGCAACTCCACGAAATGCTTGCTCAGGCTACCGCCATCGTCAATGTCGATATTCTCGCTGTGATAGACTCCACCAGTAACAGATTCAATCACTTGATAACCTGTGTGTGTCTCACTGTGGTAGTTAAGTGAAGCGTGTTCATAGTCAAGGCGCAGTCCAGCAGTGAAAGTAAAACGCTGCCAGTCGATGCTCGACTGGTGATACAACGCCACACCCCAGGTAGGATTTGTGAAATCGCTGCCTAGCACAAAGCTGCGCTCGTTCCACACCACGGGATAGTAAGGATTCATCCCGTTGATATGATCCTCAATAAGGGCTTTTATGCCAGTGTCCTTAAAGGTCACCGGCGCATCCATGCGGTAACGACGGTAGAAACCAAAAGCGCCCACAAGCCACTTGTAGGCATGGTCGTCTTTGCCCCTAGCCACCACGTCTTGGGTGACAGCATGCTCACGCCTAGCCTGGGTAAGTGTGAAGTATGGCAGTGGCGTGAAGTCCTGGTCGAGAGTCATATTGTCGTCGATATACTGATAACTGGTTATGCTTGAGAGCGACCAGCGGTCAAAACGCTTGGTAATCATCAATCCATCCATCACGCTTGTGCGGCGATAGAAGCATGTGTCGTTATAGGCTATCTGCCCCGTCTCCACCCACTCGTAGGGGTAGCCGCCCTGACGGCTTATTGAGGCACTCAAAGTGTTGCTCAACGTTAGCGATGACGATGGCAGCCACACCAGTTTCACGCGCCCAGTGCCTTGCCACTCCCAGTCGCAGAGGCGGCTGTTATATTCGTTTTTGTATTGTCCTTTAGTCGATGTATAGTAAATGCCTCCAGCGATGCCAAAGTGCTCATTGACTTTAGCATAGTGGCTAGCTCCGAACTTCATGCTCAGGTGCGATGCCATCTCGGCGATGAGACGCGTACCTTGCCACGACATGGGCGAGAGGGTGTAAACGTTCATCAGTCCACCCATAGTGTTGCGACCGTAAAGGGTACTTTGCGGGCCTCGAAGCATCTCCACGCGGGCAATGTCGGCGATGTCGAAGTCATAGTTTTCCTTGCACATTACAGGCACGTTGTCGATGTTAAGTCCCATAGATGGCTGGTCGATGCGTGCGCCCAAGCCGCGAACATATATGGTCGAGGTCATGCGGCTACCATATTCGGGCAGGATGAAATTAGGCACAAGATCGCTCACGCCCCGCACCGTGACAATGCCGTTGCGCTCTACATCGCGTTTGCCCAGCACCGTCTATGATGTTGTGAGGTCAATATCAGAGCCATTCTTGATGGCGGTAACTCTCACCTCTACAAGCGAAACGGTGTCGAGCGAGACATCAGCTGCCGCCGACATCGACATCCACACTGCCGTAATGACACTCAATATGTAAAGCCGTATTTTCACGGTTGCAAAATTACAACTTTTCCCAAAAACCAGCAATCACTACATGTAGTGATAAAATAGTGAGAAATACTCAATTTCCCGAAAATCTCTTGGTAAAAAACTCTTGTAATAAAAAAGCAACCATACAATAAGCGCCCGAGCTTGATTGCTCGAGCGCTTTGTTTTTTACGGTGATTGAAGATTAGAAACGATAGCCAATGGCAAGCTGAATATTGCCATTATAAACATCACCATCTTCAAAAACTTTTGTCAAGCCCATTGTGTATCGGCCTTGAACGAACACATCATTGGTGATGTTATAGGTAGCACCTAAGCCAACTCCAAAATCAATACTTTTAACTCCATCAAATTCTTTAGTATAGGATGCAGACGCACCATCGGCTTTGGCTTTAGCAGTGCCTTTGCTATATACATTAATGCCAACTTGTGGACCAAAGTCAATGCTCAATTTTGGAATGGCATAAAACTTCAGCATTATAGGCACATTGATGTAGTTGAAATTGAAATAAAAATCTGCTGAGCCATGGAAGCCTTCAACATAATCTCTCGCATCCATTTTTCCTCCCTGTGCAGCAAACACAAATTCAGGAGCAATAGAGATTTTGTCGTTGAAACGATACTCCATAAATGCACCTACTTGATAATTAAACTGCATGCCGTGAGGCAGGTCTTTACCCCAGAAATGAGTCAAATCAACACCCACTTTAGGGCCAAAAGTGAATTTCTTCTGTGCCATGGCAGCGCCACTGGCAATAATAACGCATAAAAGTGTAATTACAATTTTTTTCATAATGTGAATAGATTAAAGATTTAATAAAAATTCGGGCAAAGGTAGTGTTTATTTTAATACAATGAGATTTTTTGCTGTAAATATTTTCTTTTTTTTAGTGAAGTTGAGTTGCTCTGTTTTCGGGAAACTAAACCGCAAACACATAATTGACACGAAATAATATTTCTTTTTCTTGACCACTTTGCAAATCAAATTTTTTATCTAAATTTGTGGCATAAATCTTCAAACAAAACAATATGATTAAGAAACTCGTTACTGCGATGATAGTGTTGGCATCGATTCAGGCTTGGGGCAATCCCATCGACTGGAATCAAGCCGAGAGTGTGGCGACACAATTTGCCCAAAGTGATGTGCAATGGAATCGTGTGGCTCGAAATGGAGTCATTGCCGGTAATGGCCAAGCGCCACTCTATGTGTTTAATCGGGCCGATGGCGGCGGTTTTGTCATTGTCGCTGGCGATGATGCCGCAATCCCCATCTTAGGTTATTCCACCGAAGGTGCTTTCAGCTATGATAATATGCCAGATAACTTGCGCCAGTGGCTGTTGCTCAGCGAGCAATATGTGAAGGCGTGTGCCAAGCGTCAAAGCTCTGCTCGCTCCGCCCAACAAGGCGAGCCCGTTGTCGCGCCACTGCTTGGCGACATCCTATGGGGTCAGGGCACTCCCTATAATGATATGTGCCCCACCTACGACGGCGGCACCCACTACTATGTGGGATGTGTTGCCACGGCAGCGACACAGATAATGCGTCTCCACAGCTATCCTGAGCATGGCACCGGCAGCAAAACCATCACCGTTAATGGCCAGGCAGTGACAGCCGACTTTGGCAACACAACCTACGACTGGAACAATATGCTTCACACCTATGAAGACGTGGATTACAACCCTGCACAAAGCGCTGCTGTTGCCACGCTGGCCGCGCATTTTGGCGTTGCCGTAGATATGGAATATCAACCTGCCGGCAGTGGCGCCCACTCGATGGCGGTGCCACATGCGCTGCGCGAGTTCTTCAACTACGACCAAGCAGTGACGATGCGCAAGCGCGACTATTACAGCACCGACGAATGGCTGCAACTAATCAAGAGTGAACTTGACCAGGGCCGTCCAGTGTATTACGCAGCATCAAGCGAAACGGGCAGCAGCGGCCACGCCTTCGTGTGCGACGGATATGACTCAGAGGACTACGTTCACATCAATTGGGGCTGGTACGGCACCAGCAACGGCTACTTCCTCGTGAGCCATCTTGACCCTAACGATTTGGGCATAGGCGGCGGAACTGGTGGCTATAATCTAGATCAGGAAATAATAACCGGCATTCAGCCGCCCACTAGTGGCACCACCTATGAGCGCCCGCTATACAACTCGCTTAGTATGCGCCTGATTACGCAAGATGCGTCAACATTCAACGTGATGACTACTGTCGAGAACTTCGACACCAAGCCTTTCACTCGCGAACTTGGCGTGGCATTAGTTAGAGATGGCAATATCGTCAAGGTGCTAAAAGCGGAGCAACGCAACATCGAGGGTTTTGACGGCTCGCACACAGGACTCTTGATGATGGCGACAATCTACGACATCCCCAAGCAAGTGGGCAATGACGTGCCCGATGGCGACGCCACAGTGTGGATGACATTCCGTGAGGACAACAACTCGCCATGGCAGCTTATGCGCTACTGCCGAGGACGCGACAGCCACGACATGCCATACGTGGGATTCTTCACCACCTCGGTGGCTAACGGCCGCATCCTCACGCTTGACGACAGCTGTGAGCATCCCGAAGTGGAAATTCTCTCGCCATTGGAGCCCGAAGGCGAGGTTTATGAGCATGGCGCGGCACTTTTAAACCTGCATCTGCGCAACAACAGCCCCGCAGTGCGCTTGCGCAACATTGTAGTACGTTTCACTAGCACTGCCGACGAGAGCATATCGTTCGACCACGAGAATGAGGTAAGCGTCTATGACGCTGTAGAAGAAACCATTCCCTTGGTTGTCAATCTAGACGAAGCGCTCACGAGTGGCGAATATAGTATCACTATATTTGAAAAGGGGTTTGAAGAATACCCATTTGTCCTCACTCAAGGTGGCGGCATCGTGAATGTGCTACCTCAAGCATCTACACCGGTCATGCGCCTTACAGAAGCTGTGCAATGGCGCAATGCCAACTTCGAAGAAGTCATAAATCAGGGCGACAACGTCTATTTCGCCCTCAGCAGCCGCAACTATGGCAGCGCGGGCAATGTGGGCGTAATTCTCAACCTTGTAGATGTCAATGACCCCACAAAACGGTATATTTATCAACAAAGCAATGCCACAGTTGAGACTGGCGATGCCAAAGTATTCACATTCTACCGCAAATTGCCTGTCGATCCCGGCACTTACCGCGTAGTGGTTAGTTATGCTACTGATGACGGAAAAATCACCGACGACATCAACAACGACCGCTACCCTGTGGAGATTACTGTGGGAGAGGCAAATGACATATTTCTCAACGCTGTAGCTATCGACTTGCCCGATTACGTTGTCAAAGGCGAGCGATTAATGGGAAGCGTGACACTGAGCGCACCAATTGACCACAATGGATATGTCTATGTTCGCATGCGGCAATACACGCTCACCAATGGCGGCATCCTTTACATGGGCAACCAATCGATTCCTGCTGGCCAAGAAAAAACAATTAACATTTCAAGCGTTATCGACTTTGAACCAGGACGTTACCTGATTATGGTAGAAGCGCGCCACGGAAATGTTTATGGAACAATTGGAAACTATGTGAATTGCTACAAACTCATAGATGTTGTCACCGAGCCGCCTGTTGAACCAGTGATTGGTGACGTTGACGGTGACGGCATTGTCACAGTGGCCGATGTCACTGCACTCTACAACTACCTGCTCAACGGCGATGACAGCAGTCTTGTAAATGGCGATCAGGACGGCGACGGAGTCATCACTACAACCGACGTGACATGCATCTATAACATCTTATTGGGCAACGAGTGAGGTTTTAATACGGCTTCACGCAAACGAGACAGTTTCTTCTTTCATCATCTTTCTCCACTTGAGATAGCCGAAGATAGCTATTACAGTGTAGAAGCCATAGAGACTGGCTCTGAAAGGGATGCCCTTGTAGATATACAGGACACACGACACGGCATCAACCACGAGCCACAAGAGCCACTGTTCCAAATGTTTGCGCGCCAATGCCCACATTGCCACGGCACTGAGTGCAGTAGTGAAACTATCGAGAATAGGCACTGTGCTGTCGGTGTGATAATTTAGGAACCAGTAAATGCCTCCCCATAGCACCAGCCAAGTGCAAACCGACGCGACTATGTGCTTGCGGGTGTAGTTTGTGATGGGAAGCTCTTTGCCCTTTGCGCCTTGTCCATTGTCCTTAACATTTTGCCTTTTATTTCCCCACCTCCAGCAGTAGTAGCCGTAGATGGCAATAGCAACATAGTAGAACTCCATACCAAAATCGGCATAAAGCCCTTTGGCAAACAACAGACAGGAATTGACTATTGGCATGATGATACCCACAGCCCACAGCCATATATTAGCCTTGTACTCGAGCCACAGGTAAATCAGCCCAAGCACCAAGCCAGTTATGTCCAAAAATCGCAACCAGTCCATAAAGTTATCAGTTTTAGAGTGGTTTATAAGACAATTAAAGACAAAGGAGTAGTTCTTTGTTTTATTAAGGAGCGCTAGAACAGCAACGTGAGGTGCGCCAGCACGTTGGTTCCTGCCATTGGGTAGAAACGAGGGTCGCTCACGAGTGTGGGAGCGGTGCTCTTGTCGCCGCCGGTATAGACTGCGGCAGTCTGAGAATAGCCATTGTTCTCATACTTGTTGTTAAACAAGTTATAGATGGTAATGCCGGCTGAGATTTTCTTAACGTGAGGCAACGCGAATGAGTAGGCAAGCCCTAAGTTACTGATGAAATATGGGTCGAGCGAGTCTTCCATGCTCTCGAAGTTGTCGAGGTACTGGCGGCTTACATACTGCGACATCAATTGCGCCTCAAAACCTTTATAATTGAACGCTAGCACACTGTTGACAATAGCTTTAGGTGAGAAAGCAATGGTGGTGTTACCTTTTTCGATTGCGGTCTGTGTCCACATCTCATTCCAGTTGTCATCGTAGTCGCTCACATAGCCCACATAGTTCTTGATGATATTACGACTGAAGGTGGCGTTCAAGTCCCAACGCAACCAACTAGTAAGCTGTGCGCCAGCCATCAACTCTATGCCACAGCGGTAGCTATCGGGGACGTTCTCTGCCATCAGCTCGCCAATCTCATTGAGTTTGCCGTTGAGCACAAGCTGGTCTTTATACTTCATGTAGTAGAGGTTGATACCAGCCGAGAAACGACTGCTCTTGAAGTCATATCCAGCTTCCCAGTCATAGAGTTTCTCGGCACGCGGATGCTCAAGGAAGAGGCCGTCGGTATAGTTGTTGCGGGTAGGCTCCTTCTGGGCAACAGCAAACGAGGCATAGACACGATTCTTGCGGTCGATTTGCCAGTTCAAGCCCGCCTTGGGATTGAAGAAGTTGAAATTCTCGTTGATATCAAGCACCTGCAGATGCTCAGGACTTGCAGTCCAGTCCCACTTGTCGTTGTTGCCTTCAATTTTATAGTTGATGTGACGAAACTGGAGGTCAAGATAAGCGCTTAAACCCTCCCAGATGGTGTAGTTGTTCTTCCAGTAGATATTGAAGTCGGTCTTCTTTCCCTTGTTGCGGTAGTACTCGTGGTCGGGGTCAAGAGTGCCCATATAGTTCTCTATCCATATTACCTGACCGAAGTGGTCGTTGCCATAGGTGTTGATGCTTGCACCAAATACGCTAGCGAGGCGACTGCTGGTATAGTGCAACGAGAACAAGGCACCGCCAAAGCCGTTATCCACAATCTTTTTGCGCACGAGGTTTGACTTCTTCACCATCTCGCTGTTGTACTCAAATGGCGTCAAAGCATATTCCTTGAGTGTGCGCAGGTTCTTGTATTCCTGATAGTAGCCATAGCCGTCGGTGTAATGCAATGCGGCACTTAGTTTCCAGCGGTAGTTGAACTTGTGGTCAAAGAGCAGCTGATAATGGAATTGCTTGTATATGTCTTTTTGGTCTTTGTAGAAACCAGTGACCACATCGTCATGCTTAATCTCACCATTAGGGTTGTACTTGCGGTCGCTCTCGAGCTTACTACGGCTGATGCCGTCCCAAGCGTGGTAGGTGTCTTCCTTGCCACCAAAGGAGATGAACCTGAGAAGGGTTTTCTCGTTACTATAAGCCACTTGTGCAAAATATGAGAACAGCGACGATGTGGCGCGGTCGCGGTAGCCGTCGCTGGAGATGTGCGAGAGTCGGCCTTCTAAGGACCAGTGATTGCCCATCAGACCAGTGCCAAACTTCACGGTCTCCTTATTGGTATTGAACGAGCCATAGGAGCCCGAAATCTCGCTATAGGGAACAATCGAGAACTCCTGCGAACGCATATTCACGCTGCCGCCAAAGGCGCCTGAGCCGTTGGTTGAGGTGCCTGCGCCGCGTTGCACCTGAATGTCGCGCAACGACGAGGTTAGGTCAGGTGTGTTCACCCAATAAATAGTGTGGCTCTCGGCATCGTTCATGGGGATATCATTCATCGTGATATTGATGCGGGTAGCATCGGTGCCACGCACACGCATCGAGGTGTAGCCCACTCCAGCACCAGCGTCGCTGGTAAACAGCACGCCAGGCGTGAACGACAACAGCAAGGGAATGTCCTTTCCCAAATTGACGCTCTCTAATTGTTTTTTACTAACATTGGTAAAAGCCACAGGAGTGTTGCTCGAGGCGCGGGTAGCAAGCACCTCAATCTCCTGAAGTTGCAAAGTGTCACCATCCACCACAATTTGTGCGGCAGAATACATACTGCCACACAACACAGCGGCAGCAAGAAGCAATGTCTTCTTCATTACGTTTACTAAAAAAATCATTAATAAGTTTTGTTCTCTACGCCGGCATTACCCGGTTCAGATTCCATGGGTATGTTCTCAGCCACACCAGCATCAAGCAGCAGTCGCAATATGCAAGCAACACGCTCTCAATGCCTTGCAGGGTGCAGCACCCCCAAACTCATTAGAATCACGATGCAAAATTAGTGCAAGTTGAGAGCAAAACAAAATAACAAACGAAGTTTTTTATTTTTTTTGCCGAAACGCAGCCTAATTTATCTAAAAAGCAAGAAAAAGTTTTCAGTTATCAGGTTTTCAGTCATCAGTTTTTTAATAAAGTCCCCTCAATCAAACAGCAACTCAAAGATATATTTAGCGTCTTGTACCGAATGACTCATCATTACAACTTTTCCTGACGGTGTAATAAGGAAATAGGTGGGATAGCCTGTCACGTTATACAAGGATGAGGGGGTGTCGGATTCTTCGTTGTAAAAGCCATTTACATTCTTCCAGGGCAAGGCGTAAGTGGAAATTACAGCATTCTTCCATACGTCCTCATCATCTTCACCCACACCCAAAATCTCTATCTGATCCTTATATTTGGAATATAATTCCTTTAAGTCAGGGAACTGAGACACCGCATTGCCGCAAGTAGCGCCCCAGAAGTTGAGAAGCACCCACTTTCCGCGAAGTGAGCTCAATGACAACGGAGTGCCATTAACATCATACAATGTAAAGTCGGGGGCAAGCTTATTAATAAGCGGGTTGGAGAAACCTGTTTCATCCACCTGCACATTTCTTTCCACGAAATATGGATACATTCGTCCGTCAAGCACTTCAGCATCTTCAACTTGTTCCAAGTCACTAATATCACCCAGCTGGTTCATAAGCATCATTGAGACTTCCTGGTCATGGTGTTGCTTGATATAAGCTAATGCGGCATCGGAGACTGCACGACTCAAGGCTCGCCACTTGGCTTGATAAAGATCATATACTTCTTCTGATGATTTTCCTTCAATTTCCTGTTTATAATCTTTCTTGAAGTCAAAATGCTGTGAGGCATCAATAAGCGGCCTAAGACCAGCCATAGCCTCGCCATAAGCCTTATATATAGGCGAACCGTCAATGCTGCAATTATCTATATTACCTCCGAGCACTGCATACTCTCCTGGAACAGCGGGTACAAAAACTGAGGTTGAGGGATTAAACATTATTACCAGATAACCAACATCATTCATGCTGTGAGAGAAATCCAGCCGCCCATCTTTAACTGTTTTTATGCCATAATCGTTAACGGTGCCACCAGCATCGGTCAAGTAATACATAACAGTTGGGCCAAGTCCATCAACGACTACGCTTACCCTAAATTCATCATCTTGAGCAATCACGCTCAAAGCCAGCAAGCCAGCAAATAGGCCAACAAACAATCTCTTCATCCTTATCTATGCCATTGCAATGTGTACTAGTAACAAACGTCTGGTCTTTTTGGATCGTAACCACCGTGCACTGTGCCATCTGAAGTGTGGTCGATGCGATAATTGAGAGTGCCATCAGCATTATAGTTATAGTGAGAAAAGGGCGCTCTCAGATTGCCTGTTCCCACCTTATCCAAGACGGGTTGGAATGCAGCTTCTACGAGCTTATGTAACTCACTTCCATCGCTGTATTCCACCATAGAATACTCTTTACCATCCTTTGTCTTCATAGTCACCAGCCAGCGTGGTTTCGTGATGTCCTCATCATCAAGATTGGTGAACTTATTGCGTGACAAGGCTTTTTTCTCGGCTATGCGACTAAGTTCGAGCATGAGCTCAGAACACACGCCAGGATCAAAGTCATAACTCCAACCCTCATATTCGCCAAATCCACGATGATACAAATAATCGCCATACTCATTCTGGCTTAAAGACATTACAGCACTACTCTTGCAGCCACGCCCTGCCTCCTGTTGATATTCGAGCCTGAATTTCACAAGCATCTCTTTGGGGTCACTTTGTTTCTTATTTTTGCCAACCTTCTTACTGACAGTTGTTTTAACATGCTTCTTACCTTGAACTCTTTTTTTAGGTGCAGCACAAATCATCAACCCGGCAAGAGCCAAAACTCCCATTATAGCAAAAAACCGTTTCATAATATTGTTTTTTAAATTAATACTAATTGCAAAGTTAATCAATTATTATGAATTTAAGAGGGGATATTTTGCCAAAAAACTTTTTTCTTGCTAATTTTGCAACAAGAATTATTGAACACTATGAGCGAGAACAACAAACGATATGCGATAATAGTCGCTGGGGGCAGCGGGAAACGCTTTGGGAGTGATATGCCCAAGCAGTTCCTGCCGCTTAATGGCAAGGCGGTGCTGATGCATACCATCGAGAAGTTTGACCAAGCTGGAGCAACCATAGTTGTGGTGTTGCCTGCCGAGCATCAGGAGATGTGGCTGGCAATGTGCAAGGACAGCAATTTCCCTGTCAGTCACATGGTTGCCACTGGCGGTAAGACACGCTTTGAATCGGTAAAAAACGGCATCGCGGCAATCGAAGACCTTGCCGATGCTGACCTTGTGGCTGTGCACGACGGAGTGCGCCCACTGGCGAGCGTGGAACTGATAAACCGCTGCTATGACACCGCACAACATAACGGCAGTGCAATTCCTGTAGTCAACCCTAACGACTCTATTCGCCAAGTGCTTGATGACGGCACTTCGCGCCAACTGCTGCGCTCATCGTTGCGTGCCGTTCAGACTCCCCAGACCTTCCGTGCCGAATTGCTGCGTGGTGCCTACGATGTGGAGGAATCACCACTGTTCACCGACGATGCCAGCGTTGTTGAAAGCGCTGGACATCAGGTAACTCTCGTTGAAGGAGAGGTCACAAACATTAAAATCACGACTCCTCTTGACATGACAATTGCAAAAGCGCTTTGCGCTGATTAAGGATTATGGAGAGGCTTGCTAAAACCGACATAAAATTCCTGCCTGGCGTAGGACCGAAGCGTGCCGAACTCTTGGGTAAAGAGCTCGACATTCATTCGTTCTACGACTTGCTCTATTACTTTCCTTTCCGCTATATTGACCGCTCCACCATCCACAAAATCAGCGAGATGCAAGGCGAGATGCCCTATATCCAGCTCAAAGGGCACTTTATCTCGTTCGCACCACAAGGCGAGGGTGCTAAACGCCGCCTTAACGCCCTGTTTACCGACGGCACAGGCACCATCGAGGTGGTGTGGTTCAACCGCGTGAAATATATCATGGAGAACTACCACACTGGCAAGGAATACATCCTCTTTGGCAAACCCACCATATATAAGAGCCACTACAATATGGCGCATCCTGAGGTTGATCCCTATAAACCCGAGGCGCTGAATCGCGGGCTCGTGGGCGTGTATACCCTCACCGAGAAGATGCACAACCGCAACATCACTACTAGGGTGATGCAGAAAATCATAAAGTCGCTTCTTGACCACCAGGTGTTTAACAGCATCCGTGAGACTCTGCCCCAATCGATTATTGACCGCTACAAACTTATGCCTTTAAAAGAGGCGCTTTTCAACATACACACCCCGCAAAGCATTACATTGCTGCAGCAAGCGCAGCGACGGTTGAAGTTTGAGGAACTGTTCTTCCTGCAGATGAATATCCTCAAATACATCAAAGGCCGCAACGCACAAGTGCCTGGACATGTATTCTCGCATGTGGGCGACTTTTTCAACAATTTTTACAAAAGTTACCTGAAGTTCCCATTAACTGGGGCGCAGAAACGAGTCATCAAGGAGATTCGCCACGACATGGGCAG
>JAGCRW010000010.1 GCA_017964485.1 Muribaculaceae bacterium | reverse complement strand
TTGGTAAAGCATCATCAAGCAGTGTGAGGCCATACATCATGGTTGACAGTACCGCTGTAGAAGACCCACAAGGCGACAACGACTCAGGATATTTCTTTGAATTACCATACGGATGCACTTCGTTCACAGTGAAATTCCACGGCTTGGGCAGTGGCAACCGTTTTGAATTGAGAGGCGTTATCGCCCTCAACGACGAGCCAGGTGTAGCCTATTGGGAATCGGGCGTTAACGGAGCGGCGACCACTTCGTGGCTCAGGTGCAGCCTGCTGGAGAAAGACCTGCATGTGGCAAAGCCCGATATGGTTATTTTTGGCATTGGCATCAACGACGCCCACACCAAGAATTTCAGCCGCGACCGCTTCAAGACCAATTATCAGCAGTTGATTGACCGCATTAAGCGAGTGAACCCCGACTGCCAATTCATTTTTATCACCAACAACGACAACCACTTGAACCGCTCAGCAAATCCCAACACCCGCTCTGCCGAGAAGGTGTTCATTGAGCTTGCTCTTGACAATAACGGCTCGGTGTGGGATCTCTACAAGGTGATGGGAGGTTTAGGAAGTTCGACTCGATGGGTGCGAAGCGGCCTGATGCAGAGCGACCATGTGCATTTCACCAGCTCAGGCTACAAACTGATTGGAGATTTGCTCTATAATGCAATTATAGGAGAATACATTAAATGGAGAGAACGAGGCATTAATGCAGAAACTTATTGATTACATATTATCGGTTTTCTCGTTTAACCCCGACAGTCCACTGCTGTTCACGCAGTTCCACTTTTGGGCGTTCTTCGCTATAGTCTTTGCTGGCTTTGCATTGGCCAAGCGGAGAAGACTGCTGCGCAACTCCTATCTGTTCTTTGTAAGCTTACTGTTCTACTACAAAACTAGCGGACTCTTTGTTGGGCTGCTGATTTTGGTTACCTGCACCGACTTCTTTATAGCTCAGGCCATTGACCGCAACAAGGTACAATGGAAACGGCGAGCGCTCCTGGCGCTGAGCGTCACTATCGACCTCGGCATCCTGTGCTACTTCAAGTACGCCTACTTCTTTGCCGACATGGTGCACTCGATTTTTGGATTCCAGATGACGGTTACCAATGTCGCTGCCAGCGCAGGGAACTCTATTCTCGGCACTAATTTCTTCAATGTTGACAGGATAATTCTGCCAGTAGGTATCTCATTCTACACCTTCCAGGTAATCAGCTATACTGCCGATGTTTACAAAGGCCTCGTCAAGCCCGTGCGCAATATCCTTGACTTCGGATTCTACGTGACCTTCTTCCCGCAGCTTGTGGCTGGACCTATCGTTAAGGCGAGCGATTTCATCCCTCAGCTCTACAAGAAATACAATATCAGCCACCGCATGTTTGGTCTCGCTGTGTTCTGGATTCTTAATGGCTTGGTTAAGAAAATCGTCCTCAGCGACTACCTCGCCATGAACTTCATCGACCGAGTGTTTGAGAATCCGCATCTCTTCTCTGGATTTGAGAACCTGATGTCGCTCTTTGTCTATTCGTTGCAAGTCTATGCTGACTTCTCAGGTTACACCGACATCGCGATAGGACTGTCACTGCTGATGGGATTCCACCTGCCTAAGAACTTCAACTCTCCATACAAAGCCCTCAACTGCAGCAACTTCTGGAAGCGCTGGCACATCTCGTTGTCAAGATGGTTGCAAACTTATCTCTACATCCCTCTGGGCGGAAATCGCAACATTACTTTCGGCACATATTTCTGGATTTCGATTATCACACTTGCGGCGCTGGTGCTCAGCGGTAGCTGGTGGATAGCTCTAGGTGTACTTGTTGTGGCTGCAATGGTGATTTTCACTGCCTACAAGCACCCCGAAAAACGCAAGAAAATCTACGCTAACCTCAACGCAATGATTACTATGCTACTCGGCGGTTTGTGGCACGGAGCAAGCATGAACTTCGTTATTTGGGGTGGACTCAACGGCGTGGGAATGATAGTTTACAAGTTCTGGCGTGACAACTCGGCGCTTTGGAGAGTTGGATTGTCGTTAGTGGTTGTGACCGTTCTGTTAGTGCTCATGTGGCTAGCTCCCGCAGCGTTATGGAACGTTCTATTGGTATGCGCCATCTTCATCGCTGTGAGCGCTGTAATTCGCTGGCTTTATAACAAATACAACACTCGAGAGCGCAACCTCAAATGGCTCGCCAATTCATGGGCGATTTTCGTGACTTTCGTATTCATTTCGTTCACCCGACTCTTCTTCCGCTCGGGTTCAAACCTTGACCCCGCTACTGCCAACGAGGTGGCATGGAACACCGCCAAGTCGATGGTGCAGCAAATGGGAACATCATGGAACGTCAACGCCTTTGAGGTGATTTGGGCTTACCACAATGTGTTCCTGCTCTTTGTCCTCGGAATGATTATCCACTGGATTCCCGAGAAAATGAAACGCAAATATCGTTACACCTTCGCCAGCCTGCCACTGCCTGCAATTGCTGCAATAGTCGTGATGGTTGTATTCTTCGTCTTCCAGTTCGTCTCAGCCGAGATGCAGCCCTTTATCTACTTCCAATTCTAATTTCAGATTTCAGACTTTTCTTCTGATAACTGACAACTGATTACTGATAACTAATAAACAATATTCTAAGTCAAACATCGTTTTAAATATATGACTAAGAATATACATCATTTATTGGCTATTATTGGTGCGCTGGTTGTGTTATCGTTCAGCAGTTGCATCAACGACGAGTTTGCTACCAGTAGCAGCGATATCCTCTCCTTCTCAACCGATACTGTGGCTTTCGACACCGTGATTACTGGTCAAGGCACTCCCACCAAGCAGTTTCTCATCTACAACAAGAGCAAGAAAATGCTCAATATCTCCTCGATTAGAGTGGCAGGCGAGAGCAAGGGACATTTCTTCCTGAATGTTGACGGCATGAAGGGCGATGAGTTCCACGACATTGAAATCAGGGGCGAGGACAGCATTTTCGTCTTTGTAGAGAGTCGTCTCGACCCAACCAATCAAGATGAGCCAGAGTTCCTCAAAGACCACATCGAGTTTGTCACTAATGGTGTTACCCAAAAGGTTGCTGTCACGGCTTGGGGGCAGGATGTAATCATCCTTAACGACACCACGCTCAGCAAACCAACTCACCTCACTGCCAACAAGCCATATCTCATTTATGGCACACTCACTATCGACACTCTTACTAATGTGACCTTTGAACCAGGCACAACCTTGCTTTTCCACAACAAAGCGTCTTTGCTGGTGAAAGGCACTCTTAATGCGAAAGGCACCCAAGATAAGCCCATCACCCTTCGTGGTGACCGCCTCGACCATGTGGTAGGCGAGATAAATTTCGACATCATGAGCGGTCAGTGGGATGGCGTGTATTTCGAATATGGCAGCTATGGCAGCGAACTGGCGTTTGTAAGCATGAGAGGCAACACCTACGGCTTACAGGTATATTCTGAAGACATGAGCAAGCGCTCGTTACACATGTTTAATTGTGTGCTACACAACGCCACTTACCTCACGCTGATGGGTGTTAACGCATGGATTGACGCCGAGGGGTGTGAGTTCAGTGATGCGGGCATTTATGTAGCCGATTTCATTGGAGGCAACCTGCATTTCATTAACTGCACGTTTGCCAACTATTACCTATTCGCGGCAATCGAGGGACCTATCCTCAACCTCGAAACCGAATTTGATGATGGTACTAAAGCGCCGTTCTTGGGCAGCTTCGACAACTGCATCTTCTACGGCAATACGGGCGAACTTAATGTAAATGAGCTTAACGATATAGGCATTTACCTGCGCAACTGTCTGCTCAAGAGCAATGGCGAAGACGATGAGTTCTTTATCAACTGCGTGTGGGATGCCGATCCCAAGTTTTACACCGAACGCGAGAAATACATCTTCGACTACCGACTCCACAACGGCAGCGACGCCATAGCTCGCGGAAACCGCTCTTACTGTCCCGACGCAGCACGCTACGACCGCTACGGTGTTGACCGCTTCGCCAATGAAGGCATAGACATAGGCGCCTACACCTGGGTACCAGAACCAGAGACTGAATCATAACTAACATATGTGGGGAGCGAGTTTTTTTCGCTCCCTTTTATTTAATCAGCAATACGAAAATGTGCATAAAAACTATCTTCAAATTATAGCATATTTGAAAAGTATTTACTACCTTTGCGGAAAAATTAACAGATAACATAAACAATAAAAAACAACATGCCAAGTATCAAGAATTTTGATGAGCTGACCGCTCATCTTGCTAGTAAGGGAACAAAAAGCCGTGTGGCTGTAGTATGGGCCGAGGACGATGTTACTCGCAGTGCTGTGTTAAAAGCCCTTGAGGCTGGTATTATCACTGTAACTTTCGTAGGCTGCCGTCAAGAGATTGAGGCCGATGAGCGTCTCGCTAAGTACAAGAGCGAGTTTACAATCATCGACGCTGCCGATCGTGACGACGCTGCCGCTAAGGCTGTTTCCGAGGTGCGTGAAGACCGCGCCAATGTGCTTATGAAGGGTCTGTTGAACACCGACAACCTGCTCCGTGCCGTGCTCAACAAGGAAACCGGCATTCTGCCAAAGGGCAACGTGCTCACTCACGTCACAGTTGCAGATATTCCAGAACTTAAGCGTCTGCTTCTCTTCACCGACGCTGCTGTGATTCCTTGTCCAACAGTTGACCAACGCATAGAGCAAGTGAAATATGTTGCCAAGATTGCTCACGCTCTCCACATCGAGGAGCCAAAGATTTCTCTCATCCACTGCTCTGAGAAAGTTGACGAGCGCCACTTCCCATGCACAGGCGACTATGTAATTATCAAAGAGAAAGCCGCTAATGGCGAATTTGGCAACTGCATCGTTGACGGTCCGCTCGACCTGAAATGCTCACTTTGCTACGAGAGCATGCACCACAAAGGCATTGAATCGCCTATAAACGGCGAGGCCGACGCAGTTCTCTTCCCCGAGATTGAGAGCGGTAATGTATTCTATAAGACAATTACCCTGCTCTGCCATGCTCAAACCGCGGGCTTGCTGCAAGGCGCCAAGGTTCCTGTAGTTCTCCCCTCTCGCGGCGACAGCATCGAGTCAAAATTCTACAGTCTCGCAGTGGCATCAGCCATCTAAGCAGAATAACTCTCCCCTAAAACCACTTAAAACTTAAAACTTAAAACCTAAAACTTAACACTTAATACTTATGCGTATATTAGTTATCAACCCAGGATCTACTTCTACTAAATTTGCCGTTTATGAAGGCGAAACTCCATTGTTGCTGCGTTCAATCCGTCACAAACCTGAGGAACTTGCTCCTTACAAGACTGTTTTGGACCAGTTCGACTTCCGCTACAACCTCGTGATGAACGAGATTAAGGTCACTAACGTAGATTTCAACTTCAAGGCTGTAATTGGACGTGGTGGTCTTGGAAAGGCCGTGCCAGGTGGTGTTTATGAGATCAACGAGCAAATGCTCGAGGACACCCGCAACGCTACTCGCGAGCACGCTTGCAACCTCGGTTGCCTTATCGCCCACAAGATTGCTCAGCAGATTCCAGGCTGCCGCTGCTTCATCGCCGACCCTGTTGTGGTTGACGAATTAAACGACTATGCCCGTATCTCTGGCATTCCTGAGATTAAGCGTTGTAGCATCTGGCATCCACTCAACCAACGCGCCATCGCACGCCGTTTCGCCCGCGAGATCGGCAAGAAATATGAGGAGATGAACCTTATCATCTGCCATCTTGGTGGAGGTATCTCGGTTGCCGCTCATGAGAAAGGTGTGGCAGTAGATGCACCTAACGCCCTTGATGGCGAAGGCCCATTCACTCCCGAGCGCGCCGGCACAGTTCCTGCTGCCGATCTGGTAAGACTTTGCTTCAGCGGCAAATATACTAAGGAAGAAATCCTTAAGATGATTACTGGCAAGGGTGGTCTGAATGCTCATTTGGGAACAACCGACCTGCTAGAGATTGAGGAGCGCATCAACAATGGCGACCAACACGCTAAGACAGTTCTTGACGCCATGATTTATCATGTGGCTAAGGCTATCGCTGCCCAGAGTGCTGTTCTTTGCGGTAACATCGACGCTATTCTGCTCACTGGTGGTATGGCACACTCCGATTACCTCATCAGCGAGCTCCGCAAGCGTATCGACTTCCTCGCACCCACTTACTGCTTCCCCGGCGAAGATGAGATGGGCGCCCTCGCAGGCAACGCCGCAGCAGTCCTTAAAGGCAAGCGCGAAGTCAAAGAGTACAAATAATCAATGTATAATGCATAATTAAAAAGGCATCCGGTCGGGTGCCTTTTTTGTTTTTTCCTCGAGATCATGATAAGTATTGCTTAATATACAATTCGCAGTTGGCGACGAGTTCGTTGTACCATTCCTCGCCGAAACGACGGATAAGGGGGGCTTTTAGGAACTCATATAGCCTGATTTTCTTGCTTCGGCCTAGCACTTCGGCACTTTTGCATATTTTCCAACGGTGGTAGTTTACTGCAATACTGCCATTGCTCAACGTCTTGAGGCGCAGAGGATAAAGAGCGCATGAAATAGGCTTCATAAAGCCAATGCGACCCTCACGATAGGCCTTTTCAATTGCGCATATACACTTGCCGCCTGGTGCGTAGCATGAGAATACACAATTGCTGTTATCAAGAATCTGTGTCACCAGTTCGCCCTCAGGATCATGATAGGAAATGCCATTTTCCTCTATCTCCTTTTGCGCCCTCGGCAATAGGTCATCCCAAATCTCTGGGAGAATTCTCTTGATTTCCTCTTCTTCGTCGGCAGTGAGAGGGGCACCAGCATCACCATCAATGCAGCACTGCCCCAGACACGAATCAAGGTCACAGCAGAAAAACCGCTCCACTACGTCGAGGGTCACCAAAGTATTCTCATTTATCAGAAACATGACTGAGCCTTATACAATTAAATCAGAAAGGGCATGATCTAACTCAGTGCTTGAGAGTTTGAGGTGCATCTGCCCACGATGAGCGTATGATATGTTGCCGGTCTCTTCACTCACAACGATGGCAATAGCATCGGTGGCCTGGGAGATGCCAAGAGCTGAACGGTGACGCAAACCCAGATACTTAGGCAGACTTGTATCGTGCGACACGGGTAAGATGCAACCGGCGGCCTTAATTTTTCCGTCATCAATTATGACCGCTCCATCGTGCAACGGACTGTTCTTAAAGAAGATATTCTCAAGCAAGCGGTTGTTTACTTCGGCATCGATAATATCGCCCGAGTGCTCGTAGTCCTCAAGCGAGAAATTCTGTCTGATAACTATCAGCGCACCTGTCTTCGACTTCGACAAGCTCATACATGCATACACAATGGGCATCACCCACTTCTTGCGTTCCCCATCAGGTTTTCCGCTGTGCCATAGTCGCGTTATAGACTTCCATCCTCGTTTGGAGCCAAGCTCGGTAAGGAAGCGCTTTATCTGGTCCTGGAAAATGATAATCAGGATAAAGATGCCACTATCGATAATGCGGTCCATAATGGTTCCCAACAGCCTCATGTCGAGAATCTTATCAACAACTACCCATACTATAATAAAAGCAAACACACCAAAAAAGATGTTCAATGCTCCACTCTCCTTCATCGTGCGATAGATATAATAGAGTAATACCGCAACAAGCAGGATGTCTATCAAGTCTTTTATGCCAAAAGAAATCATATCAGTTGTCAGTTATCAGTTCTTAGTTATTCTTAGCTATTCCTATTTGTAAAGGAAACAAGATTTCTTGCCTCTACTGCTGCTTTCACATCGTGGACGCGGATGATGTGAGCGCCTTTCATCATAGCGATGGTATTGATGACAGTAGTGCCGTTAAGGGCCTCCTGAGCGGTGCAGTTTAGCACTTTTTGTATCATTGACTTGCGTGATACGCCTACCAACAATGGCACCTCAAGTGCATGAAACACCTCTAGACATGATAAAAGGCGGTAGTTCTGCTCCACAGTCTTAGCAAAGCCAAAGCCTGGGTCGGCTATCACGTCGTTAACGCCCATTTGGTGCAATGTGTCTATTTTGCGAGCAAGCTCCTCGAGTACCACAGCTGCAACGTCACCGTCATAGTTGGTGAACTGCTGCATTGTTGCTGGCGTGCCGCGAGTGTGCATCACAATGTAAGGCACCTGCAGCTGCGCCACTGTGCTGTACATTTCTGTGTCAAGATCTCCACCCGAGATGTCATTGATGATATCCACACCAAGCTCCTCCACGCAATGCCTAGCAACATCAGCACGGAAAGTATCTACTGAGAGTATTACATCATCCCCCACAGAACCTCGCACAGCCTTCACGGCCATATCTAAGCGCTTCATCTCCTCAACAGGTGTTACCTCCTCGGCTCCAGGTCTCGTAGAGTAAGCCCCGATGTCAAGAATGTCGGCACCTTCAACAACCATAGCTCTGGCTCGCTGTGCTATAGCACCCTCTTCCATCACTCTGCTCTCAGAAAAGAACGAGTCGGGAGTGGCATTGAGGATACCCATCACCCACGGACGGTCAATTTCCACCAACTTCCCATGCAAGTTAAGGCTATATTTCTTAAACGAACAATTATTCATATCAAAATACCCCTGTATAGTGCAAGAAGATGATTATTATCGCAATAGGAGCGATGAAACGCAAACAGAAAATTATATATGGCTGCACGAAACTCGAGCGGTATTTGCCGCCATTTGTGAGTTGATCATGCACAACCTGTTTCTTCAAGAACCATCCCACATAAATGGCAGTCACTAGTCCGCCAAGCAACATGAAGAAGTTTGGTCCCACGTAATCGAGGAAGTCAAAGATGTTCTTGTCAAATATTTTCACATCACTGAGCGTGCTGAACGACAACGCGCTGAGAATTGCCACAGCACCCATGAGCACAGCAGTGATTGTCAATGCTTTGCCACGCGAGATTTTGTACTCATCAATCATAAAGGTAATGGGAATCTCACTCAACGATATAGTCGAGGTAATCGAAGCAAAGAACAACAGCACAAAAAACATTACCGCCCAAATGGTACCACCTGGCATCTGCTGGAAGATAGTAGGAAGTGTATTGAAAATCAAGTCTGGACCTGCTTTGGGGTCTAGTCCAAAGGAGAATACAGCGGGGAATATTACAATACCTGCAAGGATGGCACCAAGAGTGTCGAGCGTCGATATTGTCACCGCATCTTTCATCAAGCGGCTATCATCATTAAATTATGAAGAATAAGTGATGAGGCATGTCACACCAAGCGACAACGACATGAACGCCTGCCCCATAGCATCAACTACGCCTTCCCATCCGAGTTTTTCGAAATTAACGCTAAACAAGAAGTCCATGCCCTTCATTGAGCCAGGCAGCATTAGAGAGTTGACACAGAATATGATAAGCAGAGCAAAGAGCAATGGCATCATGATGTTTGCCATGCGCTCTACTCCTTTCTGAATACCACGACTCAGCACCAAGAAGTTGAGAACCAAGAAAAGAATAGTCCACAGCACACAACGGTCGGGAGAACTTATAAAAGTTTTGAAAATTTGAGAAAATTGCTCTGGTTCATACTCAAGCAGACTTCCACTTGCTGAACTCCACAAGTATTCTATCACCCATCCGCACACCACGCTGTAGTAGCCGCAGATGAGCAACGCGCCCAAAACGCCTATATAAGCAAAAAACTTGAACGGCGAACCAGGAGTCAATTGCTCCACCGCGCCCTTCATGTTCTTGTGAGTGGAACGGCCTATGATGAACTCCGACATCATAATAGGGATGCCCAGCAACACTATGCAGATAAGATAGACAAGAATATAAGCGCCGCCACCATTATCACCAGCCTGATAAGGGAAACGCCATATGTTGCCAAGCCCTACGGCACTACCCACGGTGGCTGCAATAGCACCCATACGCGTCGCAAAGCCTGTTCGTTTTTCTTTCATAATATCAGTAGTCTGTTATCAGTTTTAATTATCAATTTTTCCTATTCACTTCTATCTGGTTCTTTTTTAACTAGCCATGCACTAATTTCATATAGCAAATAAATAGGCAGGAACACGATGGTGAGTGTAAAGGGATCGCCTGTGGGGGTTATAAAAGCTGCCAAAATGAGCAACAATACTATGGCATGACGTCGATACTTCTTGAAGAAACTGCGTTTCAAGACTCCTACCTTGCCCAAAAGCCACGCCAGCAATGGCAATTCAAAGATGATGCCCATAATAAAAATAAGCATCAAGAAGGTGTCCATATAACTATCGAGCGAGATTTGGTTTGGCACCATCGCGCTTACATGGTAGTTGGCAAGGAAGCGCAACGTCACGGGAAATACCACAAAGTAACCCACTGCCACACCCAAGAAAAACATCAGGTTTCCAAAGGCAAAAGCGCGCCTGATACCACGCTTCTCATGTTCGTAGAGTGCCGGTGCCACAAAAGTCCACAACAAATAAATCACAATTGGGAACGAGAACACCAGCGCTAGCCAAAACGACGTGCTCATGTGAATAAAGAACTGAGAGGCCAATTGGATGTTGATCAGTTCAACATGGAATCCATCAGTAGAAAACTGCGGCAAACCGGGAATTCCAGCGGTCACTTTTTCAAACAGGCGGTAAAGCACGAAGTCTCCTCGGCAGGGAGCAAGTATCACATTGTCGAAGATGGATGGCATAAGTGCAAAAAAGACAATAGCCATCGCCACAAGCACCACGGCTATCTTAATCAGGACACCCCGCAACACATCGAGGTGGTCCCAAAACGACATTTCCTGCAACTGTTCCTTGCTCTCCTCTTCCATCGGCAGGAGCATCTTTATTTACCGTCTGACTTTGTTTCAGAGTCTTTTTTCTCGTCGTCGTTAACAGCGTCTTTAATAGGCTTCTCTACTTCGTCTTTCACCTCATCCATGCCTTCCTTAAAGCTGCGGACTCCCTTACCAATACCTTTCATCAGTTCGGGAATTTTTCGCCCACCAAAGAGCAACAAGATGATAACAACAATAATTATCAACTCGGTAGTGCCCAAATTGCCAAAGAGCAATAATATTGAATTCAACATAATGTTATTGTATTAATTTATATTCAAAACGCAAAGTTAAAGAGAATTTCTGAAAAAACACTCATCATGTGAGAAAAAATGATTACTTTTGCGGGCGATTTGAGATAACGCAAATATTAAACAATTAAAAATAAACAATTTTAGAATGAAAGCATTTGTTTTTCCTGGCCAGGGTGCACAGTTTGTAGGTATGGGCAAAGACCTGTATGACAACAATGCCGAGGCCCGTGAAATGTTTGAGAAAGCCAACGAAGTTCTCGGTTTCCGCATTACCGACCTGATGTTTGAGGGTACTGAGGACGACCTGAAACAGACTAAAGTCACTCAACCTGCTGTGTTCCTGCACAGTGTTATACTTGCCAAAACACTTGGCGACGATTTTAAGCCCGACATGGTGGCTGGTCACTCGCTCGGCGAGTTCTCGGCTCTCGTTGCCGCAGGCGTGCTGCCTTTTGAGCAGGGCCTGAAACTCGTGGAGACTCGCGCACTTGCAATGCAGAATGCTTGCGAGGCAACTCCATCGACCATGGCAGCAATCATTGGCATGGACGATGACAAAGTGGAAGAAATTTGCGCTAGCATTGACGGCGTGTGCGTTCCTGCCAACTACAACAGCCCAGGTCAAGTGGTTATTAGCGGCTCGTTTGAGGCAATCAAGGAGGCTTGCGCCAAGTTTAAGGAGGCTGGTGCCCGCCGCGCTCTGCCATTGAAGGTGGGCGGCGCGTTTCACTCGCCACTGATGGAGCCAGCACGAGAGGAGCTTGCGAAGGCCATATATGAGGCAAACTTCAGTGAGCCCATCTGCCCAATCTATCAGGATGTTGACGCTAAACCTCACACCGACCCAGAGGAAATCAAGGAGAACCTCATCAAGCAGCTTACTGCTCCCGTTCGCTGGAGCCATATAGTAGCTAACATGGCTGCCGACGGCATGACTGAGGCTGTAGAGCTCGGTCCTGGCAAGGTGCTGCAAGGCCTCATTGGTCGCACCTGCAAAGAAGTGGCAGTGAGCGGAATAGAATAAATCTATTAAACTAAAAATTTAAGCATTGCCCTGACAATTTTTGGGCAATGCTTTTTTAAAAAAGATATTGTGGATTATCTATTTTTCTTCTTAGGTCTTGGACTGCTATTGCTTGGCGCCAACTACCTTGTTGACTCGGCAGTGGCGATTGCACAACGTGCCAAGATATCTAATTTCATCATCGGCCTTACCATTGTGGGAATCGGCACCTCAGCACCTGAACTGTTTATCTCAATTCAGAGCGCTCTTACTGGTCATGGCGACATCGCGATGGGTAACGTGCTAGGTTCAAACATCGCCAATACGTTCCTTATCCTCGGTGTGACAGCAACTATATTGCCGTTTGCCATCGACAAGTTGCAGAGACGGCGCGACATACCATTTGGCATTGGAGCGGCATTGCTGGTACTGCTTCTTGCAAATGACAGTCTTATTCCTGGCATCGGCGAGAATTCCCTGTCAAGACTTGATGGCATATTCCTGCTGATTGTATTCGTTGTTTACATGTCGTTTGTTATCTTCAAGAAAGGAACAGACCCAACACAAGCACTTGAGGAGGCCGATGAAGAGACCAAGTCGCAGTTGGCAGGCAAGAACGTAGTTCTGTTGTGGGCAATAGCCGCTATGTCGCTTGCTGCACTTCTATGGGGAGGAAATATGTTCCTTGATTCTGCCAAGAACCTTGCCGCAGCCTGGGGAATGAGCGAGGCAGTGATTTCTATCACCATCGTTGCCATTGGCACGTCGCTTCCAGAGCTCATCACCGCAATCATCGCAGCCTGTAAGAAGAATCCACAATTGGCGCTTGGTAACGTCATTGGCTCCAACGTGTTTAACCTGCTGATGATACTGGGTGTGTCATCAACAATCCACCCTTACACTCTTGCAAGCATCAACATTGTCGACTATATGATGGCCTTCTTCGCCGCCGTCTGCGTCTTTCTCACAATCTTCACCTTTGGTAAGAAAACATTCGACCGTATCGAGGGCATAATATTCTTAGCAATCTACATTGGATATACAGTGTATCTGCTAATGAGATAAATTATGAAAAAAATATAGAAAAGGCGCCATCAAATCTGTGATTGGCGCCTTTTCTTTTTCATAAGGTCTAAATCAGCGTACTGAGTAGATAATTCCGAAGCCCACGAAGTGGTCATAACGCTCGCCGAAGGGGCGGTCATAGACTTTTATGAGGTATTCGTTTGAAGTCTGGTATTTGTCGCCTTCGATCATGGCGGTCTGCCCTACTCCACTACCGTTTGGCACCCATAAGTACTGGTAGTTATAGGCACCCTGCTTGAGCAAGATGTCGCAGTTGTAAGTGCCATAGTTGGGGTCATAGCGCATGAGGCATTGCTCGGGTGGCATGCCAAGCGTGAATTCCCCCTGCACGAAGAGATTCCCACCTTCAAGACGCTCGCCAGTGTAGAGATTGAAATGTGTGACAATATAGTCGCTCTCAACCATCGAGTCATAGGCACCAGACGTCCTGATAGTGAAATGGCCATATTGAGTCTTGTCGTAGAGATACTGCCCGTCAACACGTGGTTCATTGCGATATAGAGTAGCGTGATAATAAGGCTCAAAATACTGTATCTTTTCCACTCCCATGTTCATCGAGTTGATGTTCACCATCTCGATGCGGCGATACTCATTTCCGGCTGGAAAAATCAAATCGCGATTGTGCTCAAATGTCACCTTATTGCCACTTACCATCATTGGTTTAGTCACCATCACCTCATTATCGGGACGAGAGTTCTGAGACACTATTACTCCGAGTTCGTTATATGGATCGCTGATGCGCTCACCGTCTTTGGTGGTAACCACAAAATTAACCTGTTGGTTATGGGCGTTGTAGTCCACATCTGTGTTGGTTACCACCTCGGCATATACTCCCATAGTGTTCTCGCATACCGAAAACCTAGATTGGAACAGCACATCATCTGGATCATCCTGACGATATACCTTTAACAGATAATTACCGCTTTTTGTTATGACAAAGTCATTGTTGGGGATGCAGAAGTCGTAGTTGAAATAATGCACAAATGTCGCCTCACTAGGCTTATAATCCTCAATGTCGGCCTGGTTAAAACCGTCGATGTACTCGCTCTCCACCAGTTGCGACGGCTGCCAGTTGGCATTGCAATGCGTTACACTATAACGCAGATACTGCACGTCAAGGTCAAGGTAGTCGAAGTTCACATTCAGCACATCATCGCTTCCCAGCACATAAATCGGCGGAAAGTACATATTGCTGATAGGCGCTATCTTGAGCGACTTCACATTTGGATCGAAGATGTGAATCTGGGTGTCGTCGGCAACCACAGGAGCTATAGCAACGATACACATTATAATGATAGCAAATACCTTTTTCATAATAATCAATAGTTTGAAATTTGACAAAGATACACATTTTTGGTTTAAAACAACGAAATATTCAACTTATTATTTAATTTTGCACAAATTTCCATACTATGACAAAGCAAGAAAAATACGAAGAGGTGCTGCCTCAGGTGGTAGCAATGATTGAGGGTGAGACCAATGCAGTAAGCGTAATGGCTAATGTGACAGCAGCGCTGCATGAGGCATTTGGATGGTGGTGGACAGGGTTTTACAATGTCAGTGGCGATCGCCTGGAACTTGGGCCATTTCAAGGTCCAGTAGCATGTTACCGCATAAAACGCGGACGTGGAGTGTGTGGCACGGCATGGGAGCGCGATGAAACTGTAATAGTGCCCGACGTTGAGCAGTTTCCCGGCCACATAGCATGCAGTAGCCTCTCACGAAGTGAGATAGTGGTGCCCATGCATGACAGCGCGGGTAATGTTGTCGCTGTTCTAGACATCGACAGCAAAGACCTCAACACCTTTGACGAGACCGACAAGATTTACCTCGAAAAATTAGTTGCAGCAATCTCAAAATCGCTCAATTTGTGACAAAAATTGTCAAAAACATGTTATAAAACATATTTTTCTTGGTCATGTCAAGGAAAATATCTACCTTTGCAGCGTCATTGATGAGAAAACATTATAAGGCGAGGCTTGCCTCGTACGAATATGAAGGGATATAGACTAGACTAACTAGTCCGAAGTGAAAGAATACGAATTACGATTAAAAATCTTATTGAGTATGGAAAACAAAACAACAAAAAGGGGTATAAATCATGGCTTCATACTACCAAATCACGCTTATCACCCCAACGTGGCATTACGAAGCCAGCAACCCAAGGGCTATATAGCATGGCCCGAGAAATGAGAGATTATCAGCATAATGACTGACCAACATCATTTTAAAAAGAGAAATAAAGTTTAGTAGATATAACAGAGGATGCACCCTAAGTGGATGCATCCTCATTTTTTTCTATAACTAGAGTTAATTATTCTCCCAAGAGTTGCTTTGCCATGTTTTGTGCGGCACGGCGGCCATCGCCCATAGCGAGGATAACGGTGGCACCGCCACGCACGATGTCGCCACCAGCGTAGAGGTCGCCAATGTTACTCTGCATGGTCTCCTCGTTGACAACGATAGTGTTGCGGCGGCTCACGTCAAGCCCCTTAATAGAGCGAGGCACGAGTTGGTTGGGCGAAACACCTACAGCCACAATCACGATGTCGACAGGAATCTCCTCAATAGCACCCTCTACAGGCACTGGCGAACGACGTCCGCTGGCGTCGGGCTCGCCAAGTTCCATGCGTTGAATGCGCATAGCCTTGATGTGGCCCTTTTCATCGCCAATGTACTCGATGGGATTGTGCAAAGTCATGAACTCTACACCCTCTTCCTTGGCATGGCCAACCTCTTCACGACGGGCAGGCATTTCCTCCTCGCTGCGACGATAGACTAGAATCACGCGCTTGGCACCCATGCGCAGAGCGGTACGTGTAGAGTCCATAGCAGTGTTACCACCACCAATCACAGCGATTGTCTCGCCTTGCATCACAGGAGTGTCACCGCCACGGCCGGCACTCATTAGGTTGATGCGTGTGAGATACTCATTGCTCGACATCACGCCAATAAGGTTCTCGCCAGGGATATCCATGAAACGTGGGAAACCAGCGCCAGAGCCAACGAACACACCCTTGAAGCCCTGCTCATGCAGATCGTCGTAGGTAATGGTCTTGCCCACAAGCACGTCCTTTTCAAACTTCACGCCCATCATGCGCAGACCATCAATCTCATAATCAACGATTGAGTTGGGCAGACGGAACTCAGGAATGCCATATTTGAGCACACCACCAATCTCGTGCAATGCCTCAAATACGGTAACGTCAAAGCCCTGCTTCGCCATGTCTCCAGCAAATGACAGGCCCGAAGGGCCACTACCGATAACGGCAACCTTGATGCCATTAGAAGGCTTCATGGGTGGCACCTCCTGCTTGGTGTTGTTGCGCTGCCAGTCGGCGGCAAAACGCTCCAGGTAACCGATAGCCACTGCTGGCTGCTTCATCTTCAAGCGGATGCATTTGCTCTCGCACTGCTTCTCCTGAGGACACACGCGGCCACAAACTGCGGGCAGCGAACTAGTTTCCTTAAGGGTAGCGGCAGCCTGAGCAAACTCGCCACGCTCGATGTTCTTAATGAATTTAGGAATATTGATACCCACTGGACAGCCAGTGACACATTGAGGATTTGGGCAGTCGAGGCAGCGAGTTGCCTCGAGCACTGCCTGCTCAGCATTGATACCCTGGTTAACCTCCTCGTTGCAGGTGATACGGTAAGCTGGGTCAAGCTGTGGCATCTCCACGCGAGCTATATTGTTTCTCTCTTTTGCGGTCTTCGACTTGCGCAGTTCTTCGCGCCAAGCCTCGTTACGAGATTCGTTATAGTTTTCCATTTGTCTTTCTAATTTTGCGGTTATTACATCTTCAAGCGCATTAACAACTCATCAAAGTCAATCTCATGAGCGTCAAACTCTGGGCCCTCAACACACACGAAGCGGGTCTTACCACCCACAGTCACACGGCAAGCGCCACACATTCCAGTACCATCAACCATTATAGCATTAAGCGATGCTTCGGTAGGCACCTCATATTTCTTGGTGAGCAGCGACACAAACTTCATCATGATAGCGGGACCAATCGTCACCACCTTGTCAACTTTCTCACGCTTGATAACTTCTTCTACACCAGCAGTAACAAGACCTTTGGTGCCATAACTGCCGTCGTCGGTCATGATAATAACGTCGTCGCTCGAGGCGCGAACCTCATCCTCAAGGATAATCAAATCCTTGGTGCGACCTGCCAGCACGCTTACCACGCGGTTGCCAGCCTCTTTCATAGCACGGATAATGGGTAGCAATGGAGCCACGCCCACACCACCGCCGCAGCACAACACTGTGCCGTAGTTCTCGATGCGGGTTGCTTGGCCAAGAGGACCTACCACATCGGTCAGGAACTCACCTGGCTCAAGAGCGCAAATTTTGCGGGTTGAGTCGCCAACGGCCTGAATTACCAACGTAATTGTACCTGCTGCAGGGTCACTGTCGGCAATTGTCAATGGAATTCTTTCGCCTTTCTCACCGCAGCGCACAATCACAAAGTGACCAGCGCGGCGAGCCTTAGCGATAAGGGGAGCTTCAACAACGAGCTTAGTAACATTCTCGCTGAAACGTTGTTTGCTTACAATCTTGTTCATTGTTTCTATTTATAGTTAATAGTGAATTAGTTCTCTTTTCTAATCTTTTCCAAAAAGTCGTGCAAAGGTAAGCATAATTTCTTAACTGCAACTACTTATTTCAATAAACTTTTCAACAAACTCGCAATGAAAAAAGGGATTTGCCACAGAACAGGCAAATCCCCTTATAATAATTGAATATGACACTTCATTAATCGTCCATTCCCAGGAAATTTCCATTGGCATCGAAATTCAACTCAACACCATTATTGAGCTCAATCTCAAAGCTACCATATTTTTTGTCGATCTTGGTGATAAGAGCTGACTGGTAATTGGATTTCACATAGCTAGCTATTGCTTGTGGCACAAGAGCAGCTGGCACAGCCTTACCAGGGCATTTTATCGTTTTCCACTCGTTATTAGGAGTGAATTCCACCTTGGTGCCATCGCTAAGGTAAACCTCAATTTCACCATCACTGTCGGGATCCTGACCCGTTATGGTGATGCCAGGGAAATTTTTGTTTATAAAGTCGGTAACAGCAGCAGGCACTGCAACCTGAGGAGCGGCCTGGGGCACATCCTGAGCGGAAGCTTGTTGTGCAGGAGCTTGCTGAGCGACATTAGAATTGCTTGGAATTGCCTGACCAGCAACGGGCTGCTGACCGCCATTGTTATTGCACGACACAAACATGCCTGCACATAAAGCGACAGCGATAAAGCTAAAGTATTTCATTGTTTATATTCTTAAATATGCGTAAACAACAAATAATTAGTCATCAATATCAATCACTTGGAATTCGCGGTTGTATTCCACTTCAAAGCCATTGTTGAGCTTAACCTCATAACCACGGCGGTTGCGGTCAAGTTTGAGAATCGTTGTGCCAGGGAAAGTGGCGCGGATATGTGTCTTAATGGGTTCGGGAATAAGAGCCGAAGGCACGTGAGAAGTCTTGCAGCTAATCTCTTTCCA
>JAGCRW010000112.1 GCA_017964485.1 Muribaculaceae bacterium | reverse complement strand
CTTTCTTCCTTGAGCAGAATCTGCTGGTTGCGGGCTATGCGCTCGCTGAAGTCATCGGGTGTTTGATAAGCTTTGTCAAATGGGGCAACTACGATAGAGTCAACACCTGCCAAAGCTGCCGACATGGCTTGAGTCTGGCTACGGAGCAAGTTCACGTAAGAGTCAAACACTGTCTGAGTGAACTCGGTGGTGGCAGCATTCACAACCATCTTGCAAGCGCAGTCGCACTCGGGGTTGTACTGTTTCACTATCTGAGCCCACAACATGCGAGCAGCGCGGAACTTGGCAATCTCCATGAAGTAAACGGTAGAGATACCCATGTTGAACTTGATGCGGCAAGCCACCTCTTGTGCTGGAACACCAGCCTCGGTGAGCATTGCCATCCATTCATTACCCCAAGCCAGTGCATAGCCCAGCTCTTGGTAGATGAAAGCGCCGGCGTTGTTTAGCAAGATAGCGTCAACGCTGAGCACGCGCAGGTTCTTGACGGGTTTCACGATGTCGAGCATCTCCTTTGCCATGGCAACCATGTCACCAGGGAAGGGCTCGCTGTGCTTGAAGTAGCGACGGAAGGGGTCGAAGTTGATAGAACCAACAAATGTTTCTTGTGCACCTTGCTTCTCGATAACTGCAACGAGTTGCTTTGCAACATCGGCAGCCACTTTCACGCAGCAGTTGATGTCGATAGCAGCAGCGTTCACGTCAATCTTGTCAAGAAGTGCGGCAATGTCAACGCTCTCTCCGTGAGGAAGGTTGAAGCCCACGTTGTTGATGCCTTTGTTAAGGATTTCAAGGGCTTTGGCATTGGCGGCTTTCACATCGGTAACGTCGATGTCTTGGCGCACATACCAGTCGTTGCTCACTCGAGTGCCTCTTACGAAAGGAAATTCTCCAGGAAGCGACTCAGTGGTCTTAAGGTTCTCAATGTCAACGCCACGGTAGATGGGCTCAACGTTGAAACCTTCGTTTGTCCGCCAAATCATTTTCTTGCTGTAGTCGGCACCTTTCAGGTCCACTTCAGCCTTGGCACGCCACTCCTCAGGAGTGACAGGGGCAAATTGGTCGAACAATTTTTCAAATTTTTCTGCCATAACTTTTAAAGGTAATTTTTTATATAGTAACGTAGTTTTTGCAATAGAAAATTCACGTTCTCAAAAACGACTGCAAAGGTACTAAAAAAAAGCGAAATAAGGTAGTTTTTGCCTTGTTTTTAAAGAAAATTACATATTTATATTGTGTTTACATTTGTGTTTACCCTATTTGATAGAGTGTTATGTATGGAAAGGATTGTCAAAAAAATGATTAATCACATTTTTTTTGCAAGATTAATCATTTGATAGTATCTTTGCAGCGATTTATCTAAAATGTTAGATATTTTTTAGATGCAAAAACTCATAATAATCACAATTATAGTCTTTTGTCTTGTCGTGTTATTTTCGTCGCCTACTGTCAAAAGGCGCTCACGTAAGACAAATAAGTTAAGACTTGCTGGTTCCATCAAGCAAAATTTTATCGATGAAGATATTATGCTTGATGTTAAGGGTGTGTCATTCACTATGGTACCCGTAGAAGGAGGCACCTACACACAGCGGGTCAAAAATGGGCATAATGGCTCGACTCTCAATAATGGCAGTGTGGGAAGAAGAATTGAGATGTCTTCTTTTTACATTGGTCAAACTCCAGTGACTCAAGAACTTTGGAAAGCGGTGATGGGCAGAAACCATCATGCAAATGGCTCTCAAAATGGGAAGGATTTGTACATCGACCTTCAGTGTCCTGTAGAGGGTGTGAGCAATGCCGATTGCCAGGTGTTCCTTCAAAAACTCAATAAGGAAACAGGCAAGAAATTTCGTTTGCCCACCGAGGCAGAGTGGGAATTTGCCGCGTTAGGTGACCATAAATGCTCCAGTCGCATCATTCGTGGCGAAAAAAATGCCTCAAACCATACTACTGACCTAGGTCTTCGTCTTGCCTTAAATTAATAGATATCTCCAAGTAATATATGAAAACTGATTGCCCTGTACTCTATATTGTGGTGCCTTGCTTTAATGAGCAAGAGGCGCTACCTCAGTCACATAGCCGATTGGCTAAATTGCTGGATGAGATGATATCGCAGGATAGCATCGCGCAAGCCAGCAAACTTCTATATGTTGATGATGGCTCTCGAGATGACACTTGGGCAATCATTGAGAAACTTGCTGCAGAGAGCGACAAGGTTGTTGGAGTGAAATTGGCATGCAACAGCGGTCATCAGAACGCGCTTATGGCGGGGCTTTCAGCTGCTGTGTCGCATTGTGACATAACCGTGAGCATCGATGCCGACCTTCAGGATGATATCAATGTAATTCCTCAAATGGTTGAGCGATATAAGAAAGGTTGCGACATTGTGTTTGGTGTTCGCAAAGAACGCAAGACCGACACTTGGTTCAAACGCACCACAGCCAATATGTTTTATGGCCTGATGAGGTGGCTTGGGGTATCGACCATTGAGAATCATGCCGACTATCGTTTGATGAGCAGCCGTGCAGTGCAGGCTTTGCTCGACTACAAGGAGCGCAACCTGTTTATCCGTGGTATCGTCACAAAGTTGGGCTACAAAACCGACTGTGTGTATTACGACCGCTCGGCACGAATTGCAGGAGAGAGCAAGTATCCATTCAAGAAAATGGTGAACTTCGCAATCGACGGGATCACTTCGTTCAGCGTGAAGCCAGTGCGCCTTGTGTTTGCTGTGGGAGTGGTGTTCCTATTAATAGCGTTGATAATGCTCATCTATGTGTTGTGCGCCTATTTCATGGGGCGTGCTGTTTCGGGTTGGCCGTCAATCATTCTATCTATTTGGTTCGTTGGTGCCTTTGTTCTGATAGGACTTGGCATCATTGGCGAGTATGTAGGCAAAATCTATACCGAAGTGAAGAACCGCCCGCGATATAATGTAGATACGACTGTTGGCTTCGACAAGACTGAGGGCGATGCGTAAGTTATTTTTTCTTACATTGATTACATTGGCAATGGCATTGTTGCCAGTTGCTTTTTTATGTGGTGACCTGTGGCTGTCGAGCGACTTTTTGCATCAAGAGGTGGCTTTTATCCTTGAGACCAAAAGGATGCTTGCCACTGGAGCGCCATGGTGGTCGTGGAACACCTATCTTGGCACCGATTTCATAGGTTCTTATGCCTTCTACACGCTCACGAGTCTATTTGTGTGGATCAACTGCCTGTTACCTGAATCAATGCTTGAAGAAGGGATTGCCATCACCTTTGTGCTCAAGTTCTTGTGTCTTGTGTGGCTGGTGGGGCGCTACTTGCGCAAGATGGGGGTGAGTCGCCAAAACTCCGTATTTGGAGCTTATCTTTTCACCTTTTCTTCATTCAGCATTGCCTCGCTTTATTATTATCATTTCTATGAGCCAATCATGGCGTTTTTGTTGCTGCTCATCGCTCTTGAGCGGCTGATGCGTCGTGAACGATGGGGAATGACTTGTGTAGCATTGGCGGCATTTGTTGTGGCGTTTGTGAATTTTTATTTTGCGATAGGGTCGTTTATCGCAGCATTAATATATGTGTTCTTCCGCGCTATTTCGGGTGAGGTAGATTTCAATGGCAAAATTGCGCTTAAGGGCATTGGCGCAGTACTGGTGGGCATAGTGATGTGCTCCTTCCTGCTGTTGCCAGTCTATTGCCAGATGCTGATTACCACACGCGCCGATGCGCAAAGCGCATTCGACACGACGGCGATGCTCAATCTCCTCGAACGTCTGCGCACGGTGTTTATGCCAAAGGTGGTAGAGGGTACGACCGTATTTGTCCCCGATGGTTCAGCATCCTTTAGCAACGAGGCTTGCATTGCGGTTTTTGGACTGTCGTTGTCGCTGATTTACGCTTGGCGGCATCGCGACTGGCTGTCGTTTTTGCTTTTGACGCTGCTGGTGCTATATCTCACTCCATTGAATGGCATTTTAACCTTGTTTACCAATCCGTTATATACTCGTTGGGCATATGCCCTCACATTGATTATAGTGCTTTGCACGGTTCGCCAACTAGATGAGGAAAAAGATGTTAGCCGTGGAGTGCTGGGCTATGCGGTATTGGCATCGTTGGTGGTGCTGGCATTTGTTGCTAAAGTGCTTATTGGCAATGGTATGCATCTTCCAAGTCCTCGCTTTATTGCTCTTATAGTGCTGTTCTTTGCTGGCATTGTTGCTCTGGTGTTGTGGGCAAGAGGTAAATTGTCGCTGCGATGGCTGAAAGTGACTGTCGTAGCGTGCACGGTGGTGCATATGTGGCTTTTCTTGCTGAATCTTGCTAGTATTAATAATGGTGTTGATTCACAACGTTATAAGAGTTTTGTGAATAATGTTGAGCAAGGGGACAATTCAACTATAAACAGTCGTGTTGACTTTAGAGGTCATGAGAGTGATTTTCTTGCGTGCAATCTTGGTCTGCTGCGCAACCATGCAAGTGTCCAAGGTTATCATTCTGTAATTGCCACTGGCGTAGACAGCCTATATAAAACCGTAACCCGCGACTTCTGGGCAAATAACAAGTTGCGAGCCAACGTGCATCAAGATGACTTTGGCGCTTTGCTCTCGGTAAAGACAATCTATGAAATTGATTCGGTGGGAAATGTAACAAAGCGTGATGCTGAGCACTTTATCCCGATAGGCTTTACTTACGACAGCTATATCACCCGCAGCGAGATGGATGAGCTTATGAGTGACACTACGATAAATCTACCACTTGTGATGCTCAACAATATAGTGCTTGAAGATGCAGAAGTTACTGAAATGGGCGACTTGTTGCCGCATGGCGATACTCAGACGACGAGCGACTTAGCTACATCAGTTGCTAACCGACAACAATATGTGTCATCTGATTTCCAGGGTTCCAGCTGTGGTTTTGAGGCAAGAGTGGCGCTGCACACCGAGAAGGTGATGTTCTTCAGTGTGCCATATTCAAAGGGATTTAAAGCCACTATCGACGGCAAGGAGGCGCCTATCTATAAAGCTAATTTATGCATGATGGCGCTCAAGATTCCCAAAGGCGAACATGCCATAATCTTTGATTACTTCCCTGTAGGATTGAAATCTGGACTATGGTTAAGCTTGTTCGGAATCTTGTTGCTGGCACTATTGATGTGGCGAGACAAGAAATCTTCTGGACCGAGACGGTTCAGGAAATGATTTCAAAAAGTATCAAGAAAAAGTACTAAGTACAAAGATTCACCTTTATCCTTTGTCCTTCTTCCTTTTTATCTCCCTCTCAATACGTCATTAATTCTGCTTAATTGATTGGGGATGCGGATTTGTTGTGGGCATTTCTTGAGGCATTCCTCGCAGTCCATGCACTGGTTGGCGCGTGATTCGGCAGGGAAGTGGGCGAGGTATTGCTCCGTAAACTGCTTCTGCTTAGCACTATAATCTGGGCTTGATTTCTCAGGCAGGGGCAACAACTTATTGTTCATCGCCTCGTTGTAGAATGTGAAGTTTCCGGGGATGTCTACACCATAAGGGCAAGGCATACAGTAGGCGCACGCAGTGCATGGCACGGTGGGTATGCCTATCATGGCATCGGCGATCTTTTCGAGCAATTCGTTCTCAGCAGCGGTACAAGGCTCTAATGGTGAATGTGTTGCCACGTTCTCTACAAGATGTTCCATCACGTTCATGCCACTGAGGGTTGTGAGGATGTTAGAGTGCGAACTCACCCATCGAAATGCCCATTGAGCCACTGTGTCGTTGGGTCGCATGGCTTTAAGTTGGTCAATTTGCTCTTGTGGCATCTTGGAGAGCGCGCCACCACGGAAAGGTTCCATCACGACAGCTTGAATGCCGGCTTTTGCGAGTTTGTTGTAAAGGTATTCAGCATCGGCATCAACTTTCCAGCCGCCTTTTTGAAGTGACGCATGCCTCCAGTCGAGGAAGTTCATCTGAATCTGAACAAAATCCCAGTGATAAGTGTCGTGATGGTCAAGGAGCCAGTCAAAGACCCTCACGTCGCCATGATAAGAAAATCCCAGATGGCGGATTCGTCCCGCCTCGCGCTCTTTCACAAGGAAGTCGAGAAGGCCGTTTTTCAGGAATCTGTTCTCGAAAGCCTCCATACCGCCTTGTCCCGCGCCGTGCATTAGGTAGTAATCTATGTGGTCAACGCGCAGCTTTTCAAAGGAGTTAGCATACATCTTTTTTGCCTCTTCCAAGGGCCAGTACTCCTCTTTATAGTTCGACATCTTAGTCGCGATATAATACTTGTCGCGTGGATGGCGGCTCAGTGCTTCACCCACGATGCCCTCGTTGAGACCGCCGCTATACATAGGCGCTGTGTCGAAATAGTTCACGCCGTGAGCGATGGCGTAATCTACTAGTTCGTTGACCAAATCCTGGTTGTCGCGCGGCAGGCGCATCATGCCAAATCCCAACAGCGAAATTTTCTCGCCTGTGCCCTGTTGAGTGCGGTAAGTCATCAGGTTCTCGCTTGGGTTATTGTTGTCTTTACTGCGAGCAAAGCTTGATAGCGGTTCAAATGCCATCATCGCCATCGCTCCACCAGTAACGATGCCTGCTCTCTTAAGAAACTCACGTCGATTTAAATTCTTCTTTCCCATGATATTAGTATTTAGTTCTTGTTTTACTAGATTTTTAGATTATGCATTGTGCATTTCGCATTGTGCATTTTTTAGTCAAAGATTTGGCTGTCGGCTAGTTTGAACTTGCCGTCTTCATTTACCACAGTCATGTCGTATTGCTGAGTGAATTCTTTTCCTTCAGCGTCTTTGGCAATTACTTGAACTATGAAACTGGTTGGGTCTTCACTGCCTTTCTCTATTCTGTCGATTTTCTCGACTTTCTCACTGGTAAGAACCTCGCAAATCACATCGATGGCGTTGTCTTGGTTGTTGCAGTTTTCGATGTAGGTGCTATAGAAATCAGCAGTGAGGTACTTGCGAGCAAGGTCTTGAGCTTCCTTGCCACTGAGTTTGATATAGTTATCGAGGAAAGACTGCAAGAACGTAATTTCATCCTTGTTGTCAATTACTTGGATGGTATCATTCCCTGATTTAGATGACTGTTCGCCGCCTTTCTTGCCTTTACATGCCGAAAAGCCTAATATTAGTGCAGTAATGATAGCTACGCTAAATAATGTCTTGAATTTCATGTTCTTATAATGTTAGAATTGTTTTTGTGTCTAAATTTTCAATGTTATCTATAACCAAGTGGCAATGTGGTGCGATAGCATTGCCGCTGCATGTGGTGGCTAGGCCTATCACGCGCGCGCCGCTAGCCATGCCGGCTTTCAGACCGTTGATGGAGTCTTCAATTACCACACAGTTGTTGATGTCGATTCCCAACTTCTTGGCACCGAGCAAGAAACACTCTGGCGATGGTTTGGGCTCGCTAACCATATTTCCAGTGACTATAACGGCGAAATGGCTCTGAAAGTCAGGATGCTGGTGATATACTGCCTCCATCTTTCTGATGTCGCTGCTGGTGACCAGGCAGCACGCTATGCCGCACTTGTGCAGGTCCTCGATAAGATTAATAGCGCCTGGGAAGTAATCATAGCGCATCTCCCGTTGGAAATTGTTGAGCATCTCGTTGACTTCATGGTGTAGGTTTTCGGGGAAATAGGTGTGCAGGATGTTATGCAGGTTTGAGCCCTTTATAACGTGCGCAAAATCCTTCACGCCAGTAGGGTAGCGCTGGTCCACAGCTTCCCAGAAATGCGTGTAGATTCCCTCGGTGTCAATCAACACACCGTCGAGGTCAAACAAAACGCCTTTAATCAATTTCTCGGTCATCTATAATGTCTTTCTTTTAAAGGCCACAAAGTTACAACCATTGCATAAATATTGCAAACTATAATGAGCAAAAAATGTGCATATGCTTAACTTTGTTTGCGATAAGTGAGTGCTGCTCCAAGATTCATCACAATGGCAAAGACTGCAAGAGCGTAGAAATTGTATCGCATGTCGTATAGTGTGGCACCCTTGAGGAATACTGCCCGCATAGTAGAGACAAAATAGCGAGGTGGGAGTATATAGGTGAGATATTCTGCCCATTTCGGCATTGACTCTGTGGGTGTGAACAAGCCGCTCATAAGCATGAACACCATCACAAAGAAAAACATGAAAAATATGGCCTGTTGCATCGTTGATGACAGGTTTGACGCAATGAGCCCGAATCCTGAAATGACCAAGATAAACAAGAACGCAGCGACATAAATTATGAGTATACTTCCTACCGAAGTGAGGCCATAGACGAGCCAAATTACCAATAATGCCAATGTTAGCACTATCAATCCCGCCACCCAATAAACGATGAGTTTGGCAAGAGTAAACGAGAATCGACTAACTGGTGTCACGTTTATTTGCTCAATTGTTCCAGCTTCTTTCTCTCCCACGAAGTTGAGTGCAGGCAGGAAACCAGTGATGATAATCAAGAGCATCACGAGCAATCCTGGTATCATGAAGTTACGATACTCGAGAGTAGGGTTGTAGCGGTTTTGTATGGCTATTAGTTCGCCATTTTTCACAGGCGCGTTGCTATTACGCATCTCGTTGATGGCGCCAGAGAGAGTTTGAACCAAGTATTGATTGCCAAGGCTTCCTTTGATAGAGTTTACGCTATTGGCACTAACGTTCACTTTCTTAAGGTTTCCCGTTACAAACGATTTCTCGTAATCTTTAGGTATTTCTAGAATAGCATCTACTTCTCCGTCTTCAAGTTGTTGCATCGAGAGGTCGAAACTCGTGGTGACACTTTGCAGCGTGAAATAATCATTGGCAGCAATGCGGTTGATGAGCCTTGTTGAAAACGTGGAATGGTCATTGTCAACAACGCTCACGTTTACATGCCGCACGTCCATAGTAGTCACCCATGGCAAAACAAGCATCATCATCACAGGGAACACCACTACGAGCTTGGGCAGGAATGTGTTGCGCTTGAATTGCAGCACCTCTTTTCTTATGAGAACTTTTAATGTGGACATGGTTTATTCTAGTTTGTCGTTAAATTTCTTCAGCGCAACAGCAAGAAGCAATATGGTCATGATAATAAGTATAAGGAAATCCTTTAAAATCAGAGGGAATGATGCTCCTTGAATGAGCAATTTGCGCATTGCGTCGATGTACCATCGAGCAGGAACGATGGCACTCAGCGGTTGAAGTACCGATGGCATATTTTCGATAGGGAAGAGCATACCTGACAGCATTACTATGGGCAGCAGCATAACAGCAGCCGAAATGAGCAGTGCAACCACTTGCTTCTTGGCAATGGTGGAGACGAGCAGTCCAAGCGAGAGAGCAAGAGCAAGATAGACCAACGACACAAGAATCACAATCCATAGATTACTGCCCATTGGGATGCCAAGGACAAATCGTGCCAGTAGCAATATAGTGGTGAGGTTGATGCATGAGAGCCCGAAGTAGGGCACCATCTTGGCAAGGATGATACGTAGAGGTCTCACAGGCGATACAAGCAGCACATCCATAGTACCAGTTTCTTTCTCTCGCACAATAGAAACTGAGGTTAGCAGTGCGCAAATTAAGATGAATATCATGCCCATAATGCCTGGCACGAAATTGAAGGCACTCTTTAGTTGTGGATTGAAGAGCATGTGGGTCTCAACCATTGACGATGCTGCCATCACGTCGCTGGCAAGGATGTTGGTCAGGTAGCCTGTGCCAGCCTGCGCGATGTTGGTGTTGGATGCATCCATAATGAACTGCATAGCCGATTTTGACACGCCATTCCTTCGCCATTCATTCATGATCTTTTCAAAGTCGTGTGTGAAGACTACAATGGCATCGACATTGCCGCTGCGCAAGTTTTGATCTATCTCATCGGGCGCTATATCACCTTTGTAGGTGATGTAAGGGTTTGCCGAGAGTCTTTCCACGCTTTGTCTAACACCTTCGCACCACTGTGGCACGACCACTGCAACGTTGATGTTGTTGATCTCAGTAGAAACGGCAAAACCAAAGAGCAGAATCTGCGCGACAGGCATCAACAGGGCGATGAGCATCGTGCGGCTGTCGCGCAAGATGTGTAGAGTCTCTTTCTTCACAAACTGTAGAAATTGATTTTTCATAATGTCAATCTCCTCGTTTAGCACCTCGAGCTAGGATGCGGAACATCTCGTCGATTGATGCTGCGTTGTACTGTTTCTTTAAGTTGGCAGGAGTGTCAAGGGCTTTGATTTGTCCATCAACCATCATTGAGACACGGTGGCAGTATTCGGCCTCGTCCATATAGTGGGTGGTGACAAAGATAGTGGTACCCTCGCTAGAGGCTTGGTAAATCATTTCCCAGAATTGTCGGCGCGTGATAGGGTCTACACCACCAGTAGGTTCATCAAGGAATACTATCTCTGGACGATGGAGTGTGGCAACAGCAAAAGCCAACTTCTGTTTCCATCCTAATGGCAATGAGCCTACCATAGTGTCGCGCTCTTCAACAAAGTTGAGTTTCTCTAGTAGATCACTAGCACGCTCTTTGAGATCTTTGCTTTTTACGCCATAGATGCCACCAAACAATTCCATATTCTCCATCACTGTGAGGTCTTCATAAAGCGAAAAACGTTGGCTCATATAGCCGATGTGGCGTTTGATTTTCTCGCCTTCTTTTGTCACGTCAAAGCCCGCCACTGTGCCGCTTCCGCTAGTGGGATAGCTCAGTCCGCACAACATGCGCATTGCAGTTGTCTTGCCAGCGCCATTGGCACCGAGAAAGCCAAAAATCTCTCCCCGTTTCACGCTGAATGTGATATGGTCAACAGCTGTGAACGTTCCAAATTTTTTGGTCAAGTCCTTAACATCAATTATGTAGTCATTGTTGCTCATTACTCAGTAGTTTGATGAAAACGTCTTCAATATCGGGGATAACGGCTTTTAATTCAATGTTTTTAAGACCATTATCTGTGAGGTCCTGGATAAGTCTCTCGACATCAAATTCTTTACTGGCCACTATATGATGATATTCGCCAGTGGTATAACAGTTTGCTATTGATTCAACCTTTCGTAGTTTTTTGAGCATCTCATACATATTGTCACACTTGACGCCGTAGAGAGGGGCATCGTAGTTGTCAACCATGTTTTGAGGAGTGTCGATGTCAAGAACGTGTCCGTTATTTATAAGTGCAATGCGGTCGCAACGGCTCGCTTCGTCCATATAGGGTGTAGAAACAAGAATTGACAGCCCCTGCTCCTTGAGGTTGAAAAGCATGTCCCAGAACTCGCTGCGAGATACGGCATCGACACCAGTTGTTGGCTCGTCAAGAAATAGCACCGACGGCTTGTGGATGAGGGCACAGCTAAGAGCCAATTTCTGTTTCATTCCACCAGAGAGGCGACCTGCACGGCGGTTGCTGAATTTCTCTATCTGACTGTAGATAGGTGCCACAAGGTCGTAGTTTTGCTCAACTGTCACGCCAAAGAGGCTGGCAAAGAACTCCATGTTCTCGCGGATTGTAAGGTCAGGGTATAGCGAGAATTTGCCGGGCATATATCCCACACGAGAGCGAATCTTTTTGTAGTCTTTTTGCACATCAAGCCCATCGACTTGGGCTAAGCCACTATCAGCATTAAGCAGGGTGACAAGAATCTTGAACAGTGTGGTCTTTCCTGCGCCATCAGGACCAATAAGCCCAAATATCTCACCACGACGCACATCGAGTGAGATGTTGTCAAGCGCCTTCACCGAACCGTAGCTCTTGCTTATGCCAGAGACTTTTATTGCCAGTGTAGAGGTGTTCATTACTTGAGTTTTACTTTTCCTGAAAGGCCGAGTTTGAGGTAACCATCATTGTGAACGGCGATTTTTACAGCATATACAAGATTGACGCGTGAGTCTTTGGTTTGGATACTTTTTGGAGTAAACTCGCTTTCGCTTGATATCCAGGTTATTTTGCCAGTATAATCGCGTGTTTTGTCTCCGCCAAAGTCGGCAACAACAGTAACTTCCTGTCCGAGTTTAATGTCAGAAAGTTGATTGCTGGTGAAATATGCTCTAAGATACACGGTGCTCATATCGGCAACTTTGAACAACGGTTTGCCAGGAGTGGCATATTCTCCAGCCTGTGTGTATTTTGTGAGGATAGTTCCCTTCACAGGAGATGTGATAATAGAGTTTGCGATCTGGTTCTCCACAATGCCTTTTTGGGCATTGTTGCTGCGTTTTTGAGCTTCAATGCCTTTCTTTTGAGCCTCCACGCCACGAATCTGTGCGTCAACTCCTTTTTTCTGTGCATCATATCCTTGGCTTTGATTGGCAAAACTTTGGTTGTTGGCGTTGATTTGGTCTTGTGTGGCAGCTAGTTGCTTTTGAAGCACAAGGATTTGATATTCTATGTCGTCAACCTGTTTTTGCGAAGCAGCATTGTCTTTGAGCATAGCGGAGAAACGAGCCTTCTCTTTCTGAAGGTTGTTGATTTGTTGTTTCATGCTTGCCACTTGCCTCTCGAGGTCTAATACATGACTGCTGGTAGCAGCGCGTGTGGCGTCAATCTGCTGCTTGCTTGAGTTCATTTGATCTTTGCTTGCGTCAAGTTGGGATTGTGTTGACGTGAGATTGTCGTTGTTAGCGTCAAACTGGTTTTTCTGCAACTCGAGTTGAGTCATGTCGAGGTAGCCAAGCTGAGTATCGGCTTCTACAATTTGTCCTTCTTCAATGTTCAGTGCCTTGATTTCACCGGAGCCTTTAGCCGCAACCACCACTTCGGTGGCTTCAAAGGTGCCAGTTGCGTCAAAGTCGTTTTCATTGCTACATGCTGTGGCAATGATAGCAAGAAGTGATATGAATAATATCTTTTTCATTGGTTTACAGTATTTTTTAGTTCATATATGGTCTTAAGTAACTCTATGTTATGTATTATTCTCGCTTGTACTGCAGTATCTTCGTCGGTGATGCGTTCCACTAGGCGGTGAATGTCGATGACACCATTTCGCAGTTTAGACTCCTCGGCAAGTCTCACGTTGCGGCGCAGGTCCACGATAGAGGCATCGCTCTTGATTAATTGTCGCAATCGTGAGATCTCGTTGTTCTCTTTCACAACCTCCAGACTGTTGTTTAGCAGGAATATGTTGCGTTGCAATTCGGCTTGTTGCCTGGCAGTGTTAAGTTTGTTGAGGTTGTTCTTTCGGTCGTAGAGACTGCTCAGGCTCCATTGCGCACGCACTCCCACCATTGCGTTGAGCGACCATTTGCGGTTGAGCATAGCCTCAAAAGTGTTATAGCCTGGATATCCATAGAATGCTTGCCCGAATAAGCTAATCACTGGCATCACCGAGGCGTTAGTGGCTTTCTCGCGCGCCTGAATGGTTCCGATTTTTGCGTCGATAAGTTTTAGCTCAGGACGATTGACGATGCTAGTGGCAGGTTCTATCTCTTGTGGTTTCACGAGGTATAGGTCACCAATCGATTGGCCAATCATTATCTCCAGCATCTGTTGATAACTCATGCGCACCCATTGCATATTGTCACGGTTTTGTTCCACGGTTAATATCTCAGCAGTGAGTAAATTTTCGTCGGCTGTCGTAGCAATGCCGTTGCGCACGTGAGACTGTAACTTGTCGAGGTTTCCGTTGAGCATTTCTATGGAGAGATTAGTTTGTTTGATGCGCTCATCCATAAGAAGAATGCCAAAGAATAGCTCATCAACTCGCTTGTTGAGAGTGTAGAGATCAACATCGTTCTGTGCTTTTAGTTCAGCGTCTTGGGCTTGCGTGAGGGCGCGCTCGCTGCTGGCTTTGCCGCCGTCAAAGATTTTCTGACTCACGTCGGCTTGCATTCGGTATTGATCTTTGGCGAGTCCGTTCATTTCCAGGCCACTGGCAGCGAGCATGTTCTGCATCTGGTCGGGGAACGATGGTACGTTGTTTTGATAAGTGGCCTGAGCGCTGATGTTTACCTGCGGTAGCCATGAGTGCATAATGTTGCTTAGGGTGTAGCTGCTACTTTGCTCTATTATGCCATATTGTTTGATAAGCGGCCAGTTGTCATGTGCTAATTTGTGGCACTGCTCTAGTGTGAGCTGCGCTTGTGCCATTATGCTTAATGTCAATGCAATTAAAAATAATGTGATGCGTCTCATATTGCTAAGCGTTTGTGAATAGTTTTCAAAATTTCTTGCTTGCGTAATTCAATGAAAACAGAATCATCTGCTGTAAGTCTGCCGAAAACTGCGAAGAAGATTGGACGCGCAAGGAATGTGAATGCGTTGAGCGACAGCACGTCAAAGAGAAGGTTGATTGCGTCAATATCACAAATCTCACCATTAATGCGAGCTTGGTCAATGCCTTTCTGCACGGTGCCAAAAAATCCTCCTATGGTGCTTGCAACAGAGTCTTTAATCAATTCTATGCGTTCGGGGTGGGTGGCGATTTCCCTAATAACAAACAAGGGGATTTGTGGATTCTCTTTGATAAAGTCAAAGTGCACTGAGACGGCGTCTTCCACTTGCTGGATAAATGGCTTGTCGCTGTCATTGAAAAGTTCGGTCATATTTCCAACAACTTGATGGATAAAATCATCAAAGATGCCAGTGAACAGCTGTTCTTTGGTCTTGAAATAGTAGTGCAGCATGGCATGAGTTACGCCTGCACTTTTGGCAATCGACGTGATGCGGGCTCCATCGTAACCTTTCTCAAGGAACTCATTGCGAGCCGCCTCAAGTATAGCCATCTCTTTATTGTTTTGATGCTTAGTCATTGTGGTAATATATTGAAAATTAATATTTTGTGTCCATTGCCTTATTTTGTTAACAGTCTTGTTAACAAACTTGATGCTGCAAAATAAATACAACAAATTGAATTATGCAAGAAAATTCTAACAAAATTGTTAATATTTTTGCCAAAGTATGAATTACTACATTGTCAATTGTCCGTAATAATGAAGCAGCTGAAATATATTGTCCTTGATTGACATCAAAATACAAGAATTTTTATGTACCTTTGCGGCATGAAAATAATCTTTGCTTTAATAATATATGTCGTTGCTGCTGTGAATGTGTGGGCTGGAGACAAGGATTATATCCAGGTTGATTGGTATCCGCTGTGCACCGATAGTGTGGGCTGGAATATCTACAGCGGTTGCTTTGTCATTGGTTGGGACAACGCCAGCGGCATCGACGTGAACATGGGCCGCAGCATGGAGCTTGGATGGCTCAATGTGGTGGGTTTCAAGTTCAAGACTCGGCACGGCCAGCGCATCACCGCGGGTGTGGGCATCGACTGGCGCAACTTCAAGTTGCACAACGACGTGAGGTTCCAGCAAGATGGAGACTATCTCTCAGTTGCTCCTTATCCCAATGGCGCTGAGCCCAAATCGTCGCGAGTGAAAGTGTTCTCGCTCACCGTGCCAGTGCTGGTGCGCCAGCGACTCTTCAGCACTGTTGACATCTTTGCTGGACCAATGGTAAATTTCAACCTCCATGCCAGTTTCGAGACGATTTATAACCTCAATGGCGAGAAGGTGAAGGAGTCGAGCAACAAGATTCACCCTGTGCCAGTGACGGTTGACATCCTGGGCGGCGTGAAGTGGAAGTTCATTGGCGCCTATGTGCGCTATAGCCCTTGCCATGTGCTGCAAGAAAGCTACGCTCCTGCCTTTACACCTTTCACAACAGGCATTATTATGGGATTTTAAATAGTTTTCAGTTATCAGTTGTCAGTTTTCAGTTCTCAACTTGTCAATTGAAAAATAGAGTTTTTTGAGTTTAGTGAAATTTTTTTTGCTCATTAGAGTAATTTGCAGTAATTTCGCACGATTTTAAAAAATGCAAGGAACGACAAATGCTATTGTCTTGTTTATTCGTTTTCTTGTCCACTCGTTACTAAATAGAAATATGAAGAAATTATTATTTTTGGCTGTTGTGATGATGACACTGATGTGTGCGTGCAACGACAGCAACAAATTTAAAGTTAGCGGCACAGTTGACGGTGCTGGCGACACTACAGTCCTCTACCTTGAGACTAGTTACAATGGTATGTGGCATCTTGTTGACTCGGCGAAGACCGATGACGGCAAGTTCGCTTTTAAAGAGGACGCTATAGAATACCCTAACATCTATCGCTTAGTTTATGGTGCCGACGCTATCTATTTCCCTATCGACAGCATCGACCAAATAGAGATTAAGACCGACCTAAAGCACTTTGCCGAAAACTACACTATCGGCGGCAGCAAGAATGCCGAGACAATGATGAAATTTGACAAGGAGCTGGCACAGTTTATCAAGAAGAACGACTTCAGCAGCGAGGCTTTCATGAAGTGGAAAAACGAGACGAGCCGAATGCTTGTCAATGACTTGAAGAGTATAGTGTCTTATTATATAGTGAACAAATACATTGGCGATCAGCCTCTCTATAACCCCGAGGACAATAGCGATTTCAAGATTATTGGCGCGGTTACTAACGCGTTCTCGACCTATCGTCCCAATGACCCACGCACCCAGTATCTTGTTGAGACCTATAAAGATAAGTTGAGGATTAGGCGTGCTGCAAATGGTAATATGTCTCGAGACACTATACAAGCTTCACAAACTGGCGTTCTCGATTTTACCTTGATGGATAAGTCAGGCAAGATGCGGAGCTTTAAGGAGGTGTGCTCTCATGGCAAGGTGGTGATTCTCAACTTTACCCTGCAAAGCGGGTCATTCTCGCCAACTCTCAACAAGTTGCTCAACGATGTGTATAACAAGTATCAGTCTAAGGGACTGGAAATCTATCAGGTATCATTCGATGATGATGAGGCATCATGGATGCAGGCCGTAGCGAGACTGCCGTGGATAGTTACTCGCGACACTAATGGCGCCACCACTGCTATGCGCTATAATGTGACAGAAATACCTATGATCTATATAATCAACCGCTCAGGCGATATTGTGGGCAGAGTGGAGAATATAGACCTGCTTGAGGATACCTTGAAAAAATACTTTTAAACTTAATAACAGGATTTCGTATGAAAAAAATCTTAATAATAGCACCGCACTCCGATGACGAGATATTAGGATGTGGAGGATATATGTTAAGCCAAATAAAGCAAGGAGCTCAAGTTCATGTCGTCTTTGGAACGGTAGGTGGCTGTGATGTGAGGCAACCATTAGAAGGGCGGCTTCAAGAAGTTGATAAAGTTGCTCGTGAGACAGGATATAGCTATAGTATACTATACCACAATAAAGACGCCGAAATGGATACTCTCCCCGCAAGAGAGATAACAACGGCTATCGATAAGATACTTGGTGAGTTCAAGCCCGATGAGGTTTTTGTCAACTATCCATCTCATCATCAAGATCATGTTGTGGTATATCAATGCACAAAGGCGGCAATGAGGCTTAAGGAAGATGTTATGCCTTCGCTGTTTGCACTTTATGAATATCCTTTTGTCAATAGCGGAGATAAGATTCCTGGAGGGCTGTTCTATTTTGACATTGGTGACTATATTGATGAGAAAGTGAGACTTTTTTATCATTATCAAACTCAAATAAAAACATTGCCTTCACCCTTGAACGAAGAAGGCATTAGGGCTCTTGCCAGAATGAGAGGCCTGGAATGCGGGCGCAAATATGCTGAGATGTTTTATGTTCAGAGAATAATTAAATGACCATGAACTTTGTCGTTTTTGAATCGGGCAGTAGGGCAGGACTCAGTGCAGAGCTGTTCTTTGAGGAGTATGTTAACGCCACTGGCGCGCAGCACAAGCTTTTTTTGAGCGACCTTGACGAGGACTTCCAGCACATAGTGTCGCGACATTCCCAAGTGCATCTCATTCACGATAGCCAGGCATTTGAGATGCTTGCAGCTGACGAGGCCGTGATTTTTCCGGCCGACGAACTCACTCGTCAGTCTAATTCTGTTGCTACTGAGGTGGCATCGAAGCATAGCTTTTCTCGCATCTTGCCATTCTTCTACAACAAGAAACAGATGAATGAGTATCTTGCGCCACTCACATCGCATTGTGCTATAAAAGTCCCTGAAACTTTCTCGTTGTCGGAGGTGTGTATTAAACCTAACTCGATGTCGGCTGGCTCACGCAACATTCAGTTCCTTGACAACGCTTGTGTGACTCAGAAGATTGATATCAATCATGAGTTTGTGGTTGATGTTTTGCGATATGACAACGAGAAAATGTATATCTTTCCACGCGAGGTGACGCTCAAGAACGGCTATGACCGATTTATAAAACTGCTGCTGCTTGACGGTGAATTGGCAGAGCACGTTAGGGAGTTTGTCAAAGCTGTTTGCCCTAAGAATGATGGCATGTTCAGCGACATCTTCCACTTGCAGCTGTGCCAGGACAAGAGCGGGCAGTTCTACTATATCGAGTTCTCAAAGCGCATATCGGGCACTGCATGCGTGAATTTAGTGTCGGGTATGAGCCCATTTGCTTTGATTGATGGTGTGGATCAAGAAATCAGCACCAATCTCATCGATGGAAATTGGCGCCGATTTGAGGACTTTATGCTAATGATGAAATAAAACTACATCATTTCAGGGTGTGACTTGATGTACTTGATGCCATCGTTCATATGCCGTAGGGCCTTGAAAAATGGCACATCTCTGTTGTGCCACAACCTACAGGCTTTGATAATCATTCGCAAGTATTTTGTCTTTGGCTGGTAGAGATGCAGCATAGCGCCATGGGCCATCAATGTGCCGCGCTCAATGTCGCGCCTAATGCAAATTGTAGAGTCTTTCTCTTTAACGATGGTAATTGGGAAGAATTTGCAGGTGAGACCATGCGACAAAGCATCTTGTATGAAAATGTGCTCTTCACCACAATGAAACACTTGAGTGCCCAAGCCAAAATTCTCATTAAACCATATTTTATTCTGAATGCTTTTGCGGAGGAACGCAATTTCGATAGATGACACATAGTAACCTTTTGGAAATTTTGATAGGCTGAAAGAGTCTTTAGGGTAGAACTTTGTGGAACCTTCTCCTTCGAATCGGAACGTGGCGATATCGATCTCGGGGTTATTGGCAAAAGTGTCAATCACCTGTTGCAGTCGCTCGTGGGTATAACGGCAGTCATCATCGCCTATCAGGCACACGTCGGCTGTGGCATTCTTGATGCAGTTGTTCCTGTTGCGGCTAACTCCACGCCCAGTAAGGTCGCAAATTCTCACGTCGTCGCGCCTTAATTCATCAGGCAATGCAATCTCTTTGCCATCGCTATGTTGCCACGACACAATATATCCAATGCCCTTCCGCTGTGGTAATAGCATGGCAGGAATATTGTTTATCCCCTCGTCAAGGGTGCATATAAGTATTTCGAGTGTCATAGATATTTTAGTCGCTATAGTGGCCTTTTGTGGTTAATACCAAAACTGTGACAACTTCATCATATATGTTATATATGAGTCGGTCTTTTTTGTTGATTCTTCTAGAGTAAAGTTGATTATTACCTTGTGTTAATGGTTCTGGATGACCAGTACCTGAGCGAGGATGTTGCTGGAGTTCTAACAAGAGTTTTGATATTTTCTTATAAGAAGCTACATCTGACCTTTTATATAAAGCTATTTCTTTTTTCGCTTTAGTGGTGATTTCAAGCCTATACATGACTATAATGAGTCTAAGAATTGATTCAACTCTTCTTCGTTGTTAATTGTTGTTGTTTTACCCGCTTTGTATTCTTGTAGTCCTTCTTCAACAATTTGTAGAGTCTCTTCGTCAAGTCGATAGGATGTGGGAACTTTCTTAAGCATAAAAAGTTCTTTGCCTCGGCATATCAAGATTGAAGCACCTTGAGCAGCCAAGTCAAGCCATTTTTTTTGTTCTTTACGGAACTCGGTGGTTGTCAGTTCAATAGCATTTTTCATAATACGGAATCACAAAAGAAATGTAATTATTTTGTACAAAAGTAGTACAAAAAAGTCGATTATGCAAATTGTGTTGATTATTTATTGCATTTTTGCGATATTAGAGAGAAAAGTAGATTAACCAGTTTGAGCTTTTTCATTGAGAATGGTCTCATAAAACTTCAGATGTCGTTGAGCCACTACATGAGCTTCATTGTGTTTCTCTACGAACTCGCGGCTGCGGCGGCTTAGATCAGGCAGCAGGTGCTTGTTTTGAACTATCCACTCGAGTTTGGCGTCGATGTCGCCCTCTATGAGTGGACTCACGTTGATGATGGGCTTGTTCTCGTGCTCGCCAATAAGGTCGTAATACTCTGGTTCTGCACCGCTCACTGCCACTAGGCCGCGAGCCATGGCAAGCAATGCATTTGTGGCAGGGGTATAGGAGTAGAGCTGGTCGAGCAGTACATGCGATTGGTTTAGGAACTTCACATATTCTTCGTATGGCACACTTTCTACCACCTTAAGTTCGCACAGGTCAGGATAGCGGTCAACGGTTCGTTGTGCCGCCTTAAGAAGCAGGTCGGTGCCTTTGAGGATGTTTCGGTCACGCTGAATGCCGATGAAAAGCTTTACCTTTTCGGGTTCGCTATCTATGATGTGCGGTTCTACAGTCTTTGTGTCGATGGGAATGCCACCATAAGTGAGTCGGTCGCCAAGCAATGGCTTGTAGCATGCATGATACTCCCACAGGGCAGAAATGGCACCGTCAATGTTGTTGAGGATATGCTCGCTGTGCTCGCGCATTATCGGCAGTTTCCAGTTGTCCTCATTCTTGGATTGGTACTCGCTCGATAGGGCAAAAGGCGAGGGGTGGTCGCCAACCATATAGTCGCTGTAGCGATAAGTCTTTCCGTCGTGGCATGTTTGGTAATAGATGTAGTCGGTGCCCAAAGCGCTCATCACGATACAGCGGTTGTGGCGCTTGAGCCAGTCAAAGACTCTGCGCACCTTACCTGGCTTGAGATCAAGGAATATATGTCCGCAGGTCACAACCACATCAAAGCCGCGCATCTGTGGCAGTGCTCGCATCACGTCGAGCACATACCTAATCGCACCCAGTTTGCCTGGACCTCGTTTGAGGTTAATATCGCGACTGGTGTTCATCCAGTGCGAGCCGTTGCTGGCAACAATGGCAGTATGTCCTAAGTCGCGCAGTGCTTGGGCCAGGCAGTTGTGCATGTTGCTTGCGTCGCCAACGAACAATATTTTCATTACGATGTTTTTTAAAAAATCAATGCAAAATTATTGTTTTTTTTGTTTTTCTCCAAGAAAATGCCTAATTTTGGAGTCAATATGAGTACAGTATCAATAATTATCCCAGTTTATAATCGTGCGAATATAGTGCCACGAACGTTGAAGACCGTTCTGGAGCAAACGCATCGTCCATTACAGGTGATATTGGTAGATAACTTCTCTACCGATGACTCGCTTGTGGTTCTCAACCAGTTTAAAATTGAGAATAACGCTCCCGACTTTGAGGTGATTGTCACTCAAGAGAAGCAGCAGACGGCTAGCGCCGCACGCAATCGAGGGATGCAGTTTGCCACGGGCGACTATGTCATGTTCTTTGACAGCGACGACCTTATGGACCGACGGTTAATACAGAGGTATATTGATGCTTTTCTATCTTCTCCTAGGCGTGCTGATATCATTATTACAAGGCGCAACTTGGTCAATGAGATAGGTGAGAAAAATGCTATGCCTATCTTCAAGAAAGACATTATTGCCAACCATATTCTCCACAGCGTGTTGGCGACACAGGCATTCTGCGCCCGTCACGATTTCATCAAGAAAATTGAGTGGAACAACAGTATCTTGCAGTGGGATGATTTTGAGTATGGACTCAGAATTTTGCTGGCACGGCCCATTGTGGGATACCTTGAAGGGAAACCACGTGTGGATGTGATTTATGGAGGAGCAAACTCTATCACTGGCTCTAGTTTCAGCGCTAATCATGGCAAGTGGGAGATTGCCCTGCGCTACATGAACCTTGACGTGAAAAACTCTAACCTAATCGACAAGCAGCGATACTACGACCTGCTCGCCTACCGGTTGCTTGATTTAGCGGCTCACTACGAGCGCGAAGGACACCCCGAATATGCAAAGCCAGCGTGTCAAAAAGCCTACTCCGCGCTTAATGGCAAGTGGAAATACCGTAAAGTAATGCCCTGGCTCTTTAAGCGCATAGTAAAAGGGAAACGCGGTTCAGCAAGAATAGCGCGGTGGGTGATTAAGTAGCCAAGCACTCGTCTAGGTCGCGTGCGATTTGCTCTTTGTCGAGGTGTTGGCCTATGAAGACTAGTTTAACCATGCGATCGCCATAGATTTCGTCCCAGTCACGCAGGATGTCAGGGTTGTACTCTGCCATGCGCCTCAACTCTTCTTCGGGGGCTGTGGCGAACCAAAATCCACTCTCAGTAAGTTTCTTCTGCACGCCAGCCGACTCAAAAAGGAATGACATGTCGGGGTTGTGGCTGAAGTAGATAAGTCCCTTGGCGCGGATGATGTTCTTGGGCCACTTTGTAGCTACAAAGCGGTCAAACTTGTGGATGTCGATGGCAGGACGGCGATAATATACAAAGGTTTGGATGCCGTATTCCTCTGCCTCGCCCTCATCATGGTGGTGATGATGGTGATGTCCGTGACCGGGAACGTGATCGTGATTGGTCTCGTCATGATCGTGGTCGTCTTCATCTTCGTCTTCGTGGTGATGATGATGCTCTTCTTCATCGTGATGGTGGTGATGATGCGCTTCGGCTTCTTCTTCCTCGGTAGCGGGGCGTTCTATCTCACGCACCCAGCCTGCCGAACTAGCCACTCGCTCGTAGTCGAAAAGTCCAGTTTCTAAGATGTCATCAAGGTTGACATTGGTGTAGTCAGTGTCTATGATTTGTGCCGCTGGCTGCAGAGCGTGGATGATGTGGCGGATGCGCTCGCGCTCATCATCGCTCACTTCCGATGCCTTGTTCAGCAGCACGATATTGCAGAACTCAATTTGCTGGATGAGCAGATTCTCGATATCTTCCTCGCCGATGTTACGGCGCTTGAGGTCTTCGCCGCAGGCAAACTCGCTTTGCATTCTCAGGGCATCAACCACGGTGACGATGCAGTCGAGGTAAGGAATACCATGCTCAATGAACTTATCGTCCATGTTTGGAATGGAGCAAATAGTCTGTGCGATTGGCTCAGGCTCGCAAATGCCGCTCGCCTCGATAACGATGTAGTCGAAGCGGTTGAGGCGCATGATGTCGTTGAGCTGCTCAATAAGGTCCATTTTGAGGGTGCAGCAGATGCAGCCGTTCTGCAGTGCCACAAGGCTCTCATCTTTCTGCCCTACGATGCCGCCCTTTTGAATGAGGCTAGCGTCAATATTAACTTCGCCAATATCATTGACGATGACGGCAAACTTTATATTCTGCTCGTTAGTGAGAATGTGGTTTACAAGTGTTGTCTTTCCGCTGCCCAGATACCCTGTTAGCAGCAATACTGGTGTATGTCGCATTTTCTTAGTTAAAAGTTTAGAGTTTAGTGTTTAGAGCACTATTGTCATTCATTATGCATTGTGCATTATGAATTATGCATTAATTATAAAATTTCATCGAGAACGGCTTTGTGGTGGCCTTGCATGATGATGTGGTGGTTACCGATAGGGGTGGTCAAGAAGTAGCGGGCTGCCTCTTTGTCGTTGAGTTGTATGAGTTGCTGAGTGCGGCACAAGTCGGGCTTACCTTGGCACTCGATAAGCGTGCCTTCCTCGGCATAGTGGCGACCAAGACCACCGCTAACCTTGAAGATGGTGACGGGACCAGGCCTCATAAAGCCGCGTATTCCCACTCCAATTCCTGACTCAAAGTGAGTGTCGAGTTCATAGTTGTCAACCATGTCAAATGGGATGGTGCAATGGGCGAAGAGGAGTTCTCCAGTCTCGGGGTTGATGCGTGCGGGATTGGCTTGGAAGGCACTTTGTCCAGTCACGGCTTGAGCTATCTTCATTGAGAGCATGGCGGGAATATCGCCCTCGCAACCAGCCACGATACCCTCGCTATTGAACTTGGCAAGTGCAACGCAGCCAGTATTCTTCACTGCAGTGAGCAGGTCAAAGCAACGGATAGTGAAGCCTTGCAGGTCATAGCCCTCCACGATAAGTTTCAACGCCTCGTAAATGCGTTCGGCACCTACAAGCGACTTGCGGATGGTGTCATTGGGCGCTTTGTCGGCGAGGTCGCTTTTTATATCGGCAGGTATGCGCTCGATGAGCATAAGCAGTTCGTCCATGTCGATGTGCTCAATCTTGATGCCCAAACGGTCCTCGATGGTGCGGTATTTTGCCGCGCTCGAGATTAACCAGTCGCTTGGCTCGCCAATCACTCCCAGGCGGCAACCGTTCAACTCACGCATCACTTTGCCCACTTGTTGCAGGGTGTTGACGCGAGCCTTGATATATTCGTTACTGCCATGCAGAATCTCGCCTTTGAGGCCCTGCTGGCGCAGATATGACAAAATTTCCATCGAGGCGGCGAGCGAATTGCTCTTGCCTGAGGTAAGAAGATAGAATGGCTGCTTCGACTGGCGCAGCATACGTGGCAACTCGTTCTTGAAGATTCCCTCGGTGCCGCCTGTGCGCACATAAATCAGTTCAAGGTCGTGACCGCCATAATCTTTGAAGTCGCCAACCTTAAGTTCATACTCGATGCCCAGACCGCCCAGGAACTCCTTAGTGGCTGCATCTACAGCGGCTGCATCATGCAACTGCGAAGTGAGTGTATAAATTGCTGTTGTCATAGTAGTATGTTTTTTTATTCAATCTCCAAAATTAGCTATTTCCTTTAAAACCACCAAAACAATTTTATGTTAATTCTGCATGATGATTCCCGTAAATGTGCGGCCACTATTAATGCCTAGCCTGCG
>JAGCRW010000111.1 GCA_017964485.1 Muribaculaceae bacterium | reverse complement strand
TTTTGTGTCAACTTTTTTCAGGCATATTTGCGTTAGTGGATGGTTTTGCCGCTCATGTTTAGTAGCCTGCGGCGAGAAATCTTACAAAAAATATTATTTGATTGATTTGTTTTGGATTTGGATAAAATGCTCACGCTCGAAAGGCATTGTGCAAGGCAACGGACGAGACAGGTCTCGTCCCTACAATCGCATTTTTGAAAGATTTCTGCCCGGAGGGCACTAATCTCTCATGCATCGGTTTTTTCTCCTTTGCGTTAGACGCTTGTTGGGCGCGCTTCGCGCTTAAAATTTCTTGAAAATTTAAATAAAAATTCTCGCGTGGGACAGTTTTAGAAAAAAATATAGATTTCATCTTGATATAAATATAATGTTCGTGATATATATATAAATGTTCGTGTGCGCAAAGATAGGGTGGTGGCGGCTGGAAAACCATATTAAAAGATGGAATTATACACCAATTTGCATACGGAATAAACTAATTGAAACTAATTTTCGGGGAATATTCCAGTTTTATTCAAAAATGTTGTATCTTTGTAGGTTAAACTAAAACCATTGATAATGATTACAGGCGAAATCAAAAACCGTATTGACAGCATCTGGGACACCTTTTGGACAGGCGGTATCACCAACTCAATAACCATTCTCGAACAGATGACTTATCTGTTCTTTATGAAAATGCTCGACGATGCACAGCGCACAAAGGAGGCTAACGCTAATGCTTTTGGGGTTGCTGTGAGCGAACCCACATTCAAGTATGGCTCATGGCACAATCCCGAGACCGACCGTGATGTTCCCTACAACGACTTGCGGTGGAGTGTGTTCAAGAACAAAGACCCCGAGACGATGTACCGCCTGGTCAGCAAGGATGTATTTGTCTATATCAAGACGCTCAACGAGGGCAAGGAAAGTGCCTACAGCCGATTTATGGAAAATGCCACGTTCCTAATTCAAAGCCCTCGCACCTTGACAAAGATAGTTGAGGGGATCGACCACCTCGACATGAACAACCGTGACACAATGGGCGACACCTATGAGTATATTCTTGGCAAGATGGCTGCCTCAGGGAACAACGGCCAGTTCCGTACACCTCGACACATAATCCGAATGATGGTCGAACTGATGCAGCCCACCCTTAAAGACACCATCTGCGACCCCGCTATGGGCAGCGCAGGATTCATTGTTGAGAGTGCCAAATATATTCAAGAGCATTACAAAAGTGAACTGTTGAAACGTGAAAATGCAGACCATTACAAGAACCACATGCTCCACGGTTTCGACACTGATTTTACAATGTTGCGTATTGGTGCTATGAACTTGATGCTGCACGGAGTTGACAATCCCGACATTCAGTATCGTGATAGCCTCTCGACCGACAACACCGACGAGAATCGCTACACCCTGTGTCTTGCCAATCCACCCTTCACAGGAAGCCTCGACAATGAGGCAGTGAGCAAATCGCTGCTTGCTATCACCAAGACTAAGAAAACGGAGTTGCTGTTCGTGAGTCTGTTCATCCGTATGCTGCAAATGGGTGGTCGCTGTGCTTCCATTGTCCCCGACGGTGTGCTGTTCGGCAACAGTACTGCCCACAAAGCGTTGAGGAAAGAGTTGGTCGAGAACCAACGCTTGCAAGCGGTAATCTCAATGCCAAGTGGAGTGTTCCAACCCTATTCGGGAGTATCAACCGCTATCCTCATTTTCACCAAGACTAACGCAGGTGGAACAGACAAGGTGTGGTTCTATGATATGAAAGCCGACGGCTTCACCCTCGACCAAAAGCGCACCGAATGTGCCGAGAACGACATACCCGACGTGATTGCTCGTTTCAAGAACTTGGAGGCCGAAGCTTCAAGAACTCGCAAAGACCAGTCGTTCCTCGTTCCCGTCAAGGACATTCAAGATAACGACTACGACCTCAGCATCAACAAGTACAAGGAAGTTGAGCGTGTAAAGGTGGAATATGAAGCACCCGACGTCATCTATGGCAAAATCGCTTCACTGCAAGAGGAGATAAACAATGCGATGGCAGAGTTTAAACAGAAGTACCTGTAATTGAAAAAACTTCTATGGCTGGGTGTCGCAAAATATCAATCCGCTTCTACAACGACCGCGAGGTGCGTGCCGTGTGGGATGACGAGCAGAGCAAGTGGTGGTTCTCGGTGCTTGATGTGATAGGGGCCATCAACGAGCAGGACAACTATTCCCGCACACGTAACTACTGGAAGTACCTCAAGACCAAGCTGCGCAAGCAGGGCAGTAAGTTGGTTAGTGCCACTAACCAACTGAAACTTCTTGCTGCCGATGGCAAGCGCTACTTGACCGATGTGCTCGACTATGACGGAGTGATGTTGCTGGCTCAAAACATTCCAAACACCAATGCCACTCGATTTGTCCACTGGTTTGCCAGCGACAGCGAGAGTATCGACGGCAAGAGCCGAGAGAAGGCTTATGCCTTGTGGGAAAGCGGACTCATGGAGAGCGTAGAGATAGGCACCACTCGTGGCTTGCAACAGATTCATGGATATTTGTTTGGAGGCCTTTATGACTTTGCTGGACAAGTGCGTACCGTCACTATATCGAAGGGCGATTTCACCTTTTGCCGTGCGCGCTATCTTCCTCAAGCATTGCGCGACATCGACCGTATGCCCGACGACACCTTCGATGAGATTGTCGCAAAATATGTAGAGATGAACGTGGCACATCCGTTTATGGAGGGCAATGGGCGAAGCACACGGCTCTGGCTTGACCTTCTGCTCAAGAATCGTCTTGACAAGTGCGTGGATTGGAGTCGCATCTCAAAGCGTGACTACCTTGCTGCTATGGTGCTGAGCGCAACCGACCCGTCAATGCTTCGTCATCTTTTACAAGGTGCTTTGACCGACAAGGTGAACGACCGAGAAACCTTTATGAAAGGCATCGACTACTCTTATTACTACGAACAAGAAGATTGAACGGACAATGGATAAGAACAATTGGACATATAAGAAATTGGGGGAGGTCTGCTATATTGGGTTAGGTTTTACTCATACCCCAACTTATGTTGATGATGGAATTCCTTTTTTATCTGTTAAGGATATTTCAGGTGGTAAAATTGATTTTAGTGATACAAAATTCGTAAGTGAAAAAGAATATATAAATGCACCTAAAGGAGCAAAACCACAGAAAGGTGACATCTTGTTTTGCAGGGTTGGAACAATGGGAAAACCTGTTATAATAGATACGGATATTAGGTTTTGTACTTTTGTGAGTTTAGGTTATTTAAGCATTCTTTCTAAAGAATTAATCAATGTTTTTGTAAAATATTGGATGTTATCTGATAGTTTTAATGATCAAATTAAAGCAAGTGTTAGAGGGCTTGCTATAAAGAACTTGAATACAGGATGGTTAAGACTATTTACTATCCCCATTCCACCCCTAGCTGAGCAAGAGCGTATTGTTACAGAACTTGACCTTCTTTCAAGCATTATAGAGAAGAAAAAGGCACAACTCAAAGAATACGACAAACTCGCACAATCCATCTTCTATGATATGTTTGGCGACCCTATCACCAATGAAAAAGGTTGGGAAGTGAAGACTATGGGAGAGGTCGGTGAATTGCAAAGAGGTTCGGGGCTTTCTAAGAAAGATTTGATTGAAAGTGGATTTCCTTGCATATTATATGGGCAAATACACACAAGATTTGGAGCTTATACAAAAACACACATTGCGTGTATTCCTCAAGAATTGGTAAGAACTGCTAAAATTGCACACTTTGGTGATGTAGTTATGGCAATTACAAGTGAAGATGTCGAAGGTTCTTGTAAAAGTGTTGCATGGATGGGCGATTATGACATTGCTGTGGGTTCTGATGCAGCAATCTATCGACATACTCTTAATGGGATATATGTTTCTTATTATACTCAGACAAAGGCTTTTTATTTCGAAAAAGCAAAATATGCAAAAGGTTTCAAGGTTACTCATATTTCAACGAAAGAAATCGCAAAGATTCCTATTCCCCTTCCACCTCTTTTCCTCCAACAAGAGTTTGCCGAGAAGATAGAGTCAATAGAGCAACAAAAGTTACTAATTCAACAATCCATTATTGAGGTGCAGACAATGCTAGACTACACGATGGATAAATACTTTGGATAAACAGTTAAGATATGGAAGCAATAATGATGTTATTGATAATAGTTGGCCTCATTGCCCTGGTAGGAGCTGCAATAAACCATGGTGGTCAGAACTATCCCACATGGACAGGTATTATTGTCAGTGCCTTGCTTGGGATGCTTGTCTTTTATCTTATTCTGTGCTTCTTTGGTATTATGGGTGAAAAACGAACAAATAGATAACAAACGATATGCGCAACTTCGACTATCTACAAGAATTAGGTTTGAATGACCTTCATAAGTTTTGTTCGGCTGCTGAGGAACTGCAAGTGAGCAATCCCGAACTTAGTGCTGTCAGTGCGAGAAAGGCTTTGGAGTATATTGTCCGTGCGCTATATCTAATGAAGAACATTGAGATTCCCGAGAGGGCATCGCTGTTTGAGCTTGTAGATGGTGAGGTGTTCCGTGAGTTTGTTGGCGACGACCGCGTGATGATGGCGGTCCACTATGTACGCAAAGTGGGCAATAACGGAGCGCATGGCCCTGCGGTGACACGCAGAGAGTCATTCTTCAGTCTGCTCAATATCTATAATGTGGTTGGGGCAATATTGCACAAGTTGAGGGTTATTAAAGAGATAGTTCCCTTTGACCGCAACTTAATCCCCAACAGCCCACAAGCGCCACAACGCATTAACATACTCCCCCCAACCCCCTCTAACTTAGAGGGGGAGCTGAATAATGCACCCAAAGAGGCTATTGAGGACAAGACTCCTGTTCAAGAGATAGCACTTGACATTTCGGAGGCAGAGACTCGCAAACTCTATATCGACCTTATGCTCAAAGAGGCCGGGTGGGATGTGCTTGACATCGAAGGCTCAATCCAACCGTCAAAGGCTTGCATTGAAGTCGAGGTCGAGGGTATGCCAAACAATGAGGGGATTGGCTACTGTGACTATGTGCTGTTTGGCAGCAATGGTTTGCCTCTCGCAGTTATCGAGGCCAAGCGCACAAGCGTATCACCCATCAAGGGAAAGCACCAAGCCGAACTCTATGCTGATTGCCTCGAAAAGAGATATGGCATTAGGCCTGTAATCTACTACACCAACGGCTTTGAGACTTATATCATCGATGGCTTGGGCTATCCACCTCGACGGCTGTATGCGTTCCATACCGAGAGCGACCTGGAGTTGCTGATACAGAAACGAGAGCGACACGACATAACCGATTTCAGCGTTAAGGACAGTATCACCGACCGCCACTATCAGAAGATGGCTATTAAGAGCGTGTGTGAGCATTTCAATGGCAAGCACCGTAGAGGCTTGCTTGTGATGGCGACAGGAACAGGAAAGACAAGGGTGTCAATCTCGCTGGTCGATGTGCTTGCACGAAACGGATGGGTGAAGAACGTTCTGTTCCTTGCCGACAGGACATCACTTGTGAATCAGGCCCACAAGAACTTTGCGAAGCTGCTGCCTCATATGACAACATCGGTGCTGAATGAAGAACGTGATCCCGATACCAACGCAAGAATAACGTTCTCGACCTATCAGACGATGATTAACTATATCGACCGTGACGAGAAGCAGTTCTCAATTGGCAGGTTCGACGTGATAATCATTGATGAGGCTCACCGCTCGATATTCGGCAAATACACGGCAATCATCAACTACTTCGACAGCCTGCTCGTGGGCTTGACAGCGACACCAAGAGATGAGATTGACCGCAGCACCTACGACACCTTCCAAATGGAACAAGGAGTGCCGAACTATGCATACGAGTTACAGGATGCTGTTAGAGATGGCTATCTCGTGAATTGGAAGGGATTTAAGCGTGGCTCTCTTATTCTGAAAGAAGGTATTAAATACAACAACTTAAGCAAAGAAGAAAAAGAGCAACTTGAAAAGGTTTGGGAATATGAGCAAGCCCGCAAAGCGATTGACGGTGGTGAAGAGGTTAGTGCCAAGCGTGACATACGCAGCGAAGAGATATTCAGCTATATATTCAACCTCGACACTATCGACAAGGTACTGCAAGACTTGATGGAAAACGGCCTCAGGGTGCAGAGTGGAGAGAGGATTGGCAAGAGTATAATCTTTGCCTACAACCATCGCCACGCAGAAATGATAGTCGAGCGCTTCTATCTTCTATATCCTGAATACGCTAATGATTTCTGTGCACTCATCGATAATTATGTCACCTACGCCCAAGACCTTATCAACAAGTTTGAGGTTAGAGACGGTAATCCACAGATAGCCGTTTCGGTAGATATGCTCGACACAGGAATCGATGTTCCCGACGTGCTTAACCTTGTTTTCTTCAAGGCTGTAAAAAGCTTAATCAAGTATGAGCAAATGAAAGGTCGAGGAACACGATTGTCAAAGGACATTTTTGGGCCAGGACACGACAAGGAGTGCTTCTATATCTTTGACTGGTGCCGAAATTTTGAGTATTTCAGCAACAATCCCGATGGCAGCAAGGCAAAGACAGTCCAATCACTGACCGAAAAGATATTCTCATTGAGAGCCAAGATAGCCTTCCAATTGCAACACCAAAAGTGGCAAGAGGATGAGTTTGCCAAGCATCTTCACGACGAGACTAAGACTGAACTGAAAAAGCAAGTGGCAGCCCTCAGCGACAGCCATATTTCAGTAAGAGAGAAGTGGAAAATTGTGAGCCATTTCAAGAATGAGGATAATTGGACCTATATCTCGGAGGTGGATGTGAACACCCTCAGCACTGATATAGCACCATTATTGCATAGAAATACCCTCGACGAGAGTGCAAAGAAATTTGACGTGCTGACTATGCTTATTGAGTTGTCGTTGCTCGACGGTGAGACAAGTTGTGTGAAGGCAGTGCAGAATGTTCAGACCATTGCCGAGCAGCTGCAAGGGAAAGCCACGCTGCCACAAGTGCAAGCCAAGATGCCCACCATCAAAGAGGTGCTGAGCAGCACGGCATGGCAGAATGTGTCGCTCAAGTGGCTCGAAAAGGTGAGGGAGGACCTTCGAGACTTGGTTAAGTTCCTGATGAGCCAAAATAATCAGTGGTTCTCGGTTGACATCGAGGACACAATCAGCGACGAAGGAACAATTGACGGCATCACCCCTCGTGTGACCTACAAGCAGAGCGTTCTCGACTTCCTATCTCAAAACCGCAATCTTCCTGTGCTGCAAAAGATATATGACATGGAGCAACTGACTGTTGCTGACATTAAAGAACTTGAACGTATCCTGTGGGAAGAACTTGGAAGCAAAGAGGATTACAACAAGTTCACCAGCGGTATGCCATGTGGCAGTAATGTCGCAATCTTTATACGTTCAATATTAGGAATTGACAGGAAGAACGCCGTGCGTAGGTTCTCGGAGTTCATCTCAGGAAATGAGTTGAACGCTGATCAAGAAGACTTCTTGATGACGATTATCTCATACGTGTGCGAGAACGGTGATATCACCAAAGAGATTGTAGTGAACGAATCACCGTTTGACGAGAGGCTGTCGGTTTTCTTGCCCTATATGCAGCCACTCGCCAAATACATCGACACAATTCACACCGTCATCATCCCACAGACGGCATAAGGGCCGATTCGGGGGTAGAAAACACAGATTAAAATATAAACAACTGAATTATCTGAATTTTCTGATTTTCCAATATCCTATTTTTAGGGATAATTGGGGCCCGATTCGAGGGTGTAGAACACAGATTATAATAGAAACAACTGAATTATCTGAATTTTCTGATTTTCCAATATCCTACTTTTTAGGGATAATTGGGCCCTGATACGTGTGTGTAGAACACAGATTATAATAGAAACAACTGAATTATCTGAATTTTCTGATTTTCCAATATCCTACTTTTTAGGGATAATTGGGCCCCGATACGTGGGTGTAGAACACAGATTTTAATATATTATTGTCCGCTAAACAAGGGTGTCGCCGCTGGCGACGTATTGGTAGTAGTCTATACCCCCCTTTGACGCTTTTTACGCTCGCTATCGCTCGCTCCACAGCGTCAAAAGGGGGTTACCCAAAGGTCAGCCTTCGGCTGTTTTACTTGTCTCAAAAACCTTGTATTATTTCAGGTAGTCGTTGCTAAGGACATTGATGATGTCTTTGGCGACTTCGGTTTTGGGTTTGCAGGGATAGTCCAATTTTTTGCCGTCGCTGGTGATGATGGTGATGACGTTGGTGTCGACCTGGAAGCCTGCGTTCTTGTTCTGAAGTGAGTTGAGGACGATGAAGTCGAGGTTCTTGCGCTGGCATTTGCCGATGGCGTTCTCCACCTCGTTGTCGGTCTCAAGGGCGAAGCCAATAGTCACTTGCTCTGGGCGCTTCATCTCGCCGATAGCTCGAGCGATGTCGGGATTCTTCTTGAGGCGGATAACGGGGATCTCGTCCTTCTCACGCTTGATTTTGTGGTCGGCAGCGTTCTCCACGGTGTAGTCGGCGACTGCGGCGCAGAGTATTGCCACGTCGCTCTTGTCAAACTCCTTGACAGCCGCGTCGTGCATCTCTTGCGCGCTCATCACATCGATGCGGCGTATGGCAGGCGATGAAGTTTTGAGGGATACTGGTCCAGCAATCAATGTGACCTCAGCGCCACGAGCAGCGCACTCCTCGGCGAGGGCAAATCCCATCTTCCCCGACGAGAAATTGCCGATAAAGCGCACGGGGTCAATCTTCTCGTAGGTGGGACCAGCGGTAATCATAACACGTTTGCCCGCAAGGTCTTGGCCTTGAGCGAAGAAGTTGTCGAGCACCTCGAAAATCTTCTCGGGCTCTTCCATGCGTCCCTTGCCAATCAGGTGGCTGGCGAGTTCGCCGGCGGCTGGCTCGATGATGTGGTTGCCATAACTGCGCAGAAGTTCGAGGTTATGGGTAGTAGTGGGATGCTTGAACATGTCGAGGTCCATCGCTGGAGCGACAAAGACTGGTGCCTTTGCCGAGAGGTAGGTCGTCACGAGCATATTGTCGGCCACTCCATGCGCCATCTTAGCGATGGTCGAGGCTGTAGCGGGGGCGATGACCATAGCATCGGCCCAGAGGCCTAAGTCCACATGGCTGTTCCACTGACCAGTATTGGCGGTAAAGAACTCACTGATAACAGGGTTGCCGCTCAGCGTAGAGAGGGTTACAGGCGTGATGAACTCTCTTGCGTTAGGCGTCATTATCACTTGTACGTTGGCGCCCGCCTTAACAAAGAGGCGCACCAGCGATGCGGTCTTATAGGCAGCGATGCCGCCAGTGATTCCCACGATTATGTTTTTGCCTTTCAACATTCTATGATAAGTGTAAAGTGTTAAGTTTTAAGTGTTAAGTTTTAAGTGTTAAGTAGAGTCCCTAATCTCTAATCGTTGCGCAGCAACACCAATCAGCGCGAAGCGCTTTATCACTTAAATTGTATCGTTCCTTGGCTGTTGCGCTGTTTCATCTTGATGTAGATTTCGCGGAGCACGTTTTTGGTATCCTCGGCGAAGTCGCTGTTTTGAATCCAGTCTAAGTATTGTGGAGTCTTGGTGAGCACTTCTTCCACGCTTTTGCCCCTGTGCTGGCCAAAGTTGAAGACCACCACGCCCTCATCGTTGCGGACGACGCGACCAGCAAGGTCCACATTGCGGGTTTTGCTTGAATAATCTGACAGGAACTCCACATCGTTCTGCAACTGGTCGCCATAGCGGTCGAGTTGGGCTTTCAGCACCTCAAGGGTTGCGCGAGTGTCGGCAGATGCCGAGTGGGCGTCTTTAAGGTCCTTGCCGCAGTAGAACTGATAGGCAGCAATAAGGTTGCGCGGTTCCATCTTGTGGAAGATGGTCTGCACATCAATGAACTTGCACTTGTTGAAGTCGAACTTGATGCCCGCGTTGAAAAACTCCTGCGAAAGCACCGGGATGTCGAAGCGGTTGCTGTTGAAGCCGCCAATGTCGCAGCCCTCAAAAATCTGTGCTAGACTTTTTGACACCTGCTTGAAAGTAGGGCAGTTTTTCACATCCTCGTCGGTAATGCCATGCACGGCGGTGGCTTCCTCTGGAATGTGCCTCTCGGGGTTGAGGCGGCGAGTCTTCTCTTCCTCGTGGCCGTCGGGATAAACCTTGATGATTGAAATCTCAACAATCTTGTCTTGGGTGATACTCAACCCTGTAGTCTCCAAGTCGAAGAAGATGATGGGGCGTTTTAGATTCAGTTGCATAGTCTCAATATTAATAGTTGCCTAGAAATAGAGGCTTTCTAGGCAACTTATATACAGTTTAAATTATTTATGCCATCACCATCATTGGCATGAGGAGAACGAGCAGGTCTTCGTTCTCGCGTTGCTCGGCGGGTTTGAAGATGCCGGCGCGAGAAGGATCCATCAGCTCAATGGTCACCATGTCGTGGCCTATGTTGTTGAGCACGTCGATGATGTTGTCGTCGTTGAAGCCAATGAGCATCTCCGAGCCGTTGTAGTCGCAGGCAACAACCTCCTCACTCGACTTAGAGAAGTCGATGTCTTGAGTCGAGAGGTGGATTTGGTTCTCCTTAAGGTCAAACTTCACGAGACCGCCAGGGCTTGCAGTCACCGACACGCGCTTGATGGCGGTGAGCATGGTCATGCGGTCGATTGTGAGGGTGTATTGGTTGTCCTGAGGGATTACCGAGTTGTAGTTGGGATAACGACCATTGACGAAACGGCATGACATTGTGTATTCCTCGCTCTCGAAGGTTGCGCTCTTAGAGTCGATTGTGATTTTCACGTCGCCCTCTTGCTTGTCGAGAATGCTGGCAAGGATAGTGGCGGGCTTGGTGGGCAGGATGAACGACTGCTCCAGACCAGTGTTAAGGTTCAGCTCGCGGAAACGCACCAGCTTGTGTGTGTCGGTAGAGACAAAGGCTATCTCCTCGGGCTTGATGTCCCAGTAGATACCCATCATCATTGGACGAAGCGACTCAGTGCCTACAGCAAAAACTGTCTGCTGGATGCCGCGTGCCACTTTCTCGGCAGGGAGGACAAAGGTCTTCTGCTCCTCTTCGCTCTGTGCCTTGGTGGGGAACTCGTTGCCGTTGATACCAATGAAGTTGAACTGACCATTGAGGTAGTCGATGTTGATGGCAAGGTTCTGGTCGTTGATATCAAATGCCAGACCCTGGTCGGGAATCTCCTTGAGCATATCGAGGAGCTCTTTCACGCCAGCGGCAAACTTGCCACTGCCCTCGGCGTTGGTCACTTCCACTGTGGTGGTAAGGGTGGTCTCCTGGTCGCTAGCGGTAATCACCAGTGTGTTGCCGCTCAGGTTGAACAGGAAATTGTCGAGAATGGTGATGGTGTTCTTTGAGTTAACCACTTTACTCACAGCCTGCAAGTGAGTGAATAACAGTTTGCTTTGAATGTTGAATTTCATCGTCGTTTCTTATTTTAAGTGTTATGATTTTCCAAGCATTGTAATTTTAACTTACAAAGTTACAAATTAATTTTCATATATAATAGTAATAATGTGAAAAATATGCTATCAAGTTATCAACAAGAGGCAAAATTGCAGGCAAAATTCAAAAAAAATCTATTTTTCTTGCAGGATTTAAAACTTCGTTGTAACTTTGCACCCGTCAAAAACGAGAACACAGGTTTTTGACCCACTTTTCAAGCGTGAAAAGAGGTCTTCGGAAAGATGGTAGAGTGGTCGATTACACCGGTCTTGAAAACCGGCGTGCCGAGAGGCACCGGGGGTTCGAATCCCTCTCTTTCCGCAAATCATCTGGGCTGGTTGAGAAATTTCTCAACCAGTCTTTTTTTGCTCTTTGTATTAGAGTTTACTATAAGAGACATAAAGCAAAAAAGTTGAAAGCCCATAGGGCCAGCCCAGATGATTTGTTTGGAACCCCGCGGGGGCGCCAGGGATGCACGCAGTGAATCCCTGATGCCCAAGCTTGCTTGAGTGAACATGAGCAAACAAAAACAACCTGCACGTTAGTGCTAGTTTTATCGCTTTTGTTTGGAACCCCGCGGGAGCGCTAGGGATGCACGCAGTGAATCCCTCTTTTTTTACGAGTTTGTAGTCACATAGTACGCGTACAATAATTTATTGTAGAGTAAAAAAATCACTTTTTTCAAAAAAAATCTAATCTCGGTGCAACATTTTGCTCATGATGTTGCGTCTAATGCATGAAAACAATTAATTTTGGCATGGATTTGACAAACCCATCAAGAAAAACAAAAAACTCAAGAATATGAAAAAAATCATTATCACAATGCTTGTGGCAGTGCTGGCACTAACCGCTGCCCAGGCTGGACCCGAGAAAAATGGCGACAAGAAGAAAGTCGCTACCGAGCAGACGACGGAAAATGTCTCTAAGCAAGAGAAAACCGAGCAAGATGCTGCTGCTGGTGATGAAAGCGAGACCAACGTCACCGACAAGGTGAAACTCACCAAAGACGGCATAGTAGTGAAGGACGCCAATGGCAATTCTGTAGAAGTGAATATAAGTGACCTAAGCCGCATCATCAACGAGCATCTCGATGACACTGTGCTCAGCGTCACGCCAGATGAGACCATAGAGCTTGACTCTGAGAATGTGAACAAGATGGCACAGCGGGGCATGGACCTTGCCGAAGACGTTGCACGAATCTTCGCCATAGCAATAGTATGTATTGTGTTCTTCTCGCTGCTGTTCTACTACATGCACCGCCGCCGCAAGTACAATACCGTTGACCGCGCCATTCAGGCAGGTTATCCATTGCCCGACGAGTTCTTTGGGAAGCACTCGCAGCGCATGCCACAACAACCCACAAACGTATATGTCACACAGGTGACTCCCCCTCCTGCCGATCCTAACGCGCCACAACCGGCACCAGGCACGACACCTCCCTACTATGGACAGAGCAGCAATCCTCTCAATAACATCACCGACTGGACTCCATTCAAGAAAGGCATCAAGATTACAGCTTGGGGACTTGGACTACTGTTATTCTTCTGGATTTTGGGTGCAACGCCAATCGCGGCCCTTATGGTAATAGTGGTGTTCATTGGACTTGGCAAACTCTTCATCACCTATCAGGAGCAGCAGAACTTCAACAACCAGTGGCAGCAACAGCAGTGGACGCAGCAATCGCAACAACAGCAGTGGACACAGCAACCGCAGCAAGGGGACCAGCAACAGTGGCAGCAATACCCACCGCAGCAACCATCACAATATACGCCACCCACACCACCAGAGTTTGACCCAAACAATAGAGTTTAGGAATCCCCAGCGACACTTAACACTTATAACCTAACACTTAACACTTAATAACTGTGTTATCCAAAGTTGAAGAACTGAAACTTATTTCCCGATGCGTGCTTGCCGACGACAGGCGCGCTTTCGGCACGCTCGTCGAGGCCTACCAGCCTCGACTGAGGCGGTTCTTCATGAATCTCACTTTGGGCGATGAGTATTTGAGCGACGACTTGGCACAGGAGACATTTGTCAAGGCCTACTTAGAGCTTCGCAATTTCAGGGGAATGGCACGTTTTGGCACATGGCTGTTCCGCATTGGATACAACGAGTTTTATAGTTACAAGCGTAGCCTGCATCCCACCAGTGACCTCGAAAATGCTCCCGAACAAATGTCAAGTCCTATTGACTCGAGCGAAATATCGATGGATGTGAAAACCGCCATGGCACAGCTCACGGAGATTGAGCGCACAGTGGTTACGCTTTTCTATATCGATGACCTGCCAGTCAAGCAGATAGCGACAATTACAGGTATGAACCAAAACACATTAAGGTCACACTTGCATCGAGCAAAAGAGAAAATGGCTAAAACGCTAAATAAGTAATAAGTGTTAAGTGTTAAGTTTTAAGTTTTAAGTGCGACTCATCTGAAAAAGAATAACTTAAGAACTAAAAACAAAGAACTGAATATGAGAGACAATAAAGACATAGAACTGGGCAAATTGCTCAAGCAGGAGGCTTGGGATGCTGATCCCAACGAGTGGTTCACCCACCGCGTGATGCATAAGCTGCCAGCCAAGAAAAACAACTCGGCGCTGCATTTTGCTTGGATGTGCTATCTTGCCGCTGTGCTGGTGTGCGTTGGATATTGGATATGGACGTTGGTTTTCAACGACAACACCGTCATCACAGTGCGCGACATCATCTACTATGTTGTCGCTATTGCAGTGACCATTATGCTCACCTTGTCACCCATTGTGTCGGTATTTAGAAGAGCATAATCGCATTGACATAAAGAATCCTTGTTCCCCCCAATTCTGCGAAATTGGAGGGATTTTGTTGCTTTATACCGAGAGTGCAGACTATAAGATGTAAATAATTCCCTCAAAGAGCGTACTATTAGGAAAATTCTCGTTATTTTTGCACAAAAATTCAATAATCACATTATATATATTGTGGGAAAGAAGAAAAATCTACCTCTGCTTGAGGATTTTGAGATAACAGCGGTGGCGGCCGAGGGCAAGAGCTTGGGACGCTGGAACGACATGGTGGTGTTCATGCCTTATGGCGCGCCAGGCGACATCGCCAATGTGAAGATAACTCGCAAGAAACACAGTTTTTGCGAGGGCGTGATTCAAGACCTGGTGAAACCAAGCGAACTGCGCGTAGAGCCAATGTGCCAGCACTTTGGTGTGTGTGGTGGCTGCAAATGGCAGCATCTGCCTTACGAATACCAACTCCGTTGTAAACAGCAGCAGGTGGTCGATGCCCTGGAGCGCATTGCCAAGGTTCCACTGCCTGAAATCACGCCAATTCTTGGCTCTAAGAAGACCACTTTCTACCGCAACAAACTCGAGTTTACCTTCTCCAACAAATGCTGGCTCACTACTGAGCAGATGCAGAGTGGGGTAGAGTTTCCCAATCGCAACGCTGTGGGTTTCCACATTCCAGGCGGCTTCGACAAGGTGCTCAACATCGAGAAATGCTGGCTTCAAGATGACATCAGCAACCAGATTCGCCTTTTCCTTCGTGACTATGCCCAGGAGCGTGGCTACACGTTCTATGACATACGCAACAACGTGGGCTTTATGCGCATGATGATGGTGCGCACTGCAAGTACTGGTGAATTGATGCTTGTGGTGGTGTTCAGCGAGGACAACAAGGACGCCATCGACGATGTGATGGGGGCTTTGAAAGAGCGGTTCCCGCAGATTACCTCGCTCATGTATGTCATTAACCTCAAGGTCAACGACTCGCTTAATGACCAGGAATTTATCCTTTACAGCGGCCGCGACTATATCGAGGAGGAAATGGAAGGGCTGAAGTTCAGAGTAGGACCAAAGTCGTTCTATCAGACTAATAGCGAGCAGGCCTATGAACTCTATAAAGTGGCACGCAATTTTGCTCAGCTCACTGGCAACGAGCTTGTCTATGACCTATATACCGGAACTGGCACTATAGCCAATTTCGTATCACGTCAGGCGCGTGAAGTTATTGGTATTGAATATGTTCCCGAGGCGATTGAGGACGCAAAACTCAACTCTGAGGTTAACGGCATCAACAACACCAAGTTCTTTGCAGGTGATATGAAAGACGTGCTCACTGGAGAGTTTGTGGCTAAGCACGGCATCCCCGATGTGATGATAGTTGACCCGCCACGCGCTGGAATGCACGAGGATGTAGTGCGCGTGATTCTCGACGCTGAGCCACAGCGCATTGTGTATGTGAGCTGCAACCCAGCCACTCAAGCCCGAGATATCGCGATGCTCGATGTGAAATATCGAGTAGATGCCGTACAACCAGTGGATATGTTCCCACACACTCACCATGTTGAGAATGTTGCTCTTTTAAGTAAAAAGTAATAAGTGAGAGGGATTAAAGGGTATATCTTGCTTTTGTTGGCGATGTTCATCGCGCTGGCGGCTCATGGACAACAGCCAGGAGATGGTTATACCCGCATCAAGGGAGTGGTCACCGACTCGATTACTGGCGAGGGGATGCCCTATGCGCAGATATTCCTTATTGGTTCTCAGACTGGCGCTTTGACCAATGATCAAGGCGGCTTCACCATTGTTACAGGGGTGAAGTTTGATAAGTTGCGGGTTGATGTAACTGGTTATCAGCCTAAAGAGTTTAAGGTGCCTTTGGGTAAGTATACTGAACTGGAAATCAAACTTGTACCTACGACCGTGATGCTCAACGAGGTTATAGTCAAGAAGACTGCTAAATATGTAAAGAAGGGCAATCCTGCTGTCGCTTTTGTCGAGAAATTGCGGGCACGGCGCAACTTGTATAATCCCAAAGACCATGACTATTATAACTACGACAAATATGAAAAGGTGTCGTTTGGTCTTAATAATTTCAACTCTGAGAGTACAAAGAATCTGATTGCCCAGAATTTCAAGTTTTTGAAAGAATATATCGACACCTGTGATGTCACCGGCAAGATGATACTGCCGTTATCCATCCAGGAGAAGGTTTCACATGAGCACTACCGCAAGTCGCCGGCAACACATCGCGAAGTGGTGATGGCAACCAACCATGCCGGCATAGACGACCAGCACGACACCGAGAGTATCAAGAAGTTCATCGATGATATATTTCGTGAGATAGACATTTTTAGCAATGACATCACATTCATGCAGAACCGTTTCGTGAGTCCGCTCTCAAGCATCGGCACCGATTTCTATAAGTATTATCTCGACACCGTGATGGTTAATGGCTTGCAGTGCTATGAGCTGTCGTTCACACCATTTACAACTGAGACTTTCGGCTTCACAGGGCGTCTTTATGTCCCTGCCAATGATACCACAATGTTCATCTCCAATATTAAGATGAACGTGCCCCGCACAATTAATCTTAACTATGTGAAGCAAGTATATCTTGAGCAGGACTATATCAAGGCTCCTGATGGCTCTAGATTGAAGGTGCGTGATGATGTGATGGTGGAGTTGCAGATTGCTCCAAAGACGCCCGAACTTTATGGGCGAAGGCAGACTTTCTATGATGGCCACAATTTTAAGCAGCCTAAGGATATGACAATCTTTGAAGGTGATGCCGAGGTGGTGACTAGCCAGGTTAAGGTGCAAGACGAGAACTACTGGGTCGCCCACCGTCCTGTTGTGGCTGTTAAAAACGAGCACACCGTCAAGGATATGCTTGCACGCCTTCGCAAGTCCAAACTGTTCTATTGGTGCGAGAAAGTGGTAGTAACATTGGTTAGTGGTTACATCAACACTAATTCCATGGCTAAAGAGAGCCGTTTTGACATAGGTCCCATGAACACACTTATCAGTGGAAATTCGCTTGAGGGCTTGCGCCTAAGGGTAGGGGGCATGACAACGGCAAAACTCCACCCGCGATGGTTTGGAAAGTTTTATGTTGCCTATGGCTTCGGTGATGAGCGTTTCAAGTACATGGGGCAGCTAGAGTATTCGTTCATCGACAAGAAGAGACATCCCAATGAGTTTCCAGTCAACTCGTTGAGGCTGATGCATCGCTATGACGTTGATAAACTGGGACAGCATTACCTTTATACTAACCCCGACAATGTGTTTCTGGCTCTCAGGCGTCAAAAAGACGATAAGATGATTTACCTGCGTGAGACTACACTGGAATACAAACTTGAGACTCAGTCGGGATTCTCATTCACTGCATCGGTATTGCACCAGCGCCATGAGGCATCTCGGTTCCTGCCTTTTGTCGATGGCAACGGCAATGAGTTTGGGCATTACAACACTGCAGGATTCAACGTCACTCTGCGTTATGCTCCAGGTGAGAAATTTTACCAGACTCGCTCGTTCCGTATCCCTATCAATCAGGATGCTCCCGTGTTTACATTGTCGCACACCTTTATGCCGCGTGGCTTCATGGGCAGCGACTACACCATCAACAAGACTGAGGCTGGCATTCAAAAACGCTTCTGGTTCTCGGCATTCGGTTATACCGACATCATCCTCAAGGCAGGAAAAGTTTGGAGCACAGTACCTTATCCTGAATTATTGCTACCTAACACCAACCTGTCTTATACCATTCAGCCCGAGTCGTTCGCGCTGATGAATGCAATGGAGTTTGTAAACGACCAATACATGTCTTGGGATGTGACCTATTGGATTAATGGCGCTATACTTAACCGCATACCTTTAATCAAGAAGCTGAAGATGCGCGAAGTGGTGTCCTTCCGTGGATTATGGGGTAAGCTAACCGACAAAAACGACCCTGCTCAGCACCCCGAGCTGCTACAGTTCCCCACCAATGCCGACTGCCTGAAGATGGGCAAGCGACCTTATATGGAAATAGGTGTCGGTCTTGACAATATCCTTACATTCTTGAGAGTGGATTACGTGTGGCGCCTAAATTATCGCGACAACCCCAATATCAACCGCAGCGGCGTGAGAATCCAGCTACACTTCACATTCTAGGTGTTTCATTCACGAATACAAAGCAAAACGCATCCCAATACTGAGATGCGTTTATATTTAATTATTTGCGATTAAACTTAAAAGTCTATCTCCACAGTTGTCGTGGTGTTGATGTCTTTGATAGTAAGGGGTATTGTCAGTGTTGGAATGGTCTTGTCATAGGTCATCTTGGCTTTTTTGCCGTTGACTGTGACTTTTTCGGGTTTAACTTCCAGACCAGGAATAACTAGGCGATATTCCTTCTTTGCTGGTGTTCCTGCGCCTTCGCCCTTGATGGTGATGGTGCAGGCATTGCCTTGTGGAGCAGCGGCAAAGTGGATAAGGCGGTGCTTGCCATCGGCGAGGTTGCCAGTGCTAGTGAGGTCGTCGTCAAATAGGGTATATTCCGACGGCTCGTTGCTAGGATAGTACACGATGTCGAGTTTGCTTGGGTTGTAGTCGCCCACGTTTTCTATCTTACCCGCCTTGTAGTTGGCTTGTGGAATGAAGGCTCCGGCGCGTGCGAAGAGCGGCAGCACCTTGAGTGGAGCGTCATAGCTGATGGTTGTGTAAGCATTGTAGCGGTTGCTTGGGATATTGATGTCCACCCAAGTGCCCTCAGGGAAGGTGATGTCGCGGCTAGTGGCGCCTTGCTTCATCACGGGTGCCACCATCACGTCGCGGCCCCAAAGATACTGGTCGCTGATATTGTCAAAGCGGTTAATGTGATTGTCGCTCTCATAAAAACCTAGTGGACGCACCAGAGGCAGACCCTGGCTAGCATTCTCATAGGCAAGTGTGTAATTGTATGGTAGCCAGCGATAACGCTCGCGGATGATGCGCAGTGGCAGGTCGCCAAACTCGGTGTAGTGATAAGGCTCGGCGATACCTTGTGCATGGGTGCGCAGCACAGGTGAGAACAATCCCAGTTGCAGCCAACGGATATAGAGTTCGCCATCGCGCTTCTTATTCTCATCAAGGGCAAAACCACCCACATCGTGCGACATGTAGCCCAGTCCGCTTAAGCCTGAGTTGAGCATGATGGTTACCTGAGGTTGGAAACCTCCCCACGAGCGTGACACGTCGGTTGACCAGGGGAACACTGAATAGCGTTGCAGTCCCGCAGTCCCGGCGCGCATCATAATCATGGGTCGGCGGTCGGGATAGTCCTCTTTGAAGAGTTCGTAAATGATTCGACTCCACTCGTTGCCGTAGAAGTTGTGGTACTGCTCGGCAGTAAGGCCGTTGTAGTGACGAATTTCCTGAGGATGCACCTCGGGCTCACCTAGGTCGCCCCACCAACCAGTAACGCCTTCATCGGTGAGCGATTTGTAGCGGTTGCGCAACCACAGGCGGGTGTCTGGGTTAGACACGTCAAACATGCCTCCGCTTCCCACCCAGATTGTCACGGTTTGGGTTTTATTGGTGCCGTCGGTCTTGCAGAACATGCCCTTGGGATCAAGTTCACGGTAGTTGTCGATGGCACGTCCATTGGTTAGCACGTAAGGTTGTGAGATAGTCACAACATTCACGCCTTTATCTTTAAAGTTATTGAGCATTCCACGATGGTCGGGCCACTGTGTCTTGTCCCACTCCAGGCGACCCATGTCCTGCTCCTTGCCATACCAGTAAAGGTCAAACACAATGCCATCGAGTGGATAGCCCATGGTCTTGAGAGTATCAACCACGCCCTCGCTCTCACGCTGGTCGTGATAACCATATTTAGAGGTGATATATCCCAACGTCCACAGCGGTGGCAGTTCTTGACGGCCTACAAGCCAAGTGAAGTTCTTCACCACGTTCTCCACCTTGCCATTGCCGTTGATGACGTAGTAGGAGATAGGTTGAGGACTAGTGGTTTTATACTCGATACCCTCCTCGCCAATGTAGAGCGATGATTTGCAGAAATCATCAAACAGGATGCCGTAGCCCTTTGAGGAGATAATGAACGGCATGGTGATGCCCATCTGCTTGATGCGTGTTTCGCCACTTACATAGCCGTAGTTCTGCTTGTTGTAGTTGATGAGCGTGTCGCCAGCAAGGTTGAGTGAGTATCCACGCTCGCCAGCGCCGTAGAACGACTCCTTGCCGGTGTGCAGCAGCCGCAGTGTGCCATGCAGTGTGCGGTCGCACAGGTCGGTGATAAAGAATGTTTTGCCACAGCTTATAGTAAGGCTGTGTAGGTCCTCATCATAAAAAGTTTTCATGCCGCTACTAGTGCGCATCACATATTGCTCTTGGTCAAGCATTGCCACTTTCAGATCAGTTATTTCCTTCCTTACAAGCGATGGCAGCCGCTCTCCATTCCATGAATTTGGCTTTACATCCACTTTCAGGATATAGGGGTTGATGATTGTTACTGTGATGGTCTGATCACGGTCAATATCCACAAACCGCGTGCCATCCAGATTGGCATTGGCTGCAAGAGCCACTAACGCCACAATTAATAAAGTAAAAATTCTGCGAACCTTCATATTCATTGAGTTTTTGTGTTGATATCGTTATTAAAATGCAAAGTTAATGAAATTTTGTTTGATATAGACCTTTATATTCCTAAAAATAGCACTTGTTGAAAAAAAGATTGAAAATAGTTTGCTTATTTAGCCGAAAAGCTGTAAATTTGTTACGATTACTGAAAACTGCTGTTTACTGTAAAGAAAAGAAACTTATTAACCATTACACATATTACTTAATGAGCTATTTAAAATTTGATAAAAACTTGATGATAAATCTTGAGCAGTCTCTTACCAAAGAGATTCTCAGGACAAATCAATCGGGGGCTTATCATTGCACCACTATTGTGGGGTGCAACACCCGCAAGCAGCACGGCTTGCTGGTGATCCCCATTCCAGAGATTGATGACAATAGCCATGTGATGCTCTCGTCGCTCGATGAGACGGTAATTCAGCATGGTGCGCCGTTCAATCTGGGCCTGCACCGCTACAAGGGCAATGTGTATAGTCCCAATGGTCACAAGTACATCCGCGAGTATGATTGCGAGCGTGTGCCTTCCCACCTCTTCCGTGTGGGTGGTGTGATCTTAAAACGCGAGAAGATTTTCATTACCAACGAGAACCGCATCCTAATCCGCTACACGCTGGTGGATGCTCACTCCAAGACCACACTTCAGTTCCGCCCGTTCTTGGCGTTCCGTAATGCCAACGACTTGTGTGTGGAGAACTCGGTAGCCAGTCGTGAGTATCGTGAAGTACACAACGGCATCGCCACTTGCATGTATGACGGCTATCCCACGCTCTACATGCAGTTCAACCACAAACCTAATTTTGTCTATGATCCGCACTGGTACAAAGGCATAGAGTATATCAAGGACATGGAGCGCGGCATTCCTTACACCGAGGATCTCTATGTTCCAGGCTATTTCGAGATAGAAATAAAGAAGGGCGAGCCGCTGATTTTCTCGGCAGGTATCGACGAGGTAAACACCCGCAACCTCGCCCGAATGCATGAGGATGAGGTGCAGTCACGCACTCCTCGCACAAGTTTCTACAACTGTCTCAAAAACAGCGCTAAGCAGTTCTATCTGACCAATGCCGACGGCAACTATATCCTTGCTGGCTATCCCTGGTTTAAGATTCGTGCTCGCGACGAGTTCATTGCGTTGCCAGGCTGCACAATATCCAATCATCATCGTCCTGATTTCGAGAAGATTATGGATACCGCAAAAGACGCGTTGCTGCGTTTTATCGCTGACGGTTCTCTCGACAAGCACCTTATGGGCATAGACTTACCCGACGTGCCCCTTTGGGCAATATGGTCGCTGCAGGAATATGCTAAGGACGCTGGTTTCCATGTTGCTCGTGAGCGCTATGGCGACCTCGTGAAGGCGATGCTCGCTCATATCATTGACGGAAAGCATCCGAATCTTCACCTTGAGCGCAACGGACTTGTTAGCACCGAGGGTACAAAGAAACCTATGTCGTGGATGAATTCTACTCACCCCGACGGTTCGCCAATGGTGCCTCGCACTGGTTATCTGGTCGAGTTTAACGCTCTGTGGTATAACTCACTGATGTTTGCTCAGGATTTGTTTGAGGACGTGGAGACTGAGCAAGATTATATTGCATCACTCAAAAAGATTAGCGACAAGACAAAACCTGCATTCGTTGATATGTTCCTCAACGATTATGGCTATCTTTATGACTATGTGGATGGCGACTACGCCGACCCAAGCGTGCGCCCAAATATGATAATTGCTGCTGGTCTTGACTACTCGCCACTCGACCGTCGCCAACGCAAGAAATTGCTTGACGTGGTGACTCGCGAGTTGCTCACACCTAAGGGTTTGCGCACTTTGAGTCCTAAGAGTTGGGGCTACAAACCTTGGTACCTTGGCAATCCCGAAGAACGAGAGGTGGCATACTATGCCGGCTCGGCACGCCCGTGGCTTATGGGCTTCTATACCGATGCCTATATTAAGGTGTTTGGCATCAACGGAGCGTCGTTTATCGAGCGCATGATGATAGGCTTTGAGGACGAGATGTCGCAGGGCGGCATTGGCACCCTGTCGGAGCTCTACGACGGCAATCCGCCATTCATTGGCCGTGGAGCGGTGAGCTATGCGCCCAATGTGGGTGGCGTGCTCAGAGTGCTGCGCTTGTTTAAGAATATTGGAGTTATAAATGCATAAAAACTAATACGATATATGAAGGCTTTAATGTTTGGCTGGGAATTTCCTCCGCACATTTTGGGAGGATTGGGAACAGCAAGTTTTGGTCTTACAAAGGGAATGGCGCAATGTGGCGACATGGACATCACGTTTGTCATTCCCAAGCCCTGGGGCGATGAACCCAAAGACTTCGCCCGAATCATTGGTGCCAATACCACTCCTGTGGCTTGGCGCGATGTGAACTGGGACTATGTGGAAGGACGCATTGGCAAGGTGCTCGATCCGCAGACCTATTATGACTTGCGTGACCATATCTACAGCGACTTCAACTACATGAATACCAATGACCTGGGTTGCATTGAATTCTCAGGTCGCTATCCCGACAACCTGCTAGAAGAAATCAACAACTATTCGATTGTGGCAGGTGTGATAGCCCGCACGGTGGAATGTGACGTGATACACTCTCACGACTGGCTCACTTATCCTGCTGGCATCCACGCAAAGCAGGTGACAGGCAAACCTCTGGTGATTCATGTTCACGCAACCGACTTTGACCGCAGTCGCGGCAATGTGAATCCCACGGTGTTTGGTATTGAGAAAGACGGCATGAACAATGCCGATCATATCATCACTGTGAGCGACCTCACCCGAAAGACGGTGATTGAAAAGTATGGCATCAGCCCCGATAAAGTAACCACAGTGCACAATGCCGTGGAGCCACTGAGTCAGGAACTGCTCGACCTTGAGGTTCCACCCAAGCATGAGAAGGTTGTCACTTTCTTGGGACGCATCACTATGCAGAAGGGACCAGAATACTTCGTAGATGCTGCTTGGCAGGTACTGCAAAAGGTGCGTAACGTGCAGTTTGTAATGGCTGGCAGCGGCGACATGATGGAGAAGATGATTCGTCTTGCAGCCCGCCGCCACATCGCTGGTCGTTTCCACTTTACAGGCTTCCTCAAGGGCAAGCAGGTGTATGAGATGCTCAAAGCAAGCGACGTGTATATCATGCCATCGGTGAGTGAGCCGTTTGGCATCTCTCCGCTTGAGGCGATGCAGATGGGCGTGCCATCAATCATCTCTAAGCAGAGCGGTTGTGCCGAGATTCTTAACAATGTTATAAAGGTAGATTACTGGGATACTAACGCCATTGCCGACGCCATCTACTCAATCATCAAGTACCCCGCCATGTACAACCAGTTGCGTGAGCAGGGCCTTGAAGAGGTGAACCAAATCACATGGGACAAGGCAGGCGCTAAAGTTATCGACATCTACAAGCGTTTAATAAATAGATAATTATCAACCACAAAATATATCAAGTAACATGAAATCAATCTGTTTCTATTTTCAGATACATCAGCCGTTCCGCCTGAAGACTTATCGTTTCTTCGATATTGGTAACGACCATTACTACTATGATGATTTCGCCAACGACGACATCATCACTCGCATAGCGCAGCGTTCTTACTTGCCAGCCAACGAGATGTTGCTCGACATGATTAAGGCTAATGGCAAGAAGTTCAAGGTGGCGTTCTCAATCAGTGGCACGGCTCTTGAGCAACTAGAGCAGTATGTGCCCGAGTTTATCGATTCAATGAAGGACCTTGCCGACACTGGCTGTGTGGAGTTCCTCAGCGAGACTTACGCCCACTCACTCTCGTCGCTCGTTGATCCTGAGGAGTTTATCGCTCAGGTGAAGGCTCACGATGAGAAAATCTATCAGCTCTTTGGCCAGCGTCCAAAGGTGTTCCGTAACACCGAGTTGATTTATAACGACGATATCGCCGCTATGGTGGCGTCGATGGGTTTCAAGGGCGCTATCACCGACGGAGCTAAGCACATTCTGGGATGGAAGTCGCCAAATTATCTCTACAAAGCCGCTTCGGCACCAAAACTTAGACTGCTGCTCAAGAACTCCAAGCTAAGTGACGACATCTCGTTCCGCTTCAGTAATCCCGAGTGGGCGGCTTATCCGTTGACTGCCGACAAATACATCAACTGGATTGCCACGCTGCCCGATGAGGAGATGCTCATAAACCTGTTTATGAACTATGAGACCTTTGGCGAGCTGCAGCCACGAGAGAGTGGTATCTTTGAGTTTATGAAGGCGTTGCCACGCTTTGCTGCAGAGCACGGCATCGAGTTCATGACTCCAAGCGAGGTGGTGTCGAAGATGAAACCGGTGAGTGAGCTTTCGGTAATGCACCCAATCTCTTGGGCCGACGAGGCACGCGACACCAGTGCGTGGATGGGTAACATATTGCAGGAAGAGGCGGTCAATAAGCTCTATTGCTTGGGTGAGAGAATACGTCTTATTCAAGACAAGCGCATTCGCCAAGACTGGAACTACCTGCAGGCGAGCGACCATTTCTACTACATGTGCACCAAGCACAGCAGCGACGGCTCGGTTCACTCGCATTACAGTCCCTATGATTCGCCCTACGCAGCGTTTACCAACTATATGAACGTGCTTAGCGACTTCTTGATCCGTGTGCGTGAGCAGTTCCCCGAGGAAATTGAAAATGAAGAGCTTAATGCACTATTGCTTACTATCCGCAACCAGGAGCATGAGATTGAGGAGCTGAACCGCGAGGTGGAACTCCTGCGCAAGAACATCGTTATGGACACCACAGGCGATTTCGTGCCTAAGGTTGAGGAGGAACCAAAAGAGGAACCAAAACCAACGGAGAAACCGGAACCAAAGCCCAAAAAGGCTCCAGCAAAGAAGCCCGCCGAGAAGAAGACACCGGCAAAGAAACCTGCTGAGAAGAAGGCGCCAGCAAAGAAGCTTGCCGAGAAAAAGGCTCCTGTAAAGAAGGCAACAGAGAAAAAAGCGCCAGCTAAGAAACCTGCTGCTAAAAAGACTACCAAGAAATGATTATGAGCAAAAAGAAACTGCTTTACATTCACGGATTCAGGAGTTCGGCATGCAGTAGTACAATCGTCGGTCTCAAGGCCAATTACCATGATGTTGAGGTTCACGCATTCGACGTGACACATCATCCAGTGGAGTCGATTAAGAAGATTGAGGATTATATTGCCGAGCACGACATTAATATCCTGGCTGGCACGTCGCTAGGTGGATATTATACGCTGTGTGCCAAGGTTGACATCCCCAAGATTGCTGTCAATCCAGCTATCAATCCCGAGAATAGTGTGAGTATTTTATCCGGGATTGGCGAGGAGGTAGAGTATTATCATCCAAGAGAGGATGGTGTACAGACTTTCAAATGTACGCTTGCTGACCTTGATGAGTTCCGTGGCATCGAGAAGTATATAACCTCTGTCACTCATATTATTTGCAGCGACCATGATGAAGTGCTCGGTGATCTGAGACCGCAGTATCGTGAGTTGGTGGGAGAGCGCTTCCACGAGTCATCACAAATGGGTCATCGCATTACCCCTGAATTTACCGCAATACCTACTGGCGATTTCTATAAGCTGCTGATAAAGTTTCTGTAGAAACTTTAGATTGATGAACAAAAGTGACTGCTAGGCAATTACCTGGCAGTCACTTTTGTAATGTCGTTGAGTGTGGTTATTTCATCGCATTAATGATGCGGCGGGTAGCTTCTTCTACTACTGCTCGCTGGGTAGCGAGGTTGATGCGGATGAAACCATCTCCTGCTTTACCATACATGACTCCATCATTGACCATAACCTTAGCGTCATCGAGGAGTTTCTTAGTTACCTCGGCGCTAGTCATGCCAGTAGGTGTGACATCTATCCAAGCCAAATAGGAACCTTCCATTGGAGTAATGTGGAATGCGGGTAGTTCTTTCTCCATCATCTCGCGCATAACTTTGAAGTTGCCGGCGATGTATTCGTTGAATTGCTCAATCCAGCTTTCGCCGTGGTTATAAGCAGCGATGAACGCCTCGAGACCGAAGGGGTTGATGGCGCACACTTGATGCTCGATGAGTGCGCAGTTGATTTGTTCTTCGGTCTGCACGTTGTTGCTTACGATAAAGGCTGCCTGCAATCCTGCGATGTTGAACGACTTGCTCGGTGAGCCGCAGGTGATGCAGTTGTCTTGAGCCTCTGGTGAGATGGAAGCAAATGGTGTGTAATGCTCGCCTGGCATCATCATCTCGCAGTGAATCTCGTCACTGATGACTTTTACTTTGTTTTTGAGACAGATTTCATTAACCTTGAGCAGTTCTTCTTTGCGCCACACGCGTCCTGCTGGGTTGTGAGGGTTGCAGAATAGAAGTGTGCGAGTGTTGTCGTCGCTGAGAGCGCAGTCGAGCGCGTCGTAGTCGATAGAGTAGGAGTAGTCGCTATTGTAGGTGAGAGGTACCTCCACCGCTTCACAGCCGTTGCTCTCGATGCAGGTGAAGAAGCAGTTGTAAATTGGAGTCAATACAACCACTCTCTCGCCAGGTTTAGTGACGGCTCTGAGTACCGCCGAGATGGCTGGAACCACGCCTGTGGTGTATTCTATCCAGCTGCGGTCGATTTTCCAGTTGTGGCGACGTTCAAACCAGTTGATTATAGATGTGTAGAACTCTTCGGGCACATTGGCATATCCAAAGACGCCGTGCTCCAGGCGTTGTTTCAGGGCGTCCATGATGCAGGGCGCGGCTTTGAAGTCCATGTCGGCAATCCACATAGGAATTACGTCATCGCTTGGACACTGGTCCCATTTCACAGAGTGCGTGTTGCGACGGTCGATAATCTCGTCAAAGTTGAATTTCTCGTTGTTCATTGTTTTATGGTTAGTTTATGTTTTATGATGCAAAGTTAATGCTTTTTCAAGTTATAATGAAATAATTTGGGCAGTTTAAGTGCTTGAGATAATACTTTTTTTAGACCATCGGCCCGACAATAGTCTGATGAGGAAGATTTCGCCTCTTACCCACAGTT
>JAGCRW010000110.1 GCA_017964485.1 Muribaculaceae bacterium | reverse complement strand
TCTATAAACACATCAAGTATAGTGAGCAAAATTAATTTTTTTTGAAAAAAAACTTGTGTAATTGAAAAAATAGTTGTAATTTTGTCCGCTTTTTCGATGGTAGGGCAAATTGTGCCCGCGCGTGAAGCAACATTTTATTAACCCTTAAAATATTAATAGAAATGAAACCAGTACACATTATTTTAGCAGTATTGAGTGGTGCTTTAGCAGGTGCCGCTGTTGGTCTCCTTTTTGCTCCTGCCAAGGGCGAAGAAACTCGTAACAAGATTGCTGAGATTCTGAAACAGAGAGGTATAAACCTCAAAGACCAGGAGATGGACGATCTTATTGACGACATTACCAAGGAAATCAAGGAGGAGTAATAACTCATTTCCTTCAGTTTTTAGCAACACCGAGTTCAAAATAATTTAATTTACAAGGAATTATGAAAGATATCAAGTATCTAAGTTTATTGTATGGCTTTATAGGAGGCGCAATACTTGGCGCATCAATGGCATTGCTGTTTGCTCCCGAGAGTGGCAAAGATTTGCGCACTCGCATCAAAGAGTTGCTCAAGAAGAAAGGCATCGACTTCAGTGATGATGAGGTAGAGCAGCTGGTAAACCAGATCAGTGCCCAAATTGAGCAATAATTGCCATCAAGAGCATATTTATGTAAAATGCTCGCGCCCTGCAATGCTCATGCAAGCATGGCGCTGTATTAGCTTAATCGCATTTATTACATTAACGCTGCACATGATAATATGATGTGCTTTTGTCATGTGCAGCATTTTTTATTTTAAGTGATGGAAGGACAGAATTATAAACAACTGTTTGACAACATTAAAGAACATGCAAAGCTTGAATTAGAATACTCCAAGCTCACACTTGCCGAGAAGTTGTCGATATTGTTGTCGCGTGCGATAGTAGTTACTATACTTATCATCTTTGGAGCCGGGGTGATGCTCCTGCTGCTGTGGGCTTTTGCCAAGTGGATGATAGCAGTCACCGGAAGTTTGTGGGTAGGTGCAGTTATTGCCATTGCTGCAGTTGCGCTGCTCGCCTTGTTGGTTTATGGCTATCGCAAACAGCTGATAATTAATCCCGTCACGCGTTTCGTTACTAAATTGTTGTTAACTCCCGAAGAATAGTTCAAGTTATGTCAAATAAAGTAGATATACCATCTTCGGTTCCCGCATCGCAAGTGGTTATTGTCCCTGATAACAACTGGAAAGGTCTGACGCTCGAAGAGTTGCAGCGCCGTCGTGCAAAGTGGCTTGTCAAGCGCGAGGTGAGTCGCATGACCTTGGCCCATAAGTATGAATCTACTCGTGAGAATGTATCGCAAAACGGCGTGAGGGCATTGCTGTTTAATTCGGGAGAAGTCTCCATGCTCAAGAAAACCGACTATTTCTATCTTGGCTTCAAGGCGATCAATGCCCTTGTGAAGCTATATATTAAACGTAAACGTCGTTAAATGCGATGGCTTTTAACGTTAGGAAATTCATAAAATTGCATTTTTTCGGTAAAAAATTTTGCTGATTGGTTGATTTTTTATAATTTTGCCCTGTTTTCCACTCTATTGATAGGAGAACGAAACAATAAACCTATAATTTATAAACATTTAAACATATATTGCCTATTGACAAAACCATTACTTTATTAACCAACACATAATAAGTAATGACAAAATTATCAGACGTTAGCGATGATAGACTCATCGCGAGATATGTCGAAGGTGAGAATGAGGCTTTTGATGCGCTGATAGAGCGCCACAAAAACCGCATCTTTAATTATATCTTTCACTCGGTGAAAGATGAAGATCTTGCCAACGATATCTTTCAGGAAACATTTGTCAAGGCGATAATGACAATCAAACAGGGCCGCTATGTAGAGAACGGGCATTTTCCTGCCTGGATTACCCGCATTGCCCATAATCTTATCATCGACTTCTACCGCCAGGAGAAATCAGAGAATGTTCAGTCGAGCGACTCCACCGAGGTTGACATCCTTAATCGCAAGGAACTCAGCGAAGCTACTATCGAGGACAATCTCATCATTGACCAAATACACAGTGACGTGCGTCGTCTTGTTACCGCCTTGCCTGCCAACCAGCGCGAGGTACTGCTTATGCGCTACTACAAGAACATGAGTTTCAAGGAGATTGCCGACCGCACGAATGTGAGCATTAATACTGCTCTTGGCCGCATGCGTTATGCTATTCTCAACATGCGCCGCCTGGCAGTGGAGAATAATATCGTCCTCACGATGTGATCTTTTAAGCAATACTATTAAGTAAAATAAGGTTGTCACCCAATAGAGTGGCAACCTTATTTTCATAAAAGGGTTATTTGTGCGTATGAGAGAGTTATTTTACGTTCACAATTGCTATAGTGCTCTCAGTGTTGTCAGCATTGAGGACCGACACGGCATAGTAGCCATTGCCAGAAACCTCGTAGGAGTTGGTTTTAACTATGTCGAGAGTGTGAGCCTCCTTTGCTTCAATCCTGTAGATAACATAGCGCATGCCACTTCCCTTATTCTCCCAGGTGAGTTTCTTTCCATCGGCCTTGAGCGATGTCAATGCCGTTGGGGTGGCTGCAGTTTGGCGTCCAAAGAATGGAATCACCGATGGTTCTGGGAACATCTCAGCGATTTTTCCTAGCAGGTTGATTTTATTCTCCTTGAACACTTTTGCGCAGAATAGGAAGAATCCTTGCACCTTTTGCTGACGCCGTGCGTAGAAGAACTGGTTGGCAATCTCGGTG
>JAGCRW010000109.1 GCA_017964485.1 Muribaculaceae bacterium | reverse complement strand
TGATTTATAATTATTTTTCAAATAATAATATTATAGGTTTTCATATAATTCATATATATCAATTTTTTCTTTTTCTTTAATATTGAAATATTTTTCGATATGATATAAAAATATATTTATTCTAAATAAATGCTCCTCTCCAAGAAGTTTTTGCCTGAATTTATTTAATACTTCAAAACCTCTTTTTCTTTCTTCATTCCCAGTAAATGACATACAATAATTATAAAAAGTAATATATTTGCTTATAATTTTTTCATTTAATATTTCTATTTTAAATGTTTTTCTTTTATGATTAAGAAATTCCTTTAATTGATGAGAAAATTGAAAATAAGCATTATTATTTTTATCACTTTCATGAAGAAAAGAACTCTTTAAATCCTCTTTTTTCTTTAAACCATTTTCATTATTTTTTATTTTGTCTTTGTCCTTAGATATTGATAAATTTTGATTTTTATTAAAAATAGCAATATTATTATTTAAATTATTATTAATAGCATTATTTGGCAAAGAAATCATTAAATCATTTGAATTAGATAATTCATTCATATTCTTATCATTATTTTTTAATTCATCCGATAATTTTTTGCATGAATTTATTTCAGTTTTTATTGATTTTAATTTAGGTTTCTTTTTTTTCATTATTTCAATATTTAAATTTAGAGATCTTATTTCTTTTTCTAAATTAGGCTTTAATATACTTTCTCTTTTAAAAATATCTTTTTTATATTTTTTTTGGGATTCATCTCTTAAAGAATTTATATATTTCAAAAATATTTTCTTTGTTTTACTATTTTGTTTATCTTCAGAATTATAATTTCTAAAAAAAGATTTGTTACAATCATGTATAATAATATATTTATTATATAAAAAATTTATACAGTAAAATATATAATATATTAATTGAATTATTCCTCCTATACTTGGTAATATATCATAAAGAGTACTATATCCTCCTTTTATTTCTTGGCAAGAATTTTGAAGCCAATAATCAAAAATACATAAAATATTTTTATTTCCGTCATTTTCCCAAACATCTCTTTGATCATTTTCTAAATAATAAGTTATTATTTTTTCGGTTCTTGGAAAAAAAACTCCACTTTTAATTTCAATATGAAGAGGGGCAATATTTATATTATTTACAGGTACAATTAAAGGATCTAAAGCCCCTGAAATACCAGAAATATATTCATATACAGGATTTCCATAATTTCTTGTTATTACTTGTTTTTCTAAAAGTTGTAAAAAAATTCCTAAATAATTATTTATATAATCATTAATTTCTTTTTTAGTTCCACAAGGGCCTAAAATTTTATGGGTAATTGAAGAATTATCACATTTTTCTACAATTGTTTCTAAAAATAAATTTCCAGCACGTCCAGTGCCATGTATTAAATAGGGAAATTTAAAATTTATTTTATCTTCAATAGATATATATTCTTTTTTTTCAATATCATAATAATATCTTAAACATGCTCCTTTATAAAAATATGCTTCTTCCCCAAAAACTTCTTTGTTAACATTTTTATTATCTTCCCCTTCACGACATTTATCATAGACCCAATGCTCATTTTCTGAAAGTGAAGCTTGATTAGTCTGGTATGTTTTATATAATCTTGACATAAAAATTCTCATATATTTTGGATCATATTCACCATATTCTTTTTTTATTATATCATATACTTGAAAATAATGATAAATTCCAGTTGTATCATTAAAAATATAATGGCCTGCTTCAGTAAGATATGATTTATATGACATAAAATTAGAAATTTTATGATTAATAACACTATAAAATAAATAAAAAATATATATCGAACTTAGAAAAACCATTATTAAAGATATTAAGGCTCCTACTATAGATTTATGTCTTTTACTTCCATAATAAAATAAAGTTATTTTTGGTGATAAAAAATCTATTTCTTTAAAGGACATTAATTATCAGAATTTGAATTATTTTATTCATTTATTATATTTTAATTATAAATTATTTTATATTTAGATTTATTTTTATTAATTTTGTGTCGTCCAAAATGTCATTTTTGGTCAAAAAAGTCACTATTCACTTAATAATGCTAACAATAATTCTTATTGTTTTGTATCAACTTTTTTATTTTCAACTGATAACGCAAAAAACATATTAAATAAAACATTAACAAATTAACAAAAATTCATTAACAATCTAAACAGATGTACGATGACAAGATTTAAACTAACATCATTGCGACTTCTGGTCTTGTTGACGGTGATAGCCACTGGGGTGTCACTGAATGCGCAAGCCATTGTGCACAACAAGACGATTGCACCTGCCACCGCCAGCAATGGTGGTGCAAGTGTGACGCCTGCTCCGCAGTCTCAAGCAGGCGGAAAAATTGTTGTGACAGGGCGTATCACCGACAAGAATGGCGAACCGTTGCCCGGAGCTAGCATTACCGCTGGTGATCAGGGCACAGCCTCTGACCTCGATGGCTACTACACCCTATCATTGAATGGACCGGCAGCTGTGACCTACAAATTTGTTGGTTACGCCGATCAAGTAGTAAACATTACCAAATCTGGAACACGCAACATCGTCCTCGACGAAGACGGAGTGTTGCTCGATGAGATGGTGGTTGTGGGTTATGGTACCCAGAAACGTATAAACCTGACTGGAGCAGTAAGCACAGTGGATGTCGCCAAGCAACTCGAGGCGCGTCCAATCACCGATATTGCCCGTGGTCTGCAAGGCGCAGCCCCTGGTTTGACAGTGCGCACTGCAACTGGCGAGCTCGGCACCGACCCCACGATGAAGATTCGTGGTATCATAGGTTCGGTAAATGGCTCATCATCCCCTCTTATCCTGGTTGACAACGTGGAGTGCAACAGCCTCCAGAACATCAACCCCGAAGATGTGGAGAGCATTTCGGTACTGAAAGATGCTGCCTCATCATCAATCTATGGTGTGAAGGCAGCGTTTGGTGTAGTACTTATCACTACCAAACAGGCCAAAAAAGGCGAAAAAGTGAAAATCACTTATACCGACAACTTCTCGTGGCGTCGCCCAACCGTCACTCCCGAAATCGTGAAAACTTATGAAGGGGCCGAGATGTCGTGGGCGGCTGGCTTGCGTCAGAACCCAAATCTCTCGGAGCAAGTCAACTCCTGCTATCTCACATGGAACCTCGAGTCGATTGAGCGCATGAAGGAGTGGGACCGTGTATATGGCGGCATGAACCTGAGCGATGAATTAGTACTCGGTCGTGACTTTGAGATTATGGATGGCAAACTCTACTTCTATCGCTCATTTGACGGAGCCGATATGTTTATGAAAAAGAATGCCTTCCAGCAGTCTCACAACTTGAACATTAGCGGCTCTGCTGGCGAGAACACCACATTTAATGTAGGTTTGGGTTATTTGGGACAGGACGGTATCATGAAAGTCAATACCGATAGTTACAAGCGTTACAACGTTTCTCTCGGTCTCAACACTTCGATAAGCAAATATGTTGATATCCGTTCAAAATTCCTTTATACTCATTATAAACTTGAAGATCCCTACTATTTTGGTCCTTCAAGCTACTACGATGAATGGTACTATCTCTACCGCTGGCCAAAGATCATGCCTTATGGCACTTATCAAGGAATCCCTTTCCGCAACGCTGTTACTGAGATTCAGCAAGCCAACCGCAACGTTAAGAGCAATAACTACCTGCGAGCCTCTTTGGGTACTACAATTCACATCGTCAAAGGGCTTGATTTAGAAGCTGATTACACTTTCACACACGTTAATCGTTATATCCGCACCAATGGTGGATATGCCGAAGGCTGGAACTTCTGGGGCGGCTCAGGACTTCGCAACGAGATTTGGACATTGTCATCTCATAACAAGGTTGTAAACCAAACTCAAAATAGCGATTTCCATGTATTCAATGGACTATTCCGTTACAAAAACACATTTAACGAAGCTCACGAGTTTGGTGCTATTGCTGGTACGAATATCGAGTATTATACCGATTATGGCAACACAGCCGATCGTCGTGAACTTCTCTTGGTTGACCATACTGAATTGCCACTTGCAAATGGAACACAGTATTCTGATAGCCAGCATGATCATGAGGCGCGAGTAGGTTTCTTTGCTCGACTCAACTACGCTTACAAGAACCGCTATCTGCTTGAGCTCAATGGACGTCTGGATGGGTCATCAAAATTCCCAAGCGACCAGCTGTGGGGCTTCTTCCCCTCTTTCTCTGCAGGTTGGGTTATCAGCGAGGAGAGCTTTATGGAGAGCCTGAAACCAACACTCAGTTTGTGGAAGATTAGAGGTTCTTGGGGACAGATTGGTAACCAAGACGTTGGTCAGTACAGATTCCTCCCATTGCTGACATCTGGCACTTATAACTGGATTATAAATGATACTAAGGTGTTGTCATTTGGTCTTCCTACTGCTATCAAGAACGGTTTTACTTGGGAGACAATTACTACCACAGATATAGGTACCGACATTCGCTTCTTCAACAATCGCTTAGGTATCAGTTTTGACTGGTTCAAGCGTGTGAACAGCAATATGATTACTGATGGTGAGGCTTTACCTTCAACCTTTGGCCAGACTGCTCCAAAAGAGAACTTCGGTGAGCTGACTACCAACGGTTGGGAAATCTCTCTTGACTTCCACCACCACTTCAACTTTGGACTTGGCTTGAATATCACAGCATATTTAAGTGATGCTAAAACAAAATACACAAAGATTCCTTCTACAAACCGTAGTATAAACGATGTTTATGAAGGCAAGGAATATGGTGAGATTTGGGGCTATGAGACCGACCGCCTCTTCCAGATTGACGACTTCGACGTTGATCCATCGGGCAAGTACGTTCTTAAAGAAGGCATCCCTTCACAAGCCTATTTTGAGACTGATGGATGGTTCTTCTTTGGTCCTGGCGACGTGAAGTATAAAGACCTAAACGGCGATGGTGTTATTACTCCTGGAGAAAGCACTATTGACAACCATGGCGACTTAAAGCGCATTGGTAATAGTTGTCCACGCTATGAGTATGGTATTCGCCTTGATATGGACTACAAGGGAATTGACTTGGGCATCTTCCTGCAAGGCGTTGGCAAGCGCGACTATTGGGGCAGCGGCTCAATCGTTATCCCCGGATTCAACTATCTTGAGGCATGGTACACTCACCAGCTCGACTACTGGACTCCAGAGAACACCGACGCATTCTATCCCCGCTTGACCAACAACGGCCAGTCGAATAATGCCCGCAACTTCCTGCGTCAAACACGTTATTTGCTCGACATGTCGTACTGCCGCGTGAAGAACATCACATTAGGTTATTCATTCCCCGAAAGCTGGATGCGTAAGATTCACTTGCAGAAGCTGCGCGTTTATCTCTCTCTCGAGAACCTCTTTGAGTTTGACCACATGGGCGATGTGCCCATCGACCCCGAGACCCAGTACAAGACTGGTGATGGTGACTACTTAGGACGTTCTTATCCTTACTCAAGAACTACTTCATTTGGTGTTCAAGTTACATTCTAACCACTTTAAAAGATAGATAATCATGAAACGATATAAATTCTTATCAATATTTTCGTTAGTTCTGTTATTGCTATCTTCGTGCAACGACTTCATTGAACGCTCACCCTACGACCAGATTCAAGATACCGAGTACTGGCAAAACGAAGAGCAAATCAGGATTTACAGCTACAGTTTCTATCCTGCCTATTTTGTGGGATACGGAGCTACAGGTCTTATAGGTGGCAGCAAGTTTGGTAACGGCGACACCTTTAACGACGATATCGCTTGGCGCACTCAGGGCGAATTCACTCCTATTCGCGTGCCCGACACCGATAGTGGCTGGGACTTCAGCTATGTGCGCAAAATCAACTATATGTTTGAGAAAGTTCAAACCGTACCTGGACTCAGTGAGGAGGCATTGAAACACTGGACCGGTGTGTCACGCCTGTTGCGTGGCATGGAGTACAGCGACCTCACATTCCTCTATGGCGACGTGCCTTTCTATGATCACCGATTACAGGCCGACGAGTATGAAGAACTCTACAAAGACCGCGACGACCGCACTTACGTAGATCAGAAGATTATGGAAGACTTCGAGTATGCACTCGAAAACATTCGCACCAATGATGGCGACATGATGATTAATCGCTATGTTGCTGCAGCCGAGGTTTCACGCCTGGCACTTCGCGAAGGCACCTTCCTGAAATATCATAATATTGATGTTGATCTTGGCAACCAGATGATTGAATTGTCAAAACGCGCTTCACTCATTGTTATGGAAAGCGGGAAGTACAGCGTCTCGGGCGACTATGGCAAATTGTTCACAAGCGATGACCTGGCAGGTAACAACGAAGTAATAATGTACCGCAAGTATGTGGATGGAGTACTCACCCACTGCACACTCACTTACAACAACGCCGAGGCACAAACTGGTGCCAACAAGGCTTTGCTAGACAGCTACCTGACATCAAATGGTCTCCCCGTATATTATGTTGACCCTGCATTCTGTCCCAAGACTGCAGAGGAGTTCTTCCAGGGACGTGACCCACGCCTCAATGCAACTTTCCGCGACAAGTACTACATTCGCGGTGAGGACTGCTCGCCATTCAACTACTCTACTTCGGGTTACTCAATGCACAAATTCATGAACGATGCCGACACAGCAAGCACCGACCTCAAGTTCCGTAGCGCCAACAACGTTACCGACGCGCCTTGCCTGCGCTATGCCGAAGTATTGCTCAACTATGCCGAGGCTTGCTATGAGCTGGGCAACCTCACTCAGGCCGACCTCGACAAGTCAATCAACTTGCTTCGTGCGCGCAACGGCATTGGCATGCCTCCATTGCAGACTCTTGGCGGACAGCCTGGCGTGAATGGCACTATCTATGATGATCCTAAACGTGACCCCGATGTGCCTTCTATGTTGTGGGAGATTCGTCGCGAGCGTCGTGTGGAGATGTCATTTGAGGGATTGCGTTACAACGACCTCAAACGATGGAAGAAACTTGAATACATGTGCAACGACTACAATATCGACATCAAGTATGGTGCCTACATTGTATATGCCGACTATCCTAAGGCCAACAAAGACGAGGTAGTTCTTGAGAACAAAGATGCTAGTGAAGGCTTCATCCTGTGCAACACTGGAACAGCGCGAAAGGCGCCAAAGGACTACAACTATGTGCGTCCTGTTCCTAAGGATCAAATCACGCTCTACAAGAACCATGGCTACACTCTTCACCAAACCAAAGAATGGATTGGCACTGGACTTGAATAAACTATAATGAATTATTCTGATAACATTATTTATTCGTTCTATTATGAAAAATAAGATATTATACGGATTTGTGCTGTTGATGGGTGTCTTTGCGCTCGCTGGCTGTAGCGAAGACTCCATTGTAGAGAATCCTTCGGGCGAGACCTTCATCTATCGCATGTTTATTGCCAATGGTGGTCTTGCGGGAACTGATGCCATTCAAGGTGTCATCGACGAGGAGACGAGAACCATCACTTTCAACGCTCCTGCCGAGACCGACATTCAGGCAATAAAGTTCACATCTAAACTTTCGTTAGGCGCTCATCTTGACCAAGAGACTTACGACTTCAACCAGAGCAACACACTGCCTGTTACCGTCATTAATGGCGAGAACAGAGGCACCTATCAGGTCACTATCAACTTTGATGAGCCTAAAGAGACTCCTATCATCACTGCCGTAAGGGTAAAACTGCCCGACGGCACTGAGAAGAATGCCTACGTGAGCGAGATTGACAAGAGTATCTATCTTGGCGCAGACTCCTGTGGATATGTTGAGATTCTCTCTATCTCATGTCTACCCAAGCGCACAGTGACCACTCTCACTATGGCAAATAACAATATGGTGGAAGAATCTAACCCAGGTTCTATTGAGCTTGACTTCATGGGCATCAAGTCGGAATACCGTCTGCTCTTTGCCGCAATTCCTGTATTTGGCGCCGATTTCAATAGAGGCTTTATCTATCCATTCTGCAACGCTACAGGAAACCTCTTTGGCGACTTCGTAGGTGAAAACACCCGTAGCGCCGACTTCGACGGCAACAACCTGCTCATCGTTTCTCGTGAGGGAGGTCCTAATGTAAGGGTTATCCCATTCAATGAGATTAAGGGCGGAAATCCTGGCGGAGTAAGTCTGAACCTTGATGGTGTGGAAATGGGTACATTCCTTGTTAGCGCTGGACGCATATGTCATGGGCACTACTATGTGAGCAACCTGTCAACGAGCGTTGGCGAAGACCAACCACTCAAGCTCTATTACTGGGACAATACCAGCTCTAAACCTCAAGTGCTTCTTGAGTTCTTAGGTGCTGCCAATGGCCCTGAGGGCGAGGTTGACCTGTCGAAACTGAGGTTTGGCGACAACCTGAACGTTTGCCTAGATGAAAGCGGCAATGGCTACATCTACTTCGTGACACAAGATGGTACAGCAGTGCTGCGATTCAACGTTACTGGATTTACTAATCTTGAAAATCCTACTTACTTGTTGCCACCAACAACTTTGAGTTACTATGCATCGGTTAACCCAGTTTATGGTAAGGATAATGAATATATAGTAACCAGTATCCAGGCAGGTATTTACTTGACAGATGCCGATCTCAACGTTATCACAACCATTGATATTGAGAAGATTCCAGTTCGTTGCACCGACGCACGCGTTATCGTGTTTGATAGTGAGCGCTATCTTATCACTACATCAGGTCGTTGGGGTTCATGGTCAGGTGATGCAGAACAAACGTTCTACATATATGACCTGAGTGAGGGCGCCACAACTGCTCTTGCTATTATGAACCTCGTGGATGGCGACGAACCACCACAACCATTGTTCACTTACGTCATTGGTGGCGCTAATCCAGCATCCTTCGGTTCGGCACCATCGGCAAGTACTGGTTGGGGTGTAGTCAACGGCATGCTCCGTGTTATGTCGGCCGCTCCAAAGGCTGGTTTTGCAATCTTTGAATTCCCTGAAAGAGAATAACCATTATTTATAAACTTGCTTTGTGGTGAGGATTAACTTCCTCACTGCAAAGCTTTAAAAAAACTTATTATGAGACTAAAAACATTACTTTTAGTAGTTTTGGCAAGTGTCGCCACTATCGCTGGCGCACGTGAGGCCAATGTGTTTGCATCAGGCCTTAAGGCTGTTCCTGCCAATGACGGCACTAGTTTCTTGATTAGCTACACACTGAATGCACCAGCTACCAGTGTTGTTATCAACATTTATCAAGGTGAGACTCTTGTTAAGACAATTGATGGTACTGGCCTGGCAAAAGGTGAGAACTCACAAGAAATCAATCTCGCTGGATTGAACGGCGAATACACTTGGAGCGTGAAAGCGACAGGCGAGGCTTGGGGCGAAGGTGAAACAGCAACATTAGTTGCCGATGAGAACAACACCGCCACACTTGAAGGTTATATGAGTCCACGTGGTATAACCATTGACAATGATACCGAAAGCGAGTTCTATGGACGCATTTATGTGACCGAGACTCGTAACGATGTTCGCAACGTTGGTATCTTTGTATATGATGCTGCATTCAATGATATCACCGGTCAAGGCTACACTGCCTATAGCGGCAATGTAGATTGGGGTGGATCAAGCGGCTGCACACGTATCTTCCTCAACAAAGACGGTAAGATTTACCTCAGTGATTGGAGCGACAGTCACCCAGGAGTATGGCGTGCCGATGCTTCTGACCTCAATGCTGATTTCGATCCCGTATTTGGTGGAACACCCAATGGAGATGGTCTTAGATTCAATGAAGATGGTGTTGCTATCTCTGGTTCTATCCCCAGCTGCTGGGTTGAAGGCACTGGTGAGAATACTGTTCTCTACACATTCGACGAGGACTACGTCAATACAAATGAAAACCCACAAGGTATTTATCAATACAATATTGGTAACCTAGATCAGCCCTGGAGCGATGCACCAAGTGCTGTCATTTACGACAACACCGACAAGCTCCATCAGAATGGTAACAGTGTGATTATCCCACAAAACGGCGGTTGGTGGATTTCACAGACACGCTGGCAAGATGGCGCTGCTATTCCATCGCTCGTTTATGTTAAGGACAACGTTGTTCTTTTCAATTCTGGAGCCATTGATCCCGAGATGATTCTTCGCAGCTATTCCTCAGCAATTTGCCTCTTTGACGAAGGCACAAGGATGGCTGTTTCTTGCTACAATAACATTAAGATTTTTGAAGTATCCTTTGACGACGCAGGTGTTCCCTCACTTTCTGAGTTGATGAACATAGATCCATCTCTTGGTCAGAACTGCTACAGTATTGCTGTAGACGCTGCTCACAACATGTATTGCGCTGTCGACCGCTTAAATGCCAGCAGCAATGGTAACGTAGGAGTATTTGCTCTTCCAGTAGCAGAGAACGTTTGTGAGACCCCTGCCCCATCAGCTATGAAACTTACAGTAGCAGGTGGAACAGCTGTTTCTGGCGATGTTGACGGTGACGGTGTTGTGACTGCTAATGATGTAACAGTTATCTACAACTTCCTACTCAACGGCGACGAGACTTACTACTCTACAAGTGATGTTGACAATGATGGCACAGTTACTGCTGCCGATGTTATGTTCATTTACAACATTCTGCTTGGTTCTAAATAATCTACACAACATTGATTAAATTATGAAGTTTAGACACATAATTACAATCAGCCTGCTGTGCCTAGGATTCAATGCTATGGCACAGCAGGTAGAAGTGGGCAAGATGACTCGTGTCAACACTGGCACACAAGCCTATCACCCCATCTTCACAACCGATGGCAATAGCATCCTCACTTCCACTGAGGATTACAGAGGTCTGAGCGAGACTAATCTTGCAACAGGTAAGACCACCGTGCTATCGACTGAGCCTCGCGCAGGCATGAGCGTAATGCTGCGCAGTGTGAATGGCAAAAGCGTTAATAATGCTGGAAACCTCAAGATTAACCTAGTTGAAGGCAATAATGTAACGACTCTAACTCCAAATGGCGAAAATGAGCGCTACTTGTGGCCTGCACTTTCACCTGATGGCTCCAAAATTGCCTATACAGTATCAGGAAAAGGCACTTGGGTTTATGACATCGCTACTGGCACCACCACATTTGTGGGCAAGTATCGTGCTCCCCAATGGATGGGCAACGACTATGTGGTTGCTATGAACGACCGCGATGACGGCTACCAGATTACTGGTTCTACAGTGATTGTTTGCGCCGCCAACGGATCCTTCTCACAGCAGGTAACCCCCGACGACATGGTCGCCATGTTCCCAAGCGCCACCGAGGGCAAGATTGCTTTCCACACCCTTGAAGGAGAGATTTACATTATGGACATTACTATCACAAAATAACATTGTAAAAGCATGAAAAAGTTTATATTCCTTCTCACTGCCTTTGCAATGATTGCAGGCAGTAATGCGTTTGCCAACGACTTGACTGGCAAGAAAATTTATGTGAATCCCGGTCACGGAGGATATGACCCAACCAACGACCGTAACGTTCCTACCATTCCCTTCCCTGCAGGTGACCACAATGGTTTCTATGAATCAACGTGCAACCTTGTGAAAGGTCTTGAACTCCGTGATTTGCTTGAAGCTTCAGGAGCCACTGTGATGATGTCTCGCACACAGAATCGTGATGAGGACGACAAGGTGCTTACCGAGATTTCGGCCGAGGCCAACGCCTTTGGCGCCGACGCCTTTGTCTCGGTGCACAGCAACGCGCTGGGCGCTAATTCTGGCACAAACTACCTTCTCACCCTCTATAAAGGTAACGAGAATGCTGCTGCTGGCGTTCCATGGAAACCCGAGGACAAGGAGATGGCTACTCGCTGCTGGCCGTTCCTCTATGAGAACAACACATCAATCTGGACTGCTGGCTCACTCTCTAACCCAATCGTGCGTGACGACTGGCACTTCCTGGGCTTCTATTTGGGTGTGATGCGTACTCTAACTGTGCCTGGTTTCTTGATTGAAGGTTCATTCCACGACTATGACCACATGAAGGCAATCAACAATTATCTCTTCTTCCTTGACTACTATGGTGCCGACGCTCCCACTACTGGTGAGATTCTAGGCTCAGTCAAGGACAGCCAGCGCAAGATGAGTGCTCCCGAGTTCAACAACTTCGTCAAGAAATCACATGACCAGTATCAGCCACTCAATGGTGCTACTGTAACGCTGATGAATGCTAGTGGTACAACTTTAGACACCTACACTACCGATGACTGGTACAACGGCATCTATGTGTTCCGTGGCCTGGCTCCTGGCAACTACAAAGTGCGCATGGAGATGGACGGTTACATCTCCCAAGAAAAAGATGTTACAGTTGAGGCAGCCAAAACTACCAGTTTCTACACATTGCTTGAGGATCCCACCTACGAACCTCCCGCAACAGTGACAGCTCAGCCTAACATCTACGCTTCAGAGCTTTCGGCCGGCGAGAATGGCGAGGGACATTATGTGCTATCATTCACTCTCAATGCCGATGCTACCGAGGTACAAGTAACTGTCTATAATGAGACTGGCGAGCCAATTGTTATCGATGCTGGTGCTCTGCCTCGTGGACGCAACAACGTCCTCGTGAAAATGGCTGACGTGAAAGGCGATGCAGTGAAATGGGAAGTTAAAGCCACTGGTGAGGCCAACACCCTCACAGTTCCTGCCATTAGCTGCGACCGTGAGGCGCCACAACTCAGTTTCAAGCAGGCTCGTGGTATCGCTGTTGATAACAACATGGATAGCGAGTTCTTTGGACGTGTCTACGTTACTGAAGGAAGTGGTGGTACTGCTGGAGACCGCGTAACCCAAAACGGCCTCTACGTGCTTGACGCTAACCTCAGCGATGTGACTGGTCAAGGCAGCAACAGCTATGCCGGTAATGTGGCTTGGTCAAGCTCTTCAAGTCCTATGCGTCCATCAGTTGGTGAGGATGGAACTATCTATCTTGCCGACTGGAGCGACAGCCACTCAGGCATTTGGAAAGCTAATCCTGCCGACCTAAACGGCGAGTTCACACCAGTATTTGGCGGTACTCGCGATGGTGATGGCCTGTTCTGGAACGGTGATGTGAAGATTGCTGGCTCGGTTTCTTCCTGCTATTCAGTTGGCACCGGTGAGAATACCATCCTTTACACTACCGATGAGGACTACCTGGGTACCTACAGTAATGCTGGAAGTGTACTCCCACGAGTTGCTATATTGCAATACAACATTGGCAATAATGAGACTCTTTGGGCACAAGCTCCATCTGCAGTGCTGTTTGACAACCCAATTGATGACAATAGTGGGTATGCAATGCTCAGCAATGCCAACTGTGTGATTATTCCACAGAATGGTGGCGTATGGGTATCGCAATATCGCTGGAGTGATGGCGCAGCACTGCCATCACTGTCCTATATTAAGAACAATGAAGCATTGTTTAGGTCGGGAACTATTGACGCTTCACTAATCAGCACTTCACAGCGTGGTGCTCTTGCGCTTAGCTATGACGGCACCTTGATGGCTGTGGGCGCTGGCGACGAGACTCGCATCTTCAATGTGACCTTCAATGGTGACGTTCCATCTATCACGCCATTGTACATCATTGACCACGGTCTAGGCGGCGACAGCTATGGTCTGGCATTTGACTATGCCAACAATATCTATCTTGCCAACAATAGCGACGGTGTTGCCGAGTTCACACTGCCTACTGCTAGCAACAGCCGAATCACTGTTGCTCCCAAGTCTCAGTATCTCCAGGGCGGCTCGGCAAGTGTTTATGGTGATGTTAACAAAGACGGCACAGTGACCGCTTCAGATATCACCGAGATTTACAACGACCTGCTTAACGGCGACATGTCATTCTTTGACACCGCCGACGTAAACGGTGACGGCACCATCACCGCTGCCGACATCACCGCTGTTTACGACATTTTGCTTGGTAACTAGTTTCTAAAAAGAACTTATCATAAAGGGCATCGCACTCAATTTATTGTCACGTCATGATACGATGCCCTTTTTAATAAAGATTTAGAAAATGATAAAGAAGTATTTTCTTTTGTTTGTTATGGCTTTGGTGATGGTTGCTTGTGGTGGTGATGAGCCGTCTCCAGGGCCAAATCCTAACCCAAACCCCAATCCTGACCCTGGCACCGGAACAACCATCAAACCCGAGGATGTGACGATGCCACGCAAAGAAATCAGGGCGGTGTGGCTTTGTACCGTGCGCGACATCGACTGGCCACGCAACAAGACCAACCCCGAAGTGCAGAAGCAGGAGTACATTGAGTATCTCGACCTGTTCAAGCAATACAACGTGAACACCGTAATTATGCAGGTGCGTCCTTGCGCCGATGCATTCTACAACTCGTCGCTTGAGCCATGGAGCCAGTATCTAACAGGTACTCAAGGCCAAGACCCTGGTTGGGATGTGATGAATTTCATGATTGAGGAAACCCACAAGCGCGGAATGGAATTCCATGCGTGGATGAATCCCTATCGCATCTGCGAAGACTACACAAAGTTCAATCCAGCAACTAACGCCATTTCTAATCAGCATCCCGAGTGGGTAATGCAATATGGCAAACTGTGGATTCTCAATCCAGGTCTGCCTGAGGTGCGTCAGCACTTGTGCAACGTGGTGGCCGACCTGCTTGACCACTATGATGTTGATGGCATACACTTCGACGACTACTTCTATCCCTACCCCGACGGCTCACAGTTGCCCGATATGGAGGATTACAAGCAGTATGGAGTTCCTGCTGGCTTCACAAGTATCGCCAACTGGCGTCGTGACAACGTGAATAAGGCTATTGAGATGGTTCATAACACAATCATTGCCCACAAGCCTGGTGCTGTGTTCTCCATAAGCCCCTTCTGCGTTTGGCGCAATGCCAGTCAAGACCCTAACGGGTCACAAACCAACACCATCAGCAATTACGACAACCTATATGCCGACATCCTCAAGTGGTGTGAAGAGGATTGGATAGACCTTGTGGTGCCACAGCTCTACCCCACCACACAAAACCAGAATGCCAACTTCATTACATTGGTAAAGTGGTGGCCAGAGCATGTTGGTAATTGTCCCCTTGCTATTGGACTGGAGCTTGACCTTTACAGCTCAAATCACAGCCAAGCGGT
>JAGCRW010000108.1 GCA_017964485.1 Muribaculaceae bacterium | reverse complement strand
TTACCAAGACAATTCTTAGTTATTAGTTCTCACTTTTTGTTTTCTCGATGTTTAAAAAAATTAGATAATACTATTTGCGTCTAAATTTGGTTAAAATCTTGAAAAGTAATTAAAAGCAATCAACTTAATGAGCTAAATTCTTTTTATTTAATTAATAATGTGTAATTTTGCACCCGTTTTTAGGAAGTTACTATATATCAAATCATAAACAACAAATTCACAACATGTTAGGAAAAACTAACGTAAAGTTTCGTCAGAGCATCGTTGTCCGTTTCTCGGGCGACTCTGGCGATGGTATGCAGCTTGCCGGCAACATCTTCTCAAGTGTGTCGGCCGAGATGGGTGAGATTATCTCCACCTTCCCCGACTATCCCGCCGAGGTTCGCGCCCCTCAAGGTTCACTGAGCGGCGTGAGTGGTTTCCAGGTACACATCGGCCATGGTGTGCACACCCCTGGTGATGAGTGCGACGTGCTTGTTGCGATGAATCCTGCTGCTTTAAAGCAGAACGTGCAATTCCTGAACAAGAACGGCGTTGCAATTGTTGATATTGACTCATTCAAGGAAATCGACCTCAAGAAAGCCGAGTTCGCGACTGATGATCCCTACAAGGAGATTGGTTTGAAGACTCAAATCGTGGAAGTGCCTATGACTTCGATGGTTAAAGCCGCCCTCGAGGATAGCGGCATGGACTTCAAGTCGCAGATGAAATGCCGCAACATGTTTGCGCTGGGACTTATCTGCTGGCTGTTCAACATGCCATTGTCGAGCGCACGTCGATTCTTGCAGCACAAGTTCGGTAACAAGCCTGCCGTGTTCGACGCCAACTGCAAGGTGCTCCAAGGCGGATATGACTATGGCCACAACATCCACGCTTCGGTATCAAAATACCGTATAGAGACCGAAGATATGCGTCCCGGCGTATATGTTGATGTTAATGGCAACAAAGCTACTGCATGGGGACTTATCCTCGCTAGCGAAAAGAGCGGAAGACCATTATACTTAGGCAGCTACCCTATCACTCCTGCCACGGATATCCTCCATGAACTTGCCAAGCGCCGTGACCTCGGCGTGAAAGCATGCCAAATGGAAGACGAAATTGCTGGCATCTGCTCAGCAATCGGTGCAGCATATGCTGGCAGTTTGGCAGTGACCAGCACTAGCGGCCCAGGCCTCTCACTTAAGAGCGAGGCAATGGGACTGGCAGTTATGTCGGAGTTGCCATTGGTGATTATCGATGTTCAACGTGGCGGCCCTTCAACCGGTATGCCCACCAAGACTGAGCAGACCGACCTGCTGCAAGCCCTTTATGGCCGCAGCGGCGAGTGCCCATTGGTAGTGGTTGCTGCTTCGTCACCTACTGACTGCTTCCATATGGCATTTGAGGCAGCCCGCATTGCAATCGAGCATATGACACCAGTAATCTTGATGACCGACGCATTTATAGCCAACGGCTCCAGTGCTTGGCGTGTGCCTGAGATTGGCGACTATCCTGAGATTCACCCCAACTTCGTTCCCGAAGAAAAAGAAGCCACATGGCATCCTTACAGCCGCAACGACGAACTCGTGCGTTATTGGTCGTTCCCTGGTGTTCCCGAGAAGATGCACCGCGTAGGCGGCTTGGAACGTGACTACGATACAGGCGTAATCTCAAACAGCCCCGAGAACCACGAGCGCATGGTCAAGACTCGCGCCCAAAAGATTGCCAATGTCGCCAACCATATTCCCGAACTCGAAGTCAAGAGCGATCATAAGGGCTGTGACGCCATAATTATTGGCTGGGGAGGTACTTACGGACACATCTACACCGCTTATGAGCATCTGAACAAGGCTGGCAAGCACATTGACTTTGCGCAGTTTAACTACATCAACCCACTTCCCCGCAACACACGCGAGGTACTCACAAAATATAAAACTGTGATTGTGGCAGAGTTGAACAACGGACAGTTTGCCACTTATCTACAGAGTCAAATTCCTGAGCTTAACATCAAGCGCATCAACAAGGTGCAGGGACAACCATTCCTCGTAAACGAGATTGAAGAAGGTGTAAACAAAATCATGGAGGGCAAATAATCATGACACAGACATATCAAAACCTAGAACCAAAAGATTATAAGAACGATGTAGCAGTACGCTGGTGCCCAGGTTGTGGCGACCATGCAGTTCTTAACGTGCTTCACAAGGCAATGGCAGAACTTGGTGTTCCACCACACATGATTGCTGTGGTATCAGGAATTGGCTGCAGTTCACGTTTGCCCTACTACATGAACACCTATGGTTTCCACACAATTCACGGACGTGGTGGAGCTATCGCAACTGGTGTGAAGGTGGCTAATCCACAACTTACCGTATGGCAGATTTCAGGTGACGGCGATTGCCTCGCCATTGGTGGCAATCACTTCATACATGAGGTACGCCGTAAAGTGGACCTGAACTTGCTGCTGCTCAACAACAAGATTTACGGTCTTACTAAGGGCCAGTTCAGTCCAACAAGTGACCGAGGCTGCGTGTCGAAGTCATCGCCTTACGGCACTACTGAGGACCCATTCATTCCCGCTGAACTGGTATTTGGCGCTCGCGGCACATTCTTTGCCCGCGGCATTGACGTGGAGCTGAAAATCAACCAAGAAATCATGGTCGAGGGCGCTCGTCACAAAGGATGCTCAGTGATTGAGATTCTGCAGAACTGCATGATTTTCAACAACGGAATCCACAACCGCATTACCGACAAGGCTGTGCGAGCCAACCGCACTATCCACCTTGTTCATGGAGAGAAGATGTTATTTGGCAAGAACATGGATATGGGACTCGTGCAAGAAGGCTTTGGCCTCAAGGCTGTACGCCTCGATGACGGAGAATACACCATTGAGGATGTGCTCATTCACGACGCTCACTGCCAAGACAACTTCCTGCATCAGCAACTAGCTATGATGGACGGCACTAACCTTCCCGTTGCGCTCGGCGTTATTCGTGATGTTGACGCTCCAAGCTACGAGACCGACGTCACAGTGCAGATGCGCAAAATTCAAGCTAAACACCGCTACCGCAACCTCCGCGACATGATCCTCGACGGAGACACATGGGAGCGCAAGTAAACGCAAAGCGTTTATTTACAGATATAAAATTAAGGATTAGTGAGAGATTATTTCACTAATCCTTTTTATTTTTGAACAAAGCATTATCATTTAATCGAATAACGACATCCAGGCAAGGTTGCGATCACGCCTTTTGTATCAAGTTCTACAAGAATTGCCATAAGGCGGTAGATAGGCATTGCCATCATCCCTGCAAGATCGTTGATATGCATATCGCCTTGTTTGCGCAGGATATCGACCACTTTTTGCTGCTCGGCAGTCAACTGCGGGAAGAGTTCGAGTTCTTGAGCCTTCTCTGGCAATAACTTCGATTCCCAGCGCATGGCTTTTACCAAGTCTTCTGCACATGTAATAGCAGCTGCCTGGTTATTCATAATTAAGCGATTACACCCTTTTGAGAACTCATCGCTAACACGCCCTGGCACTGCAAACACGTCGCGACTGTAACTAGCGGCAATGTTGGCAGTCACCAATGCCCCTCCCTTGTTAGCGCTTTCCACGATCACCGTGCAGTCACTCAACGCAGCTATAATACGGTTGCGGGCAAGAAAGTTTCCGCGGTGTATCTGATCCTGGCTGGTGTAGTCGCTAACTACAGCTCCACCTTGCTGTACTATGTGAGCAGCATCGTCACGATGCTCGGCAGGATATATCTTATTCAAGCCACACGCCTGAACTCCAACAGTTGGCACATTATACTTTAAAGCAGCACGGTGAGCATTGATGTCGGTACCGTAAGCTAGTCCGCTCACTATCACCACCTCGCCTTCAAGCATTTGTGAAAGGTCTTCGACCAGTTTGTCACAGAATGTCGCTCCATAATACGTGCTTCGACGAGTGCCCACAATGCTTATGACGTGTTTAGCATTTAAGTCACAGCCACCTATTGCATAGAGCAATATCGGTGCATCTGAAGCATTAAGGAGACGTTTTGGATAATTGTCATCGGTGAAATATAAAACATTCACATTCTTCTGTTCCACGAAGCGCATTTCATACTCAGCCTTACGCAGCATTTCATCACGAAAACTGCGCTCCCACACCTTGCTGCGGCTTCCAGTGATAATCTTGAGCTCACGCTCACTGATATCAAAAAAGTCCTTCTCGCTCGGAATAATGTCAAGCAGACGCTGCGCAAGTTCCACACCCATGCCACGTATTCCGGCAAAGGCCATTCGATACACTATGTCGGGACTATTTACAGCCATTTCTCAAACTTCTCAAACAGTTTCTCGCCACGTGAGAGTTTTCCGTCCTCGATACTTACCACTGTAACCACAGCACTCACAGCCATCTCACCAGTGAATTTGTTGCGAATATCCTGATGGAACACAAAGCGTACACCCTTTTTCTCAACCCACAGACTGCTAAGCATCACGTCGCCACTGCGCAGCGGAGTCTTGTAGTCAATCTCAACTCGGCTCAGCACAGGAATAATACCATCGGCACTCATCTCCTTAAAAGAGTATCCAGCCCAGCGGCAAAATTCATGACGAGTCATCTCAAGATAGTGAAGATAATTGGCATTATTAACGATACCCTCGCTGTCGAGCTCATAGTCGCGCACAGCAATCTCAAAAGTGAAGATATATTCGTTGTTTTCCATCAGTGATGCAATACATTATTAAAACATTTTTGCCACTTGGTCTAAAGTAAGCAGGTTTGCGATCAGTTTTCCAGAAGGGGTGTATTTGGTGTTTTTCAGGTTGCGCCAATCGGCGATAAGGGTCTTCATTTCCTCTTCATTGAGCAGGCGGCCGTAAGGAATGGCTGCTTTTGAGGCTATGGTGATGGCGATTTTCTCAAACACCTTGTCTTTAACGCTCACTCCAGTCACCGAGGTTATTACTTCGTTGAGCAACTCAATGATGTCAACATTGTCAAGACCTGGAGGCACCGAGTTAATCGACCAGTCGCCACCGCTAAGCCGGGAGAGTCCGAAACCAGCCTTCTCCAATTCGGGTTCAATCTCCTCAAACACCGCATTCTGTGCTGCTGTGAGATTCACAATCTCGGGGAAGAGCACACGCTGTGACACCACATTCATGCCGTCAATCTGCTCCATCATACGCTCATAGATGACTGCCAAGTGAGCGCGGTGCTGGTCAAGAATCACCAGTCCATCATGCGTGATAGTAATCAGATAGCGACCGCTAAGCTGCATCACGCCCTGTATCTCATCATCAACTGGCACGACATTATTCTCCAACGCAGGGCTCTCAGGAGTAACAGGCAACTCTCCTATCTCGTCAAGTTCTACTTGCTTCGACTTTTCGAAGTTTTTATATAATTCCTCCCAATTTGACAGAGTATTGCTCTGAGACGAGTAGCCTCCACCATGCGACCCCGACTGCTGCTTGAAAGGATTATAGTTTTTGTCTACCGCAATCTCTGGTGCCTTTGATGTGTGAGGAATTGTGAAAGAGGGAATCTCAGGTGCATCTTCTCTGTCAAAGTCAATCGATGGAACCACACTGAATCTTCCCAATGTCTCCTTCACTGCAGCCGAAATAATCTGCCAAATCGGCAACTCGTTCTCAAACTTTATCTCGGTCTTTGTAGGATGAATATTCACGTCAATCGTCTCGGGATCAACATCTAACACTAAGAAATATTTTGGTTGACAATCATCAGGAATCAGCTCGTTGTAGCATGAAAGCACTGCTTTATTGAAGTAAGGATGCCGCATATATCTGCCATTGACAAAGAAATATTGCATCGCATTGCGCTTGCGGGCGCTCTCGGGCTTGCCAATGAAACCAGAGATTTTCACCAATGTAGTATCTACATTCAATGGTATAAGTTGCTGGTCGATGTTATGCCCAAAAAGAGCGATGATGCGTTGCTTCAACGTGCCACTGCTTAGTTTGTAAAGCATGTTGCCATTGTGAGTGACAGTAAAATCAATATTATAATTGACAAGGGCGAGTTTCTCAAACTCCTTGATGATATTGCTCAGCTCCACTTGATTGCTCTTCAAGAACTTGCGACGTGCTGGAACATTGAAAAACAGGTCTTTTATCATGAAATTGCAGCCCACTGGACACACGTCAGGCTCTTGAGATTCGCAATGTGACGCGTTAATCAGCAACTTTGTGCCTAACTGTGCGCCACGGGCACAGGTGCGGAGCTCGATGTGCGAAATAGCGGCAATCGACGCCAGCGCCTCACCACGGAACCCCATCGTATGTAACGAAAACAGGTCATCGGCTTGACGAATCTTTGACGTACTATGACGCTCAAACGCCAATCGGGCATCGGTGTCGCTCATACCCACGCCGTTGTCAATCACCTGAATCAAGGTGCGGCCCGCGTCTTTAAGAATTATCTGAATATTTGTTGCCTGAGCATCAACGGCATTCTCAACCAACTCTTTAATCACCGAAGCGGGGCGTTGAATAACCTCACCAGCAGCAATCTGGTTGGCTACCGAGTCGGGCAAAAGTTTAATCACATCACTCATAATTACTTTCCTTTTTTAATGATTTATCACAGTTCTACGAGTCATTACTGCTTCTCCAAAAATCTGACGCATCTCGTCGCTAACCACCATCACATCGTAAGGCTCCTTGGGACGGATGGAGTCGTACCAGCGGAATTTATCTAACCGTAAGTCAGACCGCTTGGCTAGGAACAGAGGTATAACTTTTCCCGTCACATCAGGCCACATCTTTATCTTCTCAACCTCTTGTTTTGGTTTCATATTTATTGTGAGATAGGCGCTATTGGCATTCACCAGTTTGTTGTAGGTAGAATCATTTTCCATGGGATAGAACAGCGCCTCCACATCACCGCTCACATCTAGTTGTTTCAGTTCCTGATTCTCAAATGTGGCTTTAATGGTGCGTCCGCTGAGTTGGTTGTAATATTCCTCGCCAAGGTGCTCAATCAGCATACCAGGCTTTGGCAGCGTTGCCCAGTCAACTACCGAATCTTTTACATGCACATTGATTTCGTCACCGCTAATTTGGCGTCCTTCACTCCAAATCACAGCATGGCGATAGAGGTTGAGAATGGAATCTTGCTCACTCACTGCCGCCGAATCGCACACTCCTTGCAAGTCCTTGCGGTAGAAACGCACATATTTGTTGGCAATAAGTATTCTCTTATCATCATCTACGGTTATAGTACGCAACGTGTCGGCGTGGATATATATCGTGTCTTTTTGTGAGAATTCTCTAGCCAGAGCATTCTCGGTGACATACGACTCCTTAGTTTTCTCATTGTGGAAGCCCACTTCTCCCTGAAGTATCACTTTGTTCTTGTCATCGGTAATGACAACATTTCCGCGCGCCTTGCCTACACCGTTTTTGCGGTCATAGTCAACCACATCGCCCGTGAGCGTGCGCTGAGCCTTCTCGTCGGTAAGCACCACATTGCCCTGTGCTTGGCCTTTGTCGTTTTTGCGGTCGTAATAAACCACATCGCCAACTATGGTCTGGCCGTCTTTGGCCTTGATAGTTGAGCGGTTGTAAAGTGTGCCTTCCTCACTCGACATGTTATACCACCCGCTTGAGGTATAGATAGTGTGACCATCGGCAAGCGACACAATCTTTGTTTCATCCTCAATAGTGGCAATGTGAGTGCGCATGTCATAGTCGAGAATATCGGTAAAAAGCTCCATCTTGTCGTTTTTCATGTGCACTTTAGAAGTGAACTGCACCTTCTTCGTATCGTGCTCGTAGCGGGCGACGCTTGAAGTGATGCGAGTGCCCGACTTGTCCACTACAGTGCCACCACTGAAGTAGCGAGCAACGTTGTTGAACATATCATAGTCAAGACTGTCAGTTGTGACGGTCATCGAACTATTAACTACCCGCACATTACGACGGAGCTTAGCCACCTCCACATCGCCGAAATAATGCATACGGTCGCAATATACTGTCATCGTGTCGGCTTGATTCATCACCACATGGCCAAAGGCATCGAGAGAACTTGACGCTTCATAGAAATAAGCGCTGTCGCATCTTAACGTCATATTGCCACGGCGAAATCTCACGTTGCCACGAAGCACGCGGTACTCGGTGCTTCGATTCTCATCGGCAACAAGTGCATCGGCATTCTCCAGGAAAACCTTACCAGGGTCAAAGCGGTTGGCATCAGGGATGATGGGTGTGATGCGGCGCAGGTGAGGCGTAGTAGCACCACTGCGCGCGGCAACAGCCTGGGCATCTGCGCGATGAATGGCAGCAGCAAATAACACACACATCAATAACAATAGCGCACGTGTCAAAAGACCTTTATCCTTGACTATTTGAAGCACGCTATTTGAAGATGTGTGCATGATTATCAGAATATACCTTTCCTTCTTATTAGTTATTGCTTATTAATATTCAACCAGTTGTATTGGAATTCGCAATTGCGCCAGCCTTCTTCGATATAGACATAGGTGGTCTTCTGCTTCTCTTCAATCCATTTCTCGATTATTTCCTGGCGTTTGTGGTTCTCATAGAGATCCTTCAGCACTTGATAGTCATCGGCAAAGTCGGCACGATGCGCTTCATTACGTTTAGAAAGCTTGACGATTGCCACTTGTTGACGATTGGTCTTGGGATTCATCATCACAAAAGGCTTTGAGATGTCGCCCACCTGCATGGTGGCTACCACTTTTCCAACTTCTGAAGGCAAATCGGCCATCTCAAACATGTTGCTGTGCTCCTTCTCATTGAGCATAACGCCATTGTTGTTCTTTGAGTCTTTGTCTTGTGAAATATAAAGAGCGGCAGTCTCAAAGGTGATGCCATTCTTTTTCGCTATGATGTCGTTACGAAGCGAGTCAAGCTTCACCTGGGCGTCGTCGATGTCTTTCTGAGCCACTTTTGGCCTGAGCAAGATGTGGCGGGTGTTCACGCGGTCACCGCGCTTCTCAATCAATTGGATGATGTGGAAGCCTGCCTCGGTCTCCACAATCTTCGACACACGTTTGGTGTCATTAAGGTTGAAGGCAGCGGCGGCATACTCTGGCAAGAGTTCTGCACGTCCGCGGAAGCCAACCTCACCGCCATAGGTTGAGGAGCCATCCTCGCTGTAAAGTATCGCCAGTGTCGAGAACTCGCTCTCTCCATCATTCACTTTGCGAGTGTATTCCCTGAGACGCGCTTTTACGTCGTCGATCTCCTGCTGTGGAATCACTGGATTGATGGTGATGATTTTCACCTCCACTTGCTGAGGTATCATCGGCAAAGAGTCTTTTGGTATTGTGTTGTAATACTTTCTCACGTCGGATGGCGTTGCCTTCACATTATTTGTGAGTTTTCGCTGCACCTCTTGCACAGTGTATTGGTCGCGTACAATATCCATCAGTTGCTCTCTCAGCTCTGGCATCGGTTTGCGGAAATACTCCTCCACCTTCTCACGAGAGCCCAAATTTGCAATGAAATAATTGATGCGGGCGTCCACGTTCTGAGCGACAGTAGAATTAGAAATCTCCACTGTATCAAGCTTCGCCTGATGCAAGAACAGCTTCTCTATCGCCATACGCTCGGGGATAACGCAATAAGGGTTGCCATCAATCGCTATGCGCTCATACAACGCTTGCTGATATTGCTCCTCGATGTCGCTTTTGAATATTGGTTCGTCGCCAACTACCCATGCCACCTCCTCGGCAACGTTATTTTGCGCGCTCATGCCAAATGCCATAAGCATCATCAAGAAACTAAGCAATGTTTTGATTTTCATATTTCTTATTGTTTTTGGTTGATTTTGCGTATAAAGATTACCATTTTTACAATTAATCTGCAAAGTTCTAGATTTTTTGCGATTTATCAAAATGAATTACCTTTAATTATATTTAATATTATAATATATCTACAAAAAAGCCTTGAAGCTATTTGCGTCAAGGCTCTTTTCTTTGTGTGAGAGGGTTTGTTATTTATATTTCTTCTTTAGCTGATTTAAGACTTTGTTGTTGACAGAGACTTTATATCGCTTGTGAAGTGCGGCAATCCACTCTTCTTCGAGAGCATCTTGGTAGTCTGAAGCCACTAGGCCTTTCACATCGCTCAGTTCCTCGGGTTGCTCAAGCATCTTGCCAAATAGGATACGGTAGGCGGGATATCCCACATAAGCCGATTCCACGTGTCTGCCATTAAAGGCGAGATAATCCACCATCTCGTTTTCACCTTTTTTAGTGACAGAGCGAACCATCTTGATGTTACGCCCAAACTTCTTGTTAAGAGCAGTAGTGATAGTGTCCTCGGGCTCGGCTTTAAGACCTTGATACATTGCCATGGCCTCATTCAAAATGGAGTCGTTCTTTGCACAAATTATAACACCTTTGAAACGTGGCTCATACCACTGATATTTAGCGCGATTAACATCAAAACGTTGAAGTAAAGCCTGATTGTCGGTTTTAGCTTTGTTCCACACCTCCTTGCTCATGACCTCGAAGAGTAGAGTTCCGTCGCGATACTCGTTGAGCAGATTGCGATAATCGGGGTTTAGGTCAACAATATTGTCGGAATAATATTTCACAATATCTTGGCGAGCGACGCGGTCAATACTTGCCTCAATTACCGACGCGGCAATGTCATTAGTAGAGAATTTTGACTTTGGATTTATAACTGATGCCAGCCTAGATAGAGGCACCTTGATACCGTTGCCATAGGTAAAGATTGTGTAATTAGACTTTGCTATCACATCGGCAACAAAAGTGGAATCATAGCCACCATGCGCATTCAGCTCTTTAATAAGATAGTTGTTAAGTCCGTCGTTCTTCTTATAGTTCTGTTCCTTAAGAATTTGCTCTTGCTTACTCTCAATAGGCATCATGGAACGCTGGTCGTTCTTCATCTTCTGCTCTATTGTCTCACGGCAATCATCAAGCGTGCCAAGAGGATGATGTGCTATTTTCTTGACAATGTGGTAGCCATATTGAGTCTCAACAGGCTCAGAGATGGCTCCATCGGGAAGATTAAAAGATATTTCCTCAAATTGTTTTACCATGTAATTGCGGCCAAAGAGAGGAAGTTTTCCGCCCTCACGAGCCGATTTTGGGTCTTGCGAGAAACTCTTTGCTAACTCCTCAAAATTCTCGCCATTGAGGATACAGTTGTATATTGAGTCGATTTGGGCTTTAACTGTCAGCTTGTCACTCTCCTTCAGTTCGCCACCTCGTGGGAAGAGCCTTAGGATATGCTCCACCTCTACTTGGCCGTCATTAGGTCTGAAACCATTTATTCTCACCATGTGAACACCATAGTCGGTGAGGAAAGGTTGCGAGAGTTCGCCAAGAGGTGTGTCATAAACCGCCTTCTCAAAATCGTAGGGGAATACTCCGCTAGTGATGAAGCCATACTCGCCCTTATTATTCTGCTTAGACCGGTCGATAGAGTATTTCATGACGAGTTCGTTAAAGTCTTCACCGTTCAAGATGCAATTCCTGATGCTGTCCATCATAGCTATTTGCTTCTTGTCCTCGGCTTTGTTCCTGCCTCGAGATAGCATAATGTGACTCACATTCACATCTTTCTTCATTCTTTCATAAGCCTCTTGGACAAGTTGCTCTTGCAGATCATTATCAATAAGGAACGGGGCAAGCATATCGTCCTTGTAGCCATCTATCTCTTTCTTGATGCGAGGCAATGTGTCATATCCGAGCCTCTCGGCCTCGGCAACCTTGAGTTTGTAGTCCACAAAGCGTTTCACATAATCGTCGATACTCTCTTTGTTGACTTGCTGCTCAAGATTCTTCTTGTAAAGATACTCAAACTCCGACAATCTCACATCTTTATTGTTGATTTTCATCAACACAGGGTCAGTGGCTGCTATCGCTAGTGTTGCTACACTCACAAGAGCCACTGCGCCAAATAAGACTTTTAATTTCATAACTATCAATAATATGTATTTTCTTTATATTACAATAGAAATAACGAAATTATAATAACGAAATTATAATTTGACTTTTAAATTTAGTTAATATATGCACTAAAAGGCGGATAATTGAAAGAGTAAAGCAAGAATTCTATTAATTGCCCATCTCGCTGAGGAACTTGATACGCACTAGGCGTATTTCCTCCTCGGTGTATTCATCACCCAATTCTTCAATGGCAACCGATAGGCGATCGCTGTCACTCTCCTTGAAATACTCGAATATATCTTCCATATGCTCTTCGTCCATCTCCTCACGGATGCAATAATCGATATTGATTCGGGTACCGGAATAAACGATTGCCTCTATCTCGTCGAGCATCTTGTCAAACTCCAGTCCTCGCGACTGCGCGAGGTCGCGAAGTGGCACTTTCCTGTCGATGCTCTGAATCAAGGAGATTTTAAGCTTGCTCTTATTAGCAACAGTTCTCACACGCATGTCCTCGGGACGAATAATCTCGTTCTCCTCAACATGGCGCTTGATGATTTCAAGGAACTCAGCGCCATAACGCTTCGCCTTGCCAGCTCCCACGCCAGGGATATTCTGCAATTCCTCCATAGTTATGGGATAGGTCGTCGCCATCGCCTCGAGCGACGGGTCTTGGAAAATCACGTATGGTGGCAGCTGGAGTTTTGATGCCGTCTTCTTGCGCAGGCTCTTAAGGATACTGAAGAGCTCGCTGTCGATGGCGCTAGTGCCGCCTCTCATTTCGGTTTCTTCTACCACCGAGAAGTCACGGTCTTCGGCAACCATAAACGAAGAAGGAGATTCAAGGAATTCCTTACCTCGTTTGGTCACTTTGAGCAATCCATAGTTCTCGATGTCGCGATCGATGTATCCAGCTATAATGCCCTGGGTAATCACAGCATTCAAGAATCTTGGAGACCTATCCTTTTGACAGCCAAAAATATCAACTTTATCGTGGAGATATGATTTCACCTCGTTAGTGAGCTCGCCTGTCATCACATCTATCACATGGTCGGCCTTAAATTTCTCTTTCAGCTTAATGATAGTCTCAATAGCATCGCAGAGCTCAGCACAGGCCTCGATGCGCTTGCGCGGATGCAGGCAGTTGTCGCAGTTATGGCAATTATCTTCTGGATATTCCTCGCCAAAGTAATGCAGCAAGGTCTTGCGGCGGCATACCGATGATTCAGCATAGGATGATGTCTCGGCAAGGAGCTGCTTGCCAATCTCCTGCTCGGCAACAGGCTTGCCTTGCATGAATTTGCGCAATTTGTCTAGGTCTTTCTGGGCATAAAAAGTGATACACTGTCCCTCACCACCATCACGGCCAGCACGCCCAGTTTCCTGGTAATAGCCCTCAAGGCTCTTAGGTATGTCGTAATGAATCACAAACCTCACGTCGGGTTTGTCGATGCCCATGCCAAATGCTATCGTAGCCACGATAACATCCACATCTTCGAGCAAGAAGGCGTCCTGATTAGCCGAGCGGGTAGCGCTGTCCATGCCGGCATGATAAGCAAGCGCCCTAATATCGTTTACTCTAAGCGTTGTGGCAAGTTCCTCTACCTTCTTTCTGCTAAGGCAATATATAATACCCGACTTGCCAGGCATTGTCTTGACAAATTTAATAATGTCCTTGTCAACGTCTTTAGTCTTGGGCCTTACCTCATAATATAAATTGGTGCGGTTGAATGATGACTTAAAGACATTAGCATCCATAATTCCAAGATTCTTCTGAATGTCGTGCTGAACCTTAGAAGTAGCAGTAGCGGTCAATGCGATGATTGGCCTAACTCCTATCTCATTAATGAAATGACGGATGCGGCGGTACTCTGGACGGAAATCATGGCCCCACTCCGAGATGCAGTGAGCCTCGTCGATGGCGTAGAACGATATTTTCACGCTCTTGAAAAACTCCAAATTTTCTTCCTTAGTCAATGACTCGGGAGCGACATATAGCAGTTTAGTCTTTCCTGCCAATATATCTTCTTTCACCTGGTCTATAGCCTGCCTGTTGAGCGAGGAATTAAGGAAATGAGCAATACCATCCTCATCACTGAAGTTGCGCATGGCGTCAACTTGATTTTTCATCAGCGAGATAAGTGGCGAGATGACTATGGCAGTGCCCTCCATCAGCAATGATGGCAACTGGTAACAAAGCGACTTGCCGCCTCCTGTGGGCATGAGCACAAAGGTGTCGTGCTCATCGATAAGGCTCAGCATGATTTGTTCCTGCTGACCCTTAAATGTGTCAAAACCAAAATATTTCTTCAGCGTTGCCACCAACTGATTTTTGTCTGCCATAGTCTTAAGGTTTTTCTTGTTTCTTGTTTTCGTTACAAATATAAAGAAAAATTTTTAATCAGCGAAAATAAAATCAGATTTTTTTTACATTGATGAAGCAATTAATGCGAAATTAGACTTTTCGAGTTGCTCACGTGCATAGTCTAAAGTAAGTTCAAACTTCTTCTTTTTGGATGACGGAGAACTATACATCACGTCCATCATAATGGTCTCAAAAATCGAGCGCAGTCCACGTGCGCCAAGTTTGTATTCAATGGCCTTGTCAACCACAAAATCGAGGGCCTCGTCGGTGACAGTGAACTTGATGCCGTCCATCATCATCAATTTCTCATATTGCTTGACTATAGCATTCTTGGGCTCGACCAAAATACGTCGCAAGGCTTCGCGGTCGAGGGGCTCAAGATTGGTGACTATAGGCAAGCGGCCTATAATCTCGGGGATCAACCCATAGGCGCGCAAGTCTTGAGGCGCAACATAATGCAACAGCTTCTCTTGATCGGCCTTGCTCACATGGTTGCCAGCGCCATAGCCCACAACATGGGTGTTAAGACGAAGGGCAATCTTGCGCTCTATGCCTTCAAAGGCGCCACCACATATGAATAATATGTTCTTAGTGTCAACAGGAATCATCTTCTGCTCAGGATGCTTGCGTCCGCCTTGAGGTGGCACGTTGACAACCGAGCCCTCAAGCAATTTGAGCAGACCCTGCTGCACACCCTCACCGCTCACGTCACGAGTTATGGAAGGATTGTCGCTTTTGCGGGCAATCTTGTCAATCTCGTCGATGAAGACGATGCCACGCTCAGCCTCCTTAACATTATAGTCGCAGGCAGCCAGCAACCTCACGAGCAGACTCTCAATGTCCTCTCCAACATAACCTGCTTCGGTGAGAACAGTGGCATCGACTATCGCAAATGGCACTTTCAGCAATTTTGCGATAGTCTTGGCAAGCAGCGTCTTGCCAGTGCCAGTGGGCCCAACAATGATGATATTTGACTTCTCTATGTCGATGTCATCTTTGCTCTGTGACAGGCGTTTGTAGTGGTTATAAACTGCCACCGAGAGATACTTTTTGGCACTTTCCTGCCCTATTACATACTGGTCGAGATATTCTTTGATTTCTTGAGGCTTGGGGAGGTCACTCATCTTGATGTCACTCAACATCTTCTCACCAACCGAACCCAAATATTCTTTTACCAGTTCGTTGGCCCTCTCGGCACATTCATTACAGATGCAACCATTCATGCCAGGAATGAGCAGTTCCACCTCATTCTGACCACGACCGCAAAAATCACATCTCATTATTTGTCGTTTTGCCATATTTTTTTAATCAATGTACAATTGGTACTTTGAAGTTAGTCCTTTGTACTTTATTTGGCCTTCTCGAGCACTTTGTCGATCATACCGTAGTCCAGAGCCTCCTGAGAGGTCATCCAATAGTCACGGTCGCTATCGGCATACACTTTGTCATAAGGCTGACCTGAATGTGTGGATATGATATTGTAGAGCTCTTCTTTGAGTTTCTGGATTTCACGAGCAGTAATCTCAATATCTGAAGCCTGGCCTTGAATGCCTCCCATTGGTTGATGAATCATCACGCGACTGTGCTTGAGAGCATAGCGCTTGCCTTTCTCGCCGGCAACGAGCAGAATTGCCGCCATCGATGCAGCCATACCTGTGCAGATGGTAGTGACGTCACTCGAGATGTACTGCATTGTGTCGTAGATGCCAAGGCCAGCATAAACTGAGCCGCCAGGAGAGTTGATATAAATCGACACGTCCTTGCCAGGGTCGGCACTGTCGAGATACAGAAGTTGAGCCTGAATCACATTGGCAGTATAGTCGTCAATTTGTGTTCCCAAAAAGATGATGCGATCCATCATCAAGCGAGAGAAAACATCCATTTGAGCAACATTCAACTTGCGTTCCTCAATGATGGTTGGTGATATAAAACTGTTCTCAATGGTTGATTGAGCATACTGGTCAAGAGCTAAACCATTCATTCCCAAATGATTTACTGCAAAATTTCTAAAATCGTTTTTCATTTTTCTTAATAGTTTTAATAATTTTATTTTCAAAGATAGTAATTTTTTCTCAAATATTCTAATTTTCGTGGTTTTTTAAACGATATTTCACAAAAAAAGTTTGTCTATTAGTTCTATGTGAAAAATATGTGGCAACCATTTGCTGGCTGCCACATATTTCAATATTTATAGGAAGTGTTTACTTCTTCTCTTCGTAGAGTTTGTTGAACTCTTCTACCGAAACGCTCTTCTCTGTGAGCGAGACATTGTCGTGAATGGTAGCAAACACTTTATCCTCAAAAGCACGGCGGGTAATTTCGCGGGCATAGTCCTTGTTGTCAAGCAACTCTCCTGCATATCGGTCGAGAGTCTCATCGGGGACATTGCCAATGCCATACTGCGCAAACTGCTGAGCGGCATAGATGCGAGCAAGACGCATCATGTCCTCTTTCTCGATATTCACGTTATAGGCCTTAGCGATTTTTTCTTTTATGAGCTGCCAAACTATCTCCTCGCGGGTACGGGGATATTCTTCCTCAATCTTCTCGGCATCGACTTCTTTATTAGTCGAAAGGAGATATCTCTTAAGAAATTCGTCGGGGAGCTCCAACTCGCCAACTTTCTTTTTCAGCACTTTCTCGGCATCAATAGTGAAGCGATAATTGCTGTCGCTCTTGAGCTGACCAGCGAGCATCTCTTTGATCTTAGCAAAATACTCTTCCTCGCTCTTGGCAACATCCTTGCCAAGCACCATGTCGAAGAGCTCTTGACCCGTCTCGGCATCCTTGTTGACTAGAATCTCACCAACTTTGAAGGTGAAGTCGCTCTTCACATCGGCTTTATCCTTATCCACTGCAAGCATCGCTGCAAGCTCGGTAATATTGCCACCAGCAGCCTTATTGGGATTGAAAGTCACCTCATCGTCCACTTTCAGGTCAATCAACTTTGCCTTCTCGCCATCGTCTTTGAGATATTTTGGAGAGATGATGGTTCTTTCCACTTTAATTCCATCTTCCTTCACAGTTCCATCCTCGTTAAGCTCAGTGAGCGAGCCACGAATCAGAGCGTCCTCGGTACTTACCTCACCAGGGACCTGAGTGCCAAAGCGTTTCTTGTAGGCCTCATTCTGCTTGTCAATCATCTCCTGACTAACCTCTATGTTGTAGTAAGGCACTTTCACGCGCTTGTCGAGCTTTAATTCAAACTCTGGCGCAAAACCGAGGTCAAACTTGAAAGAAAACTCCTTCTCGTTAACCAAATCCACCTTGGTATCACTCGACAGCATGGGCTCGCCAAGCAAGTCGATGTTGTTCTCACGAATATACTTGCCTAACTCGCGACTTACAATGTCGTCAACCACCTCAGCAGTCACCTGGCCGCCATATTGCTTCTTAAGCAATGCTGCAGGCACATGACCTGGCCTGAAACCCTTGAGAGGACGCACGCGATTCAGATGTGATAACTGCTTTTTTACTTCGGCTTGATAATCTTCTTCAACTAACGATATCGTGAGCACACCTGTCACGTTACCGGTCTTGTCTAATGTTACGTTCATTTCTTTAATTCAGTATTTTATTGCAATGTATTTTCTCGTTTCTATTTTTTGAGCGTGCAAAATTACTGCAAGTTGAGCGAAATACAAAATATTTAAGGCTCGAAATTATATTTATTGCCAATTTGTGATAAAAACATGAGCCCCATGGCATCAAGAGGTGTCATGGGACCCAATATTGTTAGTAAATATTATACCTCCTCGTAAGGCACATCTTGAGTGCTATCGCCGTTGTTGTTGCCGCTTTGTGGGCCCGCTCCTGGGTTACCACCAAAGCCTGCAGCGCCTGGATCAAAACCAGCACCAGGGTTGCCTTGTGCACCACCTGCTTGATTATACATCTGCTGCGATGCCTCGTGGAAGATTGCCTCAAGTTCCTTCATTGCCACATCAATGGCGTCAACATCCTGATTCTTGTGAGCCTCTTTGAGTTTGCCAAGAGCAGTCTCAATTTGACTCTTCTTATCGGCAGGAAGTTTGTCACCAAGATCTTTCAAGCTCTTCTCGGTCTGGAAAATCATTGCGTCGGCTTGGTTGATTTTGTCGATGCGCTCTTTCTCCTTGGCGTCGGCAGCAGCGTTAGCGCTTGCCTCGTCCTTCATGCGCTGAATCTCAGCGTCACTAAGACCACTAGAAGCCTCTATGCGGATGCTCTGCTCCTTACCTGTAGCCTTATCCTTTGCGCTCACGTTCATGATACCGTTAGCATCAACCTCAAAGGTCACCTCAATCTGAGGAATGCCACGAGGTGCTGGTGCTATGCCATCGAGGTGGAACATACCTAAAGTCTTGCAGTCACGGGCCATAGGGCGCTCGCCTTGCAATACGTGGATTTCCACGCTGGGCTGGTTATCACTGGCGGTCGAGAATACCTGGCTCTTGCGAGTTGGAATAGTGGTGTTAGCGTCGATAAGCTTGGTCATCACGCCACCCAGAGTCTCAATACCCACGCTCAGTGGCACTACGTCGAGCAGAAGCACGTCTTTCACGTCACCACTAAGCACGCCACCTTGAATAGCAGCGCCCACAGCAACTACCTCATCGGGGTTCACGCCCTTTGAAGGAGCCTTGCCAAAGAAGCGCTCTACAATCTGCTGGATGGCAGGAATACGAGTCGAACCACCTACGAGGATTACCTCATTGATGTCGCTTGGACTCAGGTTTGCATCACGCAATGCCTGCTCGCAGGGCTTGATAGTGCTCTGGATAAGGTCATCGCAGAGTTGTTCAAACTTAGCGCGGCTCAAAGTTTTTACCAAGTGCTTTGGAATTCCGTTCACTGGCATGATATAAGGCAGATTGATCTCGGTGCTCATCGAGCTTGAGAGCTCAATTTTCGCCTTCTCGGCAGCCTCTTTCAAGCGCTGCAATGCCATTGGGTCTTTGCGAAGGTCAATGCCCTCGTCATGCTGGAACTCCTCGGCAAGCCAGTTGATGATACGCTGGTCGAAATCATCACCACCCAGGTGAGTGTCGCCATTGGTCGATTTAACCTCAAACACGCCATCGCCAAGCTCAAGGATAGAGATATCAAATGTTCCACCACCCAAGTCAAATACTGCGATACGCTTGTCGTTCTGGTCTTTGTCAAGACCGTAAGCCAGAGCGGCTGCGGTGGGCTCGTTAACGATACGCTGTACGTTCAATCCGGCGATTTCGCCAGCCTCTTTAGTTGCCTTGCGCTGTGAGTCGTTGAAGTAGGCAGGTACGGTAATTACAGCATCGGTAACGGTGGTCCCAAGATAGTCCTCGGCGGTCTTCTTCATCTTTTGGAGAATCATTGCCGAAATCTCTTGTGGGGTGTACTGGCGGCCGTCAATCTCCACGCGGGGCTGATTGCTGCCATTGTTCACTACTTTATAAGGAACTCGCTCAATTTCTTTTTGTGTCTGGTCATAGGTCTCTCCCATGAAACGCTTGATAGAATAAACTGTGCGAGTGGGGTTGGTGATAGCCTGACGCTTGGCAGGGTCACCTACTTTACGTTCACCGCCGTCAACAAAAGCCACCACGCTAGGGGTGGTGTTACGGCCTTCACTGTTAGGGATTACAACAGGATTCTTGCCTTCGAGTACCGATACACAAGAGTTGGTTGTTCCCAAGTCAATACCAATAATTTTTCCCATAATTATATCTTTTTTTGTTATTAATTTCTGTTTTATATTCGCTTTTTTCATAAAATGCTCTCGCTCGCAAAGCATTAAGCAAGCTTAGCTTTGTCTCGCTTAATCGCATTTTTTGCGATTTGTCACCTCGCAATTTAACAAATATCGTGCCAAACTATTTACTGCCACATTTATTAATAAGGGATATCATCAATATGACAAAAACTGCCACCATGTCACGTTTTTAAAAAACTGATAACATCATTTGCATTAATAAAATAAAAACACTACCTTTGTAGATAAATTTTCATCCCTTTTAAACTTCACAACTATGAAACGTTTTATTCTCCTGACAATGTTACTGGCTATGCTGCTGCCAGCTGTAGCACAACGTAAATCTCAAAAACAAGAAGACATCTATTATGCCGCTTTTGCCGACGTGCTTAGAAGTGCTAATGACCTTGTAGATGGTGCCGAAAAGGCATGCTATTTTGTCCTCAAAGATTTTGACAATGATGGTGTAGATGAGCTAGTTATTGCCGATGCTAACAAATTGAAGACTGTGTACAAGATTGTCAATGGAAAAGTACAACTCATCTCCCCAAAATTCACAATTAACGATGAGTCATTGTACTGGAACAATATTGAAGACTTCTACGTGTATTCAGATGCCGACCGCAGCAAAGACATCACCTTGCGGCATTATCCCATGTTTGCCTACGACATCAACATTGCCAAAAACCAATTCACAGTCCCTGGTGATGTGGCAAATAAGGAGTCGGTGATGAAATCTATCACCTACGACAGAATGGTGTTCAAGCCTCATGTTGGAAACATCCATTTCGTTAAGGCCCAAAATGGCAGTTATTATAGCGATGGCAACAAAATAGACCTAGGCAAGTGTTACACTTATGCCCTCAACGATGCCACCATGACCAAGAAGATGTTCCGCGGCTACAGTAAGGAGAATGCTGTGCCCATCATAGTGCCACAAGCATGGCTCAAAGACCACACCCCGCTGCAATTCACTCGATATTTAAGTGGTGAGAAAAAACCAAAAGTAGATGTCCGAGAGCGCAAAATTATTGAGCAATATTATGGTAACAACTATAAAATTCGCAAGATTGAATGGGTGGCTACTTGCCAAGACAAGAACTGCTCGTTCTACAATGTGATTTTCCAACCATACAAGGGTCAAATTCTCGTTGCTTTTGTATGCATAAAAAATGGGGAAGTAGCAACAACGCAAAACAACTGGTGGGAGCAAGACAAGCAATTCCCCAACACAACGCAAATAGGCCCCGACATTGATGAGTTGTTCGTCTTCATGCCTGAAATTATGGTTATCGCCGACACTAAGGCTGGAATTGAACTGTACGTGCGTTATCGCTCGCTTGAAGGTATGCACTACGACGTCTGGCGAGAAGTCGCCGACCAGTGGATGGTAATTCAAGCCGACTCTCACTACATTATGGCCTACTAAATATTTTTGAAACAACAAATTTTGACTATATTCATCTCGCGCTATAACTCACAAAAACTATAAGTTATAGCGCGGGTTTATTTTACATGATTTTTCCTATCTTTTTTCACAAAGATTATCACTCAATTACACCTTATTTAAAATAATAATTTGTACCTTTGCAAGTCTTTTTAAGCAAAATATAATTAACTTATAATATAAACTTCTTATTAACAATTTATTATGGACATTTCACACATCGAACATGTTGGTATAGCAGTCACAAGCCTTGATGAGGCTATACCTTTCTATGAGAAATTTCTAGGTTTCAAATGCTTCGCAATCGAAGAAGTAGAAGACCAGCACGTGAGAACCGCTTTCTTCAAAGTGGGTCAAACCAAGATTGAGCTTCTTGAGGCTACCAGCCCCGACAGCGCTATCGCCAAGTTCATTGAGAAGAATGGTGGCCGTGGCGGCATCCAGCACATCGCTTTCTGCGTGCAGGACGGCGTTGCCAACGCTCTCCAGGAGATTCAGGACAAAGATGGCCGCGTTCTTGACAAGGCTCCCCGCAAGGGCGCAGAGGGCTTGAACATCGCCTTCGTTCACCCCAAGACTTCTGCTGGTGCTCTCGTTGAGCTTTGCGAAGATCCCAACAAATAAGAATCACTCAATACAATTCAAATAAAAATGAGTAAACAACTCGAAAAAATTCAACAACTCATCGACATGCGTGCAAAGGCACGCGTGGGTGGTGGCGAGAAGGCCATCGCCAAGCAGCATGAGAAGGGCAAATACACTGCCCGTGAGAGAATCAATATGCTCCTTGATCCAGGCAGCTTTGAGGAACTTGATATGTTTGTTCAGCACCGCTGCACAAACTTTGGTCAAGAGAAGAAGTCGTTCCTCGGCGATGGTGTGGTAACTGGCTACGGCACCGTTGACGGACGCCTCGTTTATGTCTTTGCTCAAGATTTCACCGTTATTGGTGGCTCGCTTGGCGAGGCAATGGCTTGGAAGATGTGCAAGGTAATGGATCTTGCTATGAAACAGGGTGCTCCTGTTGTTGGTCTTAATGACTCGGGCGGTGCACGCATTCCAGAAGGCATCAACTCACTTGCTGGTTATGCTGAGATTTTCCAGCGCAATATCGACGCCAGTGGCGTAGTGCCACAGATTTCTGCTATCCTCGGTCCATGTGCCGGTGGTGCAGTGTACTCTCCTGCCCTCACCGATTTCACTTTGATGGCTAAAGGCACTTCGTTCATGTTCCTTACCGGTCCCGCCGTAGTTAAGACAGTTCTTGGCGAAGACGTGACCCAAGAGCAATTGGGCGGCGCTACTGTTCACGCTCAGAAGAGTGGTGTTACACACTTCGCTTGCGACACTGAGGATGAGGTTATCGAGACCATCAAGAAATTGTTGAGCTATATGCCAAGCAATAATATGGAGGAGGCACCTCGCCTCGAGTGCAACGATCCAATCGACCGTGTTGAGGACGCTCTTAACAATATCATTCCAGAAAGTCCAAACGATCCTTACAATATGTATGACGTGATTGGCGCAATCGTTGATAATGGTGAGTTCCTCGAGGTCCACAAAGACTTCGCCAAGAACATCATCGTGGGCTTTGCTCGCTTCAACGGCCAAAGTGTGGGCGTGGTTGCCAACCAACCTCAGCACATGGCAGGCGTGCTCGACGTTAATGCATCGAAGAAGGGCGGACGTTTTGTACGCTTCTGCGACGCGTTCAATATCCCATTGGTAACTCTCGTTGACGTGCCTGGATTCCTTCCCGGCACCGGTCAAGAGTATAATGCCGTTATCCTTAACGGCGCCAAGTTGCTCTATGCCTACGGTGAGGCTACAGTACCCAAGGTCACAGTCACCCTGCGCAAGAGCTACGGTGGCAGTCACATTGTGATGAGCTGCAAGCAGCTTCGTGGCGACATGAACTATGCATGGCCAAGCGCTGAAATCGCAGTTATGGGTGCTGCTGGTGCTGCTGGCATTCTCTATGCCAAGGAGTCAAAAGCCGCCAAGACTGCTGCTGCCGAGGCCAAAGAGGCTGGCGACGAAGCTAAGGCAAAAGAAATCATGGAAGAGAACAAGAAGTTCATCGCCGAGAAGGAACAAGAGTACAATGACTTGTTCTGCACTCCATTCAATGCAGCTAAATACGGCTATATCGATGACGTGATTGAGCCTCGCAACACTCGCTTCCGCGTGATTCGCGCCCTCGAGCAACTGCGCACCAAGAAGTACAACAATCCTGCCAAGAAGCATGGCAACATTCCTTTGTAATTCCTATTCAACTATCAGTAAAATGAATAAGAAAATATTATTAACACTGATTGCTGTTGTGGCTGCCATTACTGCCAGCGCGCAAGGACGACTCGACCTGCGCATCAACGAGGTAATGGTACAGAATGACAGCAACTATGTTGACCAGGATGGCAATCGCTCGGCTTGGATTGAAATCTTCAATGCCTCGCACAGCACAAATGCCATTGAGAAGATGTTTATCACCACTTATAAGCAAGATTTCATTCAGAACTATTTCAAAGTTGAGGAGCAGAAAAGCAATAAGAAACGCAATCAACTCTTGAATGAACTTGCCGAGAAGCATGGTGACAGCATCTATGTGATACCAAGAGGAGATGTTGACACTAAAGTCAAGCCACGCACACACGTGGTGTTCTTTGCCGACGCTAACGACGCAGCAGGAACCTTCCATCTGCCCTTCAAGATTGAGGCTGGAAAAGATAACTACATTGCTCTTTATGACGTGAACGGAGACCTTGTTGATGAGGTAATTGTTCCTGCCAATCTGCCTGCCAACCAATCTTTTGCTCGCATCAGCGAGGAGGCTATCGACCTTCACAAGGAGTCAAGGGATTTTGACAAGAGTGAATGGCAAGTACGCGACGGTAAAACCGAGGCTACAGCCATCTCTCCTGCCAAGTTCAACGCTCGCCCCATTAACGAGAACATTCAAAAGTTCAAGGACGAGGATCCTTCAGGTATCCTGCTTACCCTCATGTCAATGGGCGTAGTGTTTAGCGCTCTGCTCATGCTTTACATACTTTTCAAACTCTTTGGCAAGGCATTTGTCGCTAAAGTCAAGAAGAAAGAGGATGAAGTAGTTGACAAGGCTGTTGACAATGAACCAACCGAAGCACAGCCCGCAGGCGACGATGAGGCTATCGCAGCAATTTGCATGGCTCTCTATCAGCACTTCAACGCTCACGACGAGGAAAGTGGAGTTCTCACAGTCGACCGCTCTAACGAGCACAGCGCTTGGGGTTCTAAAGGCAACCTACTGCGTCGCCGACCCGATAATCATTAATCACTAACATTTAATTTGTTTTATCAATGAAAGAATATAAGTATAAAATCAATGGTCACGAATACAAAGTAAATGTTGGTGACATTGAGAACAATATCGCTCACATCGAGGTAAACGGAGTGGCTTACAACGTTGAACTCGAAGAAGAGAAGGCCATCAAACCTGTTGTCAAGAAAGTGGCTCCGAGCAACGACGCTCCAGTTGCCGCTAAGCCAGCCGCAGCCAAACCTGCTGCTGCCGCCGCAGGTGAGTATGTTATTGCATCACCACTGCCTGGTGTTATCAAGGAGCTCCATGTCAAAGAAGGACAACAAGTTAAAGCCAGCGACGTAGTTTGCATCCTCGAGGCCATGAAAATGGGCAACGAGATTCATGCAGGCAAGGACGGTGTGGTAAAATCTATTAACGTAGCTCTTGAAGAGTCGGTGCTTGAGGGTACCACTATCATGATTATCGCTTAACACTATGGTACTATTAAATATAGCTGAAAACCTGAAGCAATTCTGGGAATTCACGGGTTTCTACAACGTAACGTTGTCGCCCGAAAGCTTGATTATGCTGTGCGTAGGTCTTTTCTTCATATACCTCGCAATCAAGCATAACTTCGAGCCTATGCTGCTGGTACCAATTGGGTTTGGTATTCTCATTGGTAACATCCCCTTCCAAGCAGGTAACGAAATTGGTATCTACGAAGAAGGATCGGTGCTCAACATCCTTTATCAGGGTGTGCGTCAAGGCTGGTATCCACCTCTCATCTTCTTGGGAATTGGTGCCATGACCGACTTCTCATCGCTGCTCGCAAACCCCAAGCTCATGCTCGTGGGCGCGGCTGCTCAGTTTGGTATCTTTGGTGCATACATGGTTGCTCTGGCTATGGGATTTATGCCCGACCAGGCTGGTGCCATCGCTATCATTGGTGGTGCCGACGGTCCTACCGCTATCTTCCTGTCGTCGAAACTCGCTCCCAACTTGATGGGTGCCATCGCCGTTTCGGCATATAGTTACATGGCGCTAGTGCCAGTGATTCAGCCACCAATCATGCGACTGCTCACCACAAAGAAGGAGCGACTCATAAAGATGAAACCTGCACGCAAAGTGTCGCAGACTGAGAAGATTATCTTCCCAATCGTGGGTCTTATCCTCACATGCTTCTTTGTGCCTAGCGGCCTTCCACTGCTCGGTATGCTGTTCTTCGGAAACTTGTTGCGTGAGAGTGGCGTTACTACCCGTCTCGCCAAGACCGCAAGCAACGCAATGACCGACATTGTCACCATTCTCCTTGGTGTGTGCGTGGGTGCTTCTACTCAGGCATCAGAGTTCCTTACAAGCGACACCGTCAAAATCTTCGCCCTTGGTTTCATGGCGTTTATCATCGCCACTTGCTCGGGTGTGCTATTTGTGAAGATTTTCAACCTGCTGCTGCCCAAGCACAAGAAGTTGAACCCATTGATTGGTAACGCTGGTGTAAGTGCTGTGCCTATGGCTGCACGCATCAGCAACGACCAGGGCCTCAAGTACGACCCAAGCAACTACCTACTTATGCACGCTATGGGTCCAAACGTTGCAGGTGTCATCGGTTCGGCAGTTGCCGCCGGTGTTCTCCTCGGCTTCCTCGGATAATAAAACAATATCCTATATTAAAAATAAGGTGTGTCTTTGTAAGAGGCACACCTTACTTTTTATGGCACGAAATTTGCATCAACAATAGATATTTAGAACTTAACACTTAGAAAACTATGTTTCTGCAATACATCTCCGGTCCTGCGCTTGGCGCGGTAATAGGCTATATCACTAACGACATCGCCATTAGGATGCTTTTCCGTCCTCACACCGCAAAGTATATATATGGTGTTCATGTGCCGTTCACCCCTGGAATCATCCCCAAGGAAAAAGGGCGTATTGCCAGCGCCATTGGCGGCGCTATCAGCGAGAACCTAATGAACAAGGAGGTGCTGGAGAAAACTCTGCTCAGCGACGAGATGATAGAGAAAATCCGTCATGCCATTGATGACTTTTTCTATACTCAACTCAACAATAACGAGACAGTTGAGCAGTTTGCTGCACACTATCTAACAGAGGAAGAAATAGCAACTATCCACGAAAGCACTTGCGACGAGATTGCAAAGTTAATCACTGCCAAATTGCGTGACCGCGCCATAGGCACAAGCATCGCACATGCCGCCACTCAGCATGTCATCGACAAGACACGAAGCAGCGTGGCAGGCAAAATCAAGGCAGAGAAGTTGATTGAAGCCATTGCCTCGCCCATTGAGAGCAAACTGGCGTCTCACATTAACGAAGTGCTGCACAACCAAGCACCAAGCATGGCGACAAGAATCGTATATAATGAGGCCGACAAACTACTAGCAATGCCTATGCGCCAAGTATTTGAGGGGCACGAACATCAACTCGAACAAGCTAAGAACAGCATCGTGAGCGTCTATCGTACCATCATCAGTGACCACCTGCCACGCATTCTTGAAGGTATCAACATCAGTCGCATAGTCGAGAAGCGCATCAACGAGATGGACATGGATGAGGCCGAGGAAATAATCCTTACTGTGATGAAAAAAGAGCTTAGAGCCATCGTATGGCTCGGCGCCCTACTCGGCTCAATCATGGGAACGATAATGATGTTTGTGAATTAACCAACAACCTTATGAATGCTAAGGCCACACATCATACTTAGTAACAACTAGAATACATTTATGAATTTTGCATTCTAATTTATGAATTATCTGAATTAGTTGTATATGTAAATTATTTTGCCTACATTTGTGACGAAAATGCGATTAAGCGAGAGAAGGCTGAGTTTATTCTATGCCTTCCGAGCGTGAGCATTTTATGTATATTAAAACTTATACTATTATGAGAACTAAATTTTTCCTATTGGCAATATGCGCTATTCTATTGCCTTTTACTAGTTTTGGACAAGTCAATTTATCGGACCTCGAGCCTAACGAGGACCCAGTAAGTAACGATATCGCTACAGCGTTGCTGAGCAAAATTTATATGCATCACCCTTCGCTGCTGAGCAAAACCGATGTGTGGCTCACCTCGGCCTATGAGCTTGAGCGCCTTGCCAAACAAAAAGACGGCACTAGCGTTAGCACCATTACAAAAGCTATGTTATGCATGGCAAGAAACAAGATGCTTCCCACCGAGTACTATCTAGTTACCATTCAAGACAATAAAGTTATTGATGGCGCCATGATAGGCTTCAATGGGGATGCTGACCTTCTTAAAATGAAGTTTGCAAACGACGAGATTGTCTATAAACCCGAACTAGATATTGACTGCGAGTTCAAAGGCGACACAGTCAAAGCAATAAGAGAATACCGATTCTTCTCTACCGCTAGAGGCGGAGCCTGGTTTAACAAAGAAGGTACAATCTACAACTCATTTGTGGTTACCAAAGACGGAACTATCAACCAACTGCCAGCCACTGCTACCGCTGTCAGAGAAGATGGTGACGCTAACTATCTTAGCGAAAACCGCAAGCCAACCACCTACCGCACCACCAGCGGCGAATTCTACCCATTGGGAATGAAAGTGCTGGCAATGGCACAAAGTCCAATATGCCAGCCTCTCAATATGGATGAACTTAACAACGATGCTGCTGATATGATGAAGATAGTAGAGGAATATAATGAAGATGAGGACGATCCTGAAGATCCTACGACACTCTGCGCTGTGGAGTATGCAAAGTGGAGTTTCAACCTGGGCATGCGCCACAGCGAGGAGTTCCTTACTTGGATAGCCAACAATCCCTACAATGAGCATCTCTCTTTCTTCATTGAAGCAGTACTCAGTGAAAATGAGAACAACGAACTCGAATGGCTAACCGAAAAAATCAACAATCTCTTCGACCA
>JAGCRW010000009.1 GCA_017964485.1 Muribaculaceae bacterium | reverse complement strand
TTGATTAAACATAAACCTCATGTCGGTCACATTGCGTGTGTCGAAACTACTCACGTTGAGGCTTGTCAGGCTTGAGCAACCTTGGAACATTGCTGACATGTCGGTAACATTTGAAGTGTTAAAGCTGCTCACATCAAGTGAGGTGAGGTTTTTGCAATCCCAGAACATTGCCAACATCTCAATCACATTTGCAGTATTGAAGCTACTCACATCAAGTGAGGTCAGATTTTCGCATTTATTAAACATAAACCTCATGTCGGTCACATTTGCCGTGTTGAAGCTACTCAAATCAAGTGAGGTGAGGTATTTGCAATCCCAGAACATTCCGAGCATATTTGTAACTTCGCTGGTATTGAGGTAGTTCAATCCCGTGATGCTGGTGAGGTTTTCCATATCGTAAAACCAGTAAGCGGTAGTGGTGGGGCGTGCTTGGGCAAACGATGGATCAAAGACCACTCGCTCTACAGCGGCATAGGTGCCGTAATTGTACCATTCTGGATAGTTGATGCCACTATTCAGGCCAAAAGCCCCACTGGGTTTTGTGCCGTAATAGAAGGTGAGGGTGTTGCTGCTTTGGGTGTAAACTGCGTAAGGTTCGGCCGCCCATGCTGCCATGCACGCCGTCATTGTCACTAAAAGAATAAATAATCGTTTCATAAGTATATCGTTTTTGAGTTAATAATCGGGAGCAATTGTCCTTAATAAAACTGTGTCAAAATGCTATATTGTTTTGTCTTTAATTGTCTTTAAAAAACAATTGTGCATTATGCCTTGAGCTTAGTTTCCTAGCAGGATATTGTAAACAACCGTGACGTCCACCGATGAGATGTGGCCGTCACCATCCTGGTCGCCGTTTACTATATCGCTTGAGTCATTGTTGAGCAAGTAGTTGTAAAGCGCTGTGACATCGACGCTACTAACGTGCCCGTCGCCGTTCACGTCGCCAGGAACAACCGCAGAGCCACCTAAATTGGTGATAATGGTTGTTGCGCCACCAGTCTGGCTAGTTGGAATCTTGAGATAGGCATAACCGCGATTAAAGTCAGTGTTGGTTGTCACCTTGTCGAACGCAAGAGAGTTGGCATTGAACTTGAAGCAACTCGTTGTGTTGTCAGAGTGCACAGTTTGATCATAAGTGACGCCTTGGAGAAATTCAGAAGTGGGGTTGTTTAGCAAGCTAGAATATTTCAACCTGTAATAGGTGCCATCGGCTTCGCCATGCACCACAGCACCATGGTGTTCTTTTAATGTATTGATATTACTTAATATGGCTTTCTTTTCGCTCTGGTTGTATGCTGTCACGGTTTAGGCCGTCAAACCAGAACCCTCAAAGTCGATAGGTTTGACGCATGCAAATGTCTGCCACTCGCTGTCGAGCTTTGCATGAGGAAACACCTTTGACTTATCCAAGTTGATTAGGCTATTGATAAAGTCATTCAGTCGTCGGTAATCCACCCAGCACTTGAAGTCGCTGGCGTTATTATTAAAGAAGTAGTCGCCACAGGTGAGAGTGTGCTTACCATCAATATGCGGCAGGAAAATCTCATGAAGATTGTCACAATTAGAAAAGGCACTATAACCAATATATTCAAGACAAGTTGGAGCTGTAAATGCCGTGATTCCTGACCCCGAAAAGGCCTCTTCCATTATATTCTTGAGATGTGGCAATGGCGTACTACCAGTTCCTAAATCCACGCTCAACTTATAACAATTCATGAACGCACGTTTTCCGATAATCTCAACATTTGTAAAAGGTATTTTTTTCAGATATGTATATTCAAAAGCATTATCGCCTATCGTTGTAATACTTGGGTCTTGAGTAATGATGATATCATCAACGAGTTGGCCTACCCTGTACCCAACCTCATTTGGCACATAATTCTTGCCGGCATATGAAAGAGACGAAGGAATGGAAAAAGAGCCACTTGAAGGTATCTTGACAACCTTAACCGTACCATCGCCAGAGAAGCCATTTTTACTATAGGGAGAGTTGGATGTTACTGTATATCTAAAATTATAATTTCTTATATCCCAACAGTTCTGGTGGTCAAAGATCCCGGTTTTGCGGTTATATTGCGACCAGATGGAGCTAGCGGCATAGGCTGAATATGCCTCATGCGGTGTGTAAAGTTCCACACTGCTTTTATCGGTCACTGCGGGGAAAATATCGCCTGCTGGTGGTATTACCGTGTTAAATTCCACCTGATTGATTGCATCGCAGCCAGCAAAGGTATTAGCGTTTACTGTAGTGACCGACGACGGGAAATGTACAAGTTTTAAGTTTTTACAGTTTTGAAATGCGTATTGTTCAAGGATTTTGAGATTATAAGGCAAATAGAGCGTAGAAAATTTACATCCTGTTGCAGCATATTGATACACTCGTTGCAGAGTCTCGGCGAAAACACCATCCTGCCAATTACCAGGTAGTTGATAGAGTATGGTCTTGGACTTATTGTACAAAGCATTAAAATAGCTGCAATAATTTGGGTTATTTGCATTGACTGTGATACCTGTCATTAATGAGTTATCATAAAAAGGTGCATATCCAATATACTTGGTTGTTTGAGGAATTGTCACACTCGAGAGATTACATTTGCCAAAAGCATAACTGCCCAAATATACCAGATTACACAAGTTGCTGGTAAAATTGGCAGAGTAAAGATTGGAGCAATTATAGAAGGCATAATCGCCGATGGTATCGACCGGAACATCGGCACTTGTGAGGCTTGAACAGCCGTAGAACGCCCTCTCGCCGATTTTATATGCCATAGTGTTGTTGTTCACTACCTCTTTGATGGCAGTGTTGTTCATGAACGCGCTGTCGGCAACGCCATAGAACTTATAGCCGCCAGGAGCATTGTTGTCAGAATTACTCACACTTTGTGGTAAACTGATTTTATTGTTTGAGCCGTCGGTGAAAGTGGCTCCCACCAGCACACACGAGGAGCGCACAGCCGGATTGCTGCTGTTGCCGTTATAGGGAACGCCGTTCTTAATCATATAGTATTGCCAGCAGCCGTTGGTGGAATTGTAAGCCTTGAAATCGCAAACTTTGTAGCTATAATGGCGCAGGATGTTGCTGGCGCCAAAAGCCGCCACCCACTTGCTGTCGGCCTTCAGGGCGTTCATGCCGCGATAGGTCGCTGTGGA
>JAGCRW010000107.1 GCA_017964485.1 Muribaculaceae bacterium | reverse complement strand
TAGGTGAGTTTATCACAATTGGCGAAAGCGTTGTTCCCTATTGTTTTAACTCCATAATTAAGCACAACTTGTTGTAATTTATTGTGATAGTAGCAAGCATAGTCACCAATCTCAGTGAGCGTCGATGGCTGCTCCATTTGATAACCACTCAAAAAATATGAGTAGTTTGTGCCGCCGCCATTCCTGGGCATGTGTATCAGCTTGGTTAGCGACTTGTTATAGAGATTACTATAACCCGTTGAGGCGTAATACTGGTTGCTTGAAGAGACTGTATATTTTTCCAAATTGTTGCACATGTAGAATGGCATGTTGCCGCCCTCGGCCATATAGATGACGCTCGATGGAATGTAGACGTTTACAAGCCCATGGTCGTAGGCGAAGGCCATTGAATTGATGCGTTTCACACCATTATTCTCACTGCCTGTTTCATACAATTGCAAAGTGGTGATTGCCGGGCAATTGTAGAATGCATAGTTGTCGAGGGTATCAGCACTCACCTTGACGGTGGTCAAAGCCGTGCAGCCCTGGAAAGCGCTAATGCCTATCTTCTTGGCTTCGGAACTCAGCCATGTGAAGGAGGTGAGGCTCGATTGCTTCTCACTCAACTCAGCAACACGAGAAGCAGCCACAGTGACTTTGTAGTATTCGGGTGATGTGAGACCACCATAAGTATAGTTGTCATTATTTGTCGCGCTCACAGGGATGGAGGGGGTGTTGGAGAGTAAGCCCACGAGCATGCAGGTGTTGCTGCCGCTCACAACATAGCATCCTGAGCCAGAAGAGAAGTCATAGGCACCACGACCATTGGCATTGATACTGCTGAAGGCAGAACTGAACGTGCTGTTGGAACTGAAAGCCGTCTTGGCCTCAAACGTCGACACTACCAGAGACGCCGAGCGCATGCCCGAGAATGTGCCGCTATAGAACGTGGGAACACTCTGAGAGGCATAGTTGAACTGCGTCATGCTAGATGTGTTGGCAAAGGAGTAGTTGTCAAGTAGAGTCACCGAACTGGGAAGATAGACATACTTGAGCGAGGTGCAACCCGAAAAAGCATGGTAGCCAATTCTGGTGACGCCATGACACACTTTCAACACTGTGATTCTTGTGTTGCCCGAGAAAGCATAATCTCTCACATCGGTCACTGCATAGGTAGAACCGCCATAATTTATCTTGCCGGGGAGGTCAATCTCGGTGGGATTAGCGCTCTCACCAGCACTCGACAGGCCCACACACTCCACAGTATAGCCATAATCGTCGGTTATATAATACTTGAGATTACCTATCGACAGATACTGAGCCTTGGCAGTGACCACAGTCAGGGTAATGATGAAAAACAAAAATAATTTCTTCATAATTTATTAGTTTTTAATTCACAATCAATCTATCAACAATAATTTGTTACCATATTCTGCAAAATTATTCAAAATAATTATTATATCAAAGAAAATCAGCATTTATTTTGCGAAAAAGTAATTAAACATTAAGTAAAAACAGCTCGAAAATGTTATTTTCTTGTCGGGCTACAAATCCTGAACAAAATACTTGCAGACATCAAAAAATATGTCTTAATTTGCCCATTCGTAATCAACAATGGTTTGTTCTAACGTTTTAATTGACTATGAAATATTTACAACTGCCTTATGATGAGGTGCGCAGGCTCACGTTCTATCTCGCCATGGAGGAGCATGCTGCTCAGCTACTCAAAGACAACAAGAGTATTGACGAACTGTTCTTCACTTGGAGGGTGAGGCCTACTGTGATTTTTGGCCGCAATCAGCTTATTGACAGCGAGGTGAATGTGAAATATTGCCGCGAGAATGGCATTGAATACTATCGCCGCAAGAGCGGTGGTGGGTGCGTCTATGCCGACATGGACAACCTCATGTTCAGCTACATCACCCGCAGCGACGATGTGACCACCACGTTTGCCCGCTATACCCACGCCATCGTGGCTATGCTCAAGGATTTGGGGCTTGACGCTAGCGACACGAGCCGTAACGACATCATGGTCGAGGGCAAGAAGGTGAGCGGCAACGCTTTCTATCACCTACCTGGAATCAGCATAGTACATGGCACCATGCTCTACGACACCAACATGGAGAACATGGTTCAAGCCATCACGCCGTCGGCAGCCAAACTCGACTCAAAGGGCGTGAAGAGCGTTCAGAGCCACATCACTACCCTCAACCGCTATCTCACAATGACCATAGAGGAGTTCCAGCAGCACGCCCACGACACCTTATGTGATGGCGAGATAATGCTCAACAATGACGACATCGCAGCGATAGAGGACATTGAGGAAAGCTATCTCACCCCTGAGTTCATTTTGGGCAACAACCCGCGTTGTAACATGGAGCGCAGCGGCAGGATCGACGGTGTAGGCGAGTTCAAAATAACCCTCGAACTCAACCGCAACATAATCCGCAACATCAACATCGCTGGCGACTTCTTCCTCCTCGGCGACCTCGACAGCATTGTCAACCGCCTTAAAGGCCGCAAATTCACTGAAGATGACATAGAAAAAGCACTAAGCGACATCAACCTCTCACAAGTGATAATGAACCTCACTCCACAGCAGTTTATTGGACTGCTTTTTGAGAAAAAGTAGTGATAAAACTATCTTCATACTTGCTATTTTTAATGATAATTTTCGTTGTTAATTTTGTGCCAAAAAGATAAAGAATATTTTTATATTCAATCATAATTTTTCCCCTAACACAAAGTTTTTTCCTTTATTATTATATTATATCATTTTTATTATGTACTTTTGTGGAAAATTTGAGATTTGCTTTGCTATGAAGACGTTTTTCATCAAATCTCAAAGCCTACAAGCGAAATTAATTAACTGAAAACTAACTTAATAAACATACTTTATATCTTAAAAGACAACTATTATGAGTGAAAACAAATTCACCTGTCTTCACGACAAACATGTAGCTCAAGGCGCTTTGATGAGCCCCTTTGGCGGATTTGACATGCCCATCCAGTATGCTGGCATAGTAGAGGAACACAACGCAGTGCGCAACGCAGTAGGCGTTTTTGACGTCTCTCACATGGGCGAGGTGCACATCACTGGCCCCGAGGCACAGAAGTTTGTGAACTACATCTTCACCAACGACATCACCAAGATGGAGGTGGGCGGCATCCAGTATGGCATGATGCTCTACCCCGACGGTGGCACCGTTGACGACCTCCTGGTTTACACTATGGGCGAGAATGACTACTTCCTCGTTATCAACGCCGCCAACATCGACAAGGATGTTGCATGGATTAATGAACAAGCCACAAACTTCGATGTAATAGTCGATAACCAAAGCGAGAACTACGGACAGATAGCAGTGCAAGGCCCTGAGGCCGAGAAAACCATGATGGATGTTCTCAAACTCGACTGCACCGACTTGACATTCTATACCTTTAAGGTGGTTGACTACAATGGCGACAAGATTATCGTGAGCCGCACTGGTTACACCGGCGAGGACGGCTTTGAGGTATATGCCAGCCATGACACTATCCGCGACATGTGGGACATGCTCATGACCGCTGGCGTTCAGCCTTGCGGACTGGGCTGCCGCGACACCCTGCGCTTTGAGGTGGGCCTGCCTCTCTACGGTGACGAACTGACTGCTGAAATCACTCCTATCATGGCGGGCTTCGGCTTCTTTGTGAAGCTCGACAAGGAAGACTTCATCGGCAAGGATGCCTGCGCTAAGCAAAAGGCCGAAGGCGCTCCCAAAAAACTTGTGGGCCTCGAACTCCACGACAAGGCGATTCCTCGTCACGGATATGAGGTTTGCAACGAGAACGATGAGCCAGTGGGCTACGTGACCACCGGCTACCGCGGCATCTCGGTTGACAAGAGCATCGCTGTTGCTCTCGTTGACGCTGCTTATGGCAAGCTCGGCACTCCACTCAAGGTTCACATCCGCAAGAAATACTTCGACGCCACAGTTGTTAAGAAGAAATTCCACGACAAGAGCTACAAGAAGTAATGCACAATGCATAATTCATAATGCACAATGCTATTTAACAAAAAATCAAAATAATCATTTAATATAAATTTCAATTATGAGTAAAATTATTGAAGGACTCTATTACAGCGAGTCACACGAGTTTGTAAAAGTTGAAGGCGACTTTGGCTATGTAGGTATCACCGACTATGCACAGCACGAGCTTGGCAACGTGGTTTATGTTGACATGCCCGAGGTTGACGACGAGGTAGAGGCAGGCGAAGAGTTTGGCGCAGTGGAGAGCGTTAAGGCCGCCAGCGACCTGGTAAGCCCAGTTAGTGGCACTGTTGTTGAGGTTAATGAGGCACTTGAGGACGAGCCTGGCTTGATCAACAACGACGCTTTTGAGAACTGGATAATCAAGGTAGAGCTCAGCGACAAGAGCGAGCTCGACAACCTGATGGATGCCGAAGCCTACAAAGCTTTCATCAACGAGTAAAACTCAGCCACATCACAAAGCCAAGAGGTTGGGTGCCATAATCTTTGACGCCACCCCTTGGCTTTTTCACTTTTAAAAACAAAACTTTAAAACAACACCCAATGAACTATAAATTTTTCCCACACACCCAGGACGATGTGAACCAGATGCTGGGCAAGTGCGGACTCAAGTCGCTCGACGAGCTCTATAAGGATATCCCCGAGGAGCTGCAGTTCAAGCGCGACTATGACCTGCCACGTGCCATGAGCGAGATTGAGGTTCGCAACTTCTTCAACGACCTGGCAATGGACAACACTCCGCTCAAGTGCTTCATGGGCGCTGGAGTCTATGACCACTATACCCCCGCCGTGGTTCAGGACATCGTTAACCGCAGCGAGTTCTTAACAAGCTACACTCCTTATCAGGCTGAGATTTCACAAGGCACTCTGCAATACATCTTCGAATATCAGAGCATGATGGCAGAGCTCACTGGCATGGAGGTGAGCAACGCCTAGATGTATGACGGCTGCACAGCTACCGCCGAGGCTATGATGATGGCTGTCTCCAATGCCAAGAAGCGCAACAAAGTGCTCATCAGCGAGACCGTGAGTCCCTTCATCACTCGTGTGGTATTGACCTACGCCAAGTTCCACGGCATTGATGTAGATTTCATCGAGCAAGAGAATGGCGTTACCAGCCGTGCCGACTTTGAGGCAAAGGTTGGCGCCGACGACGTTGCTGGCGTTATCGTGGCTTCGCCCAACTTTTTTGGAATCCTTGAGGATTATACCGGCTGGGCCGACTTCTGCCACGAGCACAAGACATTATTCATCATGAACTGTCCCGCCAGCGCGTTGAGCGTTATCAAGACTCCTGCCGAGTGGGGTGCCGACATCGCAGTGGGCGACGGACAGAGTCTGGGTATTCCCATGAACTTTGGCGGTCCTTATGTGGGCTATCTCTGCACCAGCAAGAAGCTCATCCGCAAGATGCCAGGACGCATCGTGGGTGCTACCACCGACGCCGATGGCAAGCGCGCCTTTGTTCTTACTCTCCAGGCACGCGAGCAGCACATCCGCCGCGAGAAAGCCACCAGCAACATCTGCTCTAACCAGAGCCTGATGGCACTCTTCGTGACAGTGTATATGTCGCTTATGGGCAAGCAGGGCTTGCGCGAGGTCAACGAGATTAGCTACAGCAACGCTCACTACCTTGCCGACCAACTGGTGAAGACCGGCAAGTTTGAGCTTGAGTATCCCGACAAGCCATTCCTCAACGAGTTTGTAGTGAAATCTTCCCTCAACATCGACGACCTGCTGAGCTGGCTCAACCAAGCCTATGCTGCTGGTGTTCCCATCGATGACGACAAGCTGCTCATGTGCGCCACCGAGACCGTAAGCAAGGAGGATATTGATGACCTAATTGAGGCTATTAACCAATTTATCGAAGAAGGCGAGGAGGACAACAACAATGAATAATACATTCTATGGCAAACTGATATTCGAGCTCTCGAAAGAGGGTCGCAAGGGCTACAGCCTGCCCGAGAACAAGCTCGCCGAGTATAAACTCGCCGACCTGCCAGCTGCTTTGCAGCGTCAAGAGGCTCCCTGCCTCCCCGAGGTTGATGAGATGACCGTGGTGCGCCACTACACCAATATGAGCAACAACAACTTTGGTGTAGATACTGGATTCTATCCCCTTGGCTCTTGCACTATGAAGTATAATCCCAAAATCAACGAGCAGATGTGCGCTCTGCCCGAGTTCACCGGCCTTCACCCATTGCAGGACGAGGAGAACGTGCAAGGCGCTCTTGCAGTTTATTACAACTTGCAGCGTTCGCTCTCAGAGCTTTCGGGCTTGAGCGAGTTCACCCTCAACCCCTACGCTGGCGCTCATGGCGAGCTCACCGGTTTGATGGTGATGCGCAGCTACCACCTGGCAAACGGCAATCCCAACCGCGTGAAGGTTATCATCCCCGACAGCGCTCACGGCACTAACCCTGCCAGCGCTGCAGTGTGCGGCCTTGAGGTTTTAGTTGTGAAGAGCCGACCCGATGGCACAGTCGATGTTGAGGACCTGCGTCCACTGCTCGACGAAAACATCGCCGGTATGATGATGACCAACCCCAACACTATGGGTATCTTTGAGCACAACATCGCCGAAATCGCCAAACTCGTTCACGAGGCTGGCGGCTTAATGTACTACGACGGTGCAAACCTCAACCCAATGCTAGGCAAGTGCCGTCCTGGCGACCTGGGCTTCGACATCATGCACATCAACCTGCACAAGACCTTCTCTACCCCTCATGGTGGTGGCGGTCCTGGCAGCGGTCCTGTGGGAGTGCGTGAGGGTTTGGAGAAATTCCTCCCCAATCCACGCGTGACGCGCGAGGAGATTGCCGACGACATCTACTGGTACCATATTGAGGACAACGAGGACTCTCTCGGCTCTATCAGCGGATTCCTCGGAAACTTTGGCGTGATGATGCGCGCTTATGCCTACATCCTCACCCTCGGCAAGAACGAGATAAAGAATGTCGGCCCATTGGCTGTGCTCAATGCCAACTACGTTAAGGAGTCACTCAAGGATTACTATGAACTGCCTCTCGACGGCGTGTGCAAGCACGAGTTCGTGTTCGACGGATTAAAGGACAAGTCAACAGGTGTCACCACTCTCGACGTGGCTAAGCGCCTACTTGACTATGGCTTCCACGCTCCTACCATCTACTTCCCACTCCTGTTCCACGAGGCTATGATGATTGAGCCTCCCGAGAACGAGAGCAAGGAAACCCTCGACGAGTTCATCGAGGTGATGAAGAAGATCGCCATCGAGGCTAAGGAGAACCCCGAGCTCGTGAAGACCGCTCCTCACAACACCCCAGTGCGCCGTCTCGACGACACTAAGGCTGCCCTGAAGCAGATTGTTACTTATCGCGAACTCCTCAGCGTTGACGAACTATGATTTCAACTGATATTATAATAATAGGTGCTGGCCCCGGCGGTTATGAAATGGCCGCCGAAGCTGCTCACCACGGAAAGAAAGTGGTGATTGTAGAGCGCGACCAGTTGGGCGGCACTTGCCTGAACCGCGGATGCATCCCCACTAAAGCACTGTGCCGCAATGCCGAGGTCATCAACACCGTGCGCGAGGCTGTGCAGTTTGGTGTGACAACCGGTGAGGTAAGCGTTGACTACAGCATTGCCTTTGCACGCAAGGAAGAAGTCGTGAAGCAACTTCGTGACGGCGTAGCAATGCTTATGGGCGGCGAGAACATTACTGTTGTCAATGGCGAGGCATCATTTGTTGATGCCAAGACCATCACCGTAGGCGACGAGCAGTACACCGCTCCCGCTATCGTGATTGCCACCGGCTCGATTCCCCGCGGACTCCCCATCGAGGGCGCCGACTTGGCTATGACCAGCGACGACATCCTAGCTATGCAAGAGCTCCCTAAGAGCCTGTGCATCGTGGGCGGTGGCGTTATTGGCATGGAGTTTGCCGGCGTATTCAGCAGTTTTGGCGTTGAAGTGACAGTAGTCGAATTCATGAAGGAGATTCTTCCTCCATTCGACAAGGACATCGCTAAGCGTCTTAAGACCGTTATGAGCAAGCGTGGCGTGAATATCCTCACTCAGGCTGCGGTCAACGGCATCAAGAAGACCGATGATGGTCTTGAAATCACCTTCGACCACAAAGGCAAAGCCAAGAGCATAGTTGCCGAGAAGGTGTTGATGTCGGTAGGCCGTCAGGCTGTTCTGCCTGCTGGCCTTGAAGCAGCTGGTATTGAGACCAGCCGCCGTGGCATCGAGGTTGACGACAACATGATGACCAACGTGGAGG
>JAGCRW010000106.1 GCA_017964485.1 Muribaculaceae bacterium | reverse complement strand
CTGAATCTCACGCAGTAGCACATCCTCGCTGATGCCTAGCTGCACACTGCACTCTTTGGCATATACCGAGCGAGAGATAGCATCGGGGATTACCGAGATTGACTTCACCACGTCGCCAATGACCGAAGCGCGCTTGATAGGATCGCGCTCGGTGCCCTCAAGTAAGATTTTTGTCTTGAAGGAGATGAAATCGGTCTCGTTCTCAGCAATATACTGCTTCAACTCGGTTGCGCTATGGGTGCGGGCGAAGCTATCGGGGTCTTCGCCTTCGGGCAGGAGAAGCACCTTTATGTTAAGTCCCTCGGCAAGAAGCATGTCGATTCCACGTAGTGAGGCCTTGATACCAGCAGGGTCACCGTCGTAGAGGACCGTCACGTTCTTTGTAAAGCGATGAATTGCGCGAATTTGTCCCTCTGTGAGCGACGTGCCACTCGACGCCACCACATTCTCAATGCCTGCCTGATGCATCGAGATTACATCAGTATAGCCTTCCACGAGGAAGCATTTGTCTTCTTTGGCTATAGCGCGTTTTGATTGGAAGAGGCCATAAAGCTCGCGGTTTTTGACGTAGACAATCGACTCAGGGGAGTTGAAGTATTTTGCAATGTCTTTGGTCTTTTTGAGAGTGCGGCCGCCAAAGGCGATAATCTTTCCGGCAATGTTCATTACGGGAAACATCACGCGACCATGGAAGCGGTCGAAGCCACCGCCCTTGCGGTCATCGATGCATAAACCAACGTCAAAAAGATATTTCTTATTATAACCTTTGCCAGTGGCGGCAGTGTAGAACGCCTTGCTGTCTTGTGGCGAATAGCCTAGATTGAACTTCTTTATTGTAGCATCGTTGAAGCCTCGTTCGTAGAAGTAGCTCAGACCTATGTTTTTGCCCTCATCTGTGTTGAAGAGTTGATCTTCAAAATATTTCAAGGCAAATTCATTTATGATGAGCATGCTTTCGCGTTCGGTTTGAGCTGCCTTTTCTTCGCTTGTGAGTTCCTTTTCGTGGATTTCGATATTGTATTTCTTGGCAAGATAGCGCAGGGCCTCGACATAGGACATCTGTTCGTGCTCCATGATGAAGTTCACTGGGCTTCCTCCCTTTCCACAGCCGAAGCAGTGGCAAATCTGCTTGGCAGGCGACACCATAAACGACGGTGTTTTCTCATCGTGAAACGGGCACAGTCCTTTAAAGTTCGCACCACTGCGGCGCAAACTCACGAAATCGCCTACCACATCCACAATGTCGGCAGAGTCGAGAATCCTATCTACTGTCTCCCTGTCTATCATGACTACAAAATTAGTGCAAGTTGAGAGTAGAACAAAATAAAAATCATAGTTTTTTTATTTTTTATGACGAAACGCTGCCTAATTTATCTAAAGGTACTCTAAATTCTCCAAAATACCAAAAAATAATGAACTTTACTAATATCCCCAGTGCCATTTTTGCGACACTGGGGATTTGTTGGTGTAAATCGGTGCTTTAAAAAATCACTTAATAAGATTTCCGAGAATGTCGCGGGTGATGGTTCTTGTTGCTGCGCTAGTGGCGTTCTTTACGATTTTGCCAGTGCTGCTTGTCGAACTCTTGCGCTCTTTCTTGCCTGTGATAGCGTTGGAAAGTTTAGTGCCAAGGATGGTGGCGATAGTTGCGGTTACAGCTGTGACAATAGCTTTCCAAATCTTACTGAAGATTCCTGGTTTCTTTTTCTTCTTCTCCTCTTCTTTGGCAAGTTTTTCGGCTTCTTTAGCCTCTTTGGCGGCTTGCTTCTCGGCTTCGGCTTTGGCAGCGGCCTCTTCAGCCTCTTTAGCTTCTTTCTCGCTCTCGGCAAGAAGCACCTCAAATGCACTCTCGCGCTCTTTGAGTTCATCATACTTGCCATAAATCATAGAGCGGTTGATGATGGTGTTGCGAGTCATCGAGTCGATGGGGCCAATCATGCTCAAGGGGAAGAGAATCTTGGCACGTTCCACAACTGTTGGCGCGCCTTTCTCATCAAGAAACGAGACAAGCGCCTCACCAGTCTCGAGGTTAGAGATTGCTTCTGAAGTGTCAAACTCAGGATTTGCGCGGAATGTCTCTGCAGCCACTTTTACCGCCTTGATGTCGCGTGGAGTGTAGGCTCGCAGTGCATGCTGAATGCGGTTACCAAGTTGGCCTAATACAATCTCGGGTAAATCAGCAGGACTTTGTGTTACGAAATAGATTCCTACACCCTTGCTTCGCATCAAGCGAATCACCTGCTCAATCTTATCGACAAGTGCCTTAGAGGTGTCTTCAAAGAGCATGTGAGCCTCGTCGAAGAAGAATATGAGTTTAGGCTGCGGCATATCACCAACCTCAGGCAACTTTGTGTAGATTTCAGAGAGCAGCCACAAGAGGAAGGTGGAGTAGAGTTTGGGATTGTGCTGCAGCTCATCGGCAGCTAGCACGCTCATCACACCTTTACCTCCTTCGGTAGCGATAAGGTCAAAAATATCGAACGCTGGCTCACCAAAGAAATGTTCGCCGCCTTGGTCTTCCAGAGCGAGCAGAGCACGCTGGATGGCACCAACACTGGCACTCGACACGTTGCCGTACTTGGTTGTGTATTCCGCAGCATGTTTGGCCACATAATCGAGCATAGAGCGCAGGTCTTTGAGGTCATCGAGCAGTAGTCCGCGCTCATCAGCAACCTTGAAGACTATTGTGAGCACTCCGCTCTGAACTTCGTTAAGTCCAAGCAGACGTGAGAGCAACAGTGGGCCCATGTTGGAAACGCGGGTGCGCATAGGGTGACCTTGTTTGCCAAACACGTCATAGAACCTCACAGGACAGCCTTCAAACTGCAGGTCAGCCTCGGTAAGGCCAAACTCAGGCATTCGTTTCTCAATGAAGCTTGAGACTTTTCCTGGCTGGCTTATACCGGAGAGGTCGCCCTTGATGTCGGCCATAAAGCATGGTACACCAGCATTGCAGAAACTCTCGGCTATCACTTGCAGCGAAACAGTCTTACCAGTACCAGTGGCACCAGCAATCAACCCATGGCGATTAGCCATTTTTCCATTGATGCATATTGCTCCATTAGGTCCGTGAGCAATATAAAATTGATTGTCTTTATACATGATTTTAGAGATTTAGTTCTATTTTGCACAAAAATAAACATAATTTGTGAAATAAAAAAACGAATTGTAACAAAAATATGTCATTGTTGAAAACTTTTTTGCGCTCTTGTGTATAAAACTGACAACTGATAACTGATTACTGAAAACTTTTTATTACTTTTGCATCATGCTAAACGAAGAAACAATACAACAAATAAAGGAGATGCTTAGTCGCAGCGAGTCGCGCGACGTGATAGCACATTGCGATTATATCATTGAGAAAGAGGAGAATGAGGACAACAAAAAGTTGATTTCTCAGCTGTTCTATTTGCGCGGAAACGCCTATCGACAATTGGGAGAATGGGGAAACGCTATAAGCAGCTATCTTGAAGCCTCAGAACGCGATTCCGAAAGTCCTGCCAAACAGGCCTACGCTCATGCCTTGGAAATTCTGGATTTCTATAATCACGACCTGTATAATCCTTAATGCAAATTCGTGATCGGGAATGTGAACGTGATCGGGAGATCGCTCAATGCATAATGCACATTGGGGCAGTGCTTTGATTCTATAATATCACGTGCTTGGCGTTGACAGTGTGGTTGACGAAGATTGAGGCAAGGGGCGAGAAACGTGAGGCGTCTTCGGTTGTGCAATATTGACATGTGCCACCTTGGGTGCAGCGCTGTTCCATCTCGGGATGACGGTGCAAATAGTCTTTCAAACTGGCGGCTACTATGGGACCTTGTTCGATAATCTGCACATTGTCAGGAGTGTATTTCCTTATTTTTTCATATAGAAGAGGGTAGTGGGTACAGCCCAAAATTATTGCGTCGATGTCAGCACATTGCGACATTAGCACGTCAATGTCTTTCTTCACGAAATAGTCAGCCCCAGGTCCGTCGCTCTCTCGGTTCTCAACCAGTGGCACCCACATGGGGCAGGCATGACTAAAGACTTTTATGTCGGGGTGCATCTTGGCAATCTCAATGTCGTAAGAAAGGCTCTGCACCGTGCCTGGCGTGCCAAAGATTCCAACATGATGGCTCTTGGTAATATTGCCAATCTCTTCCACGGTAGGGCGGATAACTCCCAATACTCGGCGGTTAGGATCTAACCCCTCTAAGTCTCGTTGCTGGATAGAGCGCAACGCCTTGGCCGATGCAGTGTTGCATGCGAGGATAACAAGGTGGCAACCTTGTGAAAAGAGATATTTCACTGCCTGCAGTGTGAAGTCATACACGAGCTGGTAGGAACGGTTTCCGTATGGCGCGCGGGCGTTGTCGCCTAAGAAGATGTAGTCATACTGCGGCAACACCTTTCTAATCTCCCTTAATATTGAGAGTCCGCCAAATCCAGAGTCAAAAACACCGATCGGAGCAGGTTGTGAGCTGTATTGTGATGTCATAATGTGCAATTTTTTATGCAAAGATAAAACAAACCGATTAAAATACAAAACAAGAAACTTATTTTGGCCTGAAATAAGGATTCTTGAGCGGATGATGTTGCTGCTCATAATATGCGCTGTCGAGGAGGACTTTGCATTTTGCTGAAATCAGGTGGGCGGCATAATCGTAATATGCTCTGTCGTTGTTTATAAACTCAGG
>JAGCRW010000105.1 GCA_017964485.1 Muribaculaceae bacterium | reverse complement strand
ATTAGTGTTTGGGTTATACGAACCAATCCTTTCAATAAATCTACCATCTCGTGGTGCCCTGCTATCGGCGATGACAATTGGATAGAACGGATAGTCTTTACGACCATGACGTTGCAGTCTGATTTTTGTTGCCATTTTTAATAAGTTTTGTTTTGTGCGGCAGATACTACTCTGAGAATCACCGCGGTTAATAAAAATTTTTTCAAAAAGAAAGTGACCTCACGTGGCCACTTCCCTTGGTTGTCCTGGTAGGATTCGAACCCACGCAAACGGAACCAGAATCCGGTGTGCTACCGTTACACCACAGGACAATTCGCTCAATTGCGGTGCAAAATTACTACTTTTTTCTGAACCACCAAAACTTTTTGAATATTTTTTTGAAAAAAGTTTTAAGGGCAATCATCGGACATGTCAGACTTGTCCAACCAATTCAGAACAGATCATTGTGCATTGTGCATTATGCATTGTGCATTAAAGATAAATTCTTCGTTGGGCATGTCGTAAGGAAGCCAGTGGATGTGGGTGCCGCGGCGTTCCATGCCTCGGAACCACGTCATCTGGCGCTTGGCGAACTGGTGGATGGCGGTCTCAAGTTGGGTGAACATCTCATCATAATTCAACTTTCCTATAACATAAAGAGTCAAGTATTTGTATTCCAGTCCATAGTAAATCAAGTCCTCGGGCTTTACCCCACCCTCTATGAGCCTCCTCACCTCATCGACCATGCCTGCGTCTAGACGTGTCTTTAGGCGTTCGGTGATGCGACGGCGGCGGGTGTCGCGGTCGATATCAATGCCAATCACCACAGCGTCGGTAAGAGGATGCGGCTCGGTCTGCGCCTTGAGATGCGGATTGTCGTGGTAGTACATCGCTATCTCGATGGCGCGGATAGCACGCTTACAGGTGTCGATGTCGCTATTGTTTCGCAGCGTCTTATAGCGCTTGAGAATCTCTGTGAGTTCGTCTAGGCTTTTGCTACTCAATTCTTCACGCAGTTCGCAGTTCTCAGGCACTGGCGGCAGCTGGATACCCTTTACCACGCTCTCGACGTAAAGACCCGTGCCGCCACACAGAATAACAGGTTTGCCTCGGCCAACGATATCGTCGTAACATGTCTGAAAGTCACGAAGGTACTCGTATAGGTTATACTTATATCCCGCCTCGCAGATGTCAATCATGTGGTAAGGCACCTCGCCATACTCGTCAAGGTCTTTGCCTGTGCCCAGGTCCATGCCACGGTAAAGCTGGCGAGAGTCGGCGCTGATGATTTCGCCGCCTATCGCCCTGGCAAGTGCTACCGCCTTGCCAGTCTTTCCTGATGCCGTAGGCCCTGTGATGATAATCATTGTTTCGCGAAGCGCTTATTTCAAATTCTTGTCAAAGAAATTTAGCACTCTTTGGTATAGTGGCAGGCGCACGCCGCAGCCGTTGATGCTGTGGTTCATATTGGGATAGACCATCATCTCAAACTGCTGGTTCTCGCTGTGGAGCTTGGCGATATACTGCATAGAGTTAACAATGCGCACATTATCGTCGGCGCTACCGAACATCAGCAGTAATTTGCCTTTGAGCTTGTCGGTGAGATCAAGCGGCGCGTAGTTGTAGCCATCAGGATTTTCCTGCGGAGTGAGCATGAAGCGCTCGGTATAGATGCTGTCATAGAACTTCCACGAAGTAACGGGAGCGATTGCCACACCGCAGTTGTAAAGACTGTCGTCTTGCGACATCGCCATGAGCGACTCAAAGCCTCCGAAGCTCCATCCCCAAATGCCTATGCGGTCGGCGTCAATGTAGGGTTGCTCAGCCATATAGCGCGCAGCTGCGAGTTGGTCCTCGGTCTCGTGACGACCCAAGTTGAGGTATATAGCCTTGAGGAATTCCTTGCCCTGACCGCCAGTGCCGCGTCCGTCAACGCAGGCGATAACATAGCCCTGCATAGCGAAATATTCCTCCCACTCCATCTTCCACTTGTTAAGCACCTGCTGAGAGTTTGGTCCGCTATACTGCGACATGATGCAAGGATATTTCTTCGCTGGGTCGAAATCTACAGGCTTGATAATGTAGCCGTTCATGCTGTCGCCATTGTCGTTAAGCATCGTGAAAAACTCGCGGCGGGGAATCTCGGGAGAGGTGTATTTCTTAGCATACACCTCGTTGAGCTGCAGGTCGCGTACCTTCTTTCCGTCAATGCTGTAAAGCACAAACTGGTCGGGCGTGGTAGCATCGCTGAAGCGGCGGATGTAGTAAGTGAAATCGCTGTTGAAGCTGGCGCTGTAGGTGCCATTACCATCAACCAGTTCCTTAACCTCACCAGTAACATCGTTGGCGCAGCGCAGCGTGCGGTTGAGCGCTCCCTTGTTGGTCTGGAAGTAGAACAGCTTACGCGCCTCGTCGTAGCCATAGTAATTGGTCACGTCATAGTCGCCTTTAGAAATCTGCTTCAGAAGGTTGCCCGAATAGTCATATTTATAGAGGTGCGTACGACCGTCGCGGTTGCTCTTCACCACAAAGAAGCCGTCGTAGTATTTCACGCCTGTGACTACATCCTCGTCAATCCACATGTCGCTCTGCTCGTCATAGACTTCCTTGTAATTGCCAGTAACGGGATCAACGGCATAGATGTTCATGCGAGTCTGTGCACGGTTCTCTTTCACCACCATCAAAGTAGGGGCAGGTTGTCTACCAAATTGGATGTTTGGCACATAGTCCTCCTCGGCAAGCGGCAGCTCAATCTTGTTGAGTTTTTGCCACTCTGAGTCGTAGCAATAAACACTCACCACCGAGTTGTGCTCACCAGCCGCCGGATATTTGTAATCGTATCGTCCTGGGTGAATTGAATAGTCGGGATTGGGACGGCACTCGCCCTCATAAAGCTCCATAGAACACATAGGCACTTGCGACTCATCAAAACGTATGAAAGCCAGGTAACGGCCGTCAGCGCTCCAAGTGAATGTGTTGAGCACGCCAAACTCCTCTTGATACACCCAGTCGGGTACAGCGTTGATGATTTCGTTTTTCTTGCCGTCAGTAGTAATTTTATCAGTATCGACTATTCTATTAGCAACACCAACACTTACCTCTTTCGGAGGAGAAAGAAGATACCTGACATACACATTGTTGTCCTTTACATAGGCAATCTTCCTGCCGTCGGGCGAGAGCGTGGCGATTTCCTCACCACCAGCTTCTGAGAGGCGATCTAGCTTATTTTCTTTTATATTATATATATAATGGTCGGCTGTGAACGAGTAGCGGTAGATAGGGTTGCTGTTAGTCCACAGCAAAATGCTCTTCTCGTCACTCGACATAGAGTAGCCGTCCCACGACTTAATGGGGTTGTCGGCAATCTTGGCGTTGTCGAAGAAAGTAGTCACATCTTTTTCTTTCTTGTAACTGTACTTCTTTATCATCGTCCCCTCGCTGTTAAACTGGTAGTAGTAGCGACCGTCAAGGGCGGGCTGACTGGAAGGGATGCCCTTTACACGCACTCCACCGAGCACGAAATCATCTAACTCAAATGCGCTTGCTGCCGAGCAGCACACCACAGCAGCAATCACAGGCAAAATGTATTTCTTCATATCTAAATTTGGTGTTAGTTTTTATGTCTGCAAAAGTAGTGTTTTTTTGTCAAACAATTAATCACAATTACAAACAATTTTCATTAGATGCTAAAAACAAAGACGTTTGGCTTTAGGGTTATTACCAACAACTGATTCGGATGACACATAAATCACAACTATATAAAAATCGGGAGTCGCATGATTGTGCGGCTCCCGATTAGTTATTATTCCCAAGATTTACTCTTGCTCGTAAATTGCGGCCTCTTCGGGGGTGAAGTCGGCAATAAATTTTGCGTTTGCGGCGAGTTTTGACTCAGCGTAGCGCACATATACGTTTGCCGACTGCATAAAGAGCTCAGGCGCCTTGCTTGCGTCGTAGCAAAGCAGGTAACTCATGATAGTCCAAGCAGCCATCTCCACCATGCGGCGGGCGTGGAAGGTGATGTAGTCAGGATTCTCAAAGCTCTTAACTTTCTCTACCGTCTCCTCGTAAGCTGCCATCATATTATCAACACGTGCCTTGAGAGGTGCAACCTCTGCACTGTACTCGGCAGCAGCATACTCCTGCATCTGAGCGAGATAGGTACCTGTCGTGACATGGCGAATTGCCGCTACCACCTGCAGCTGGGTAGTTCCCTCGTAGATGTTCATGATGCGGGCATCACGATAAAGGCGCTCGCAAGTGTAGTCGCGCATAAAGCCACTACCGCCATGAATCTGTATACAGTCGTAGGCAGTCTGGTTGGCATATTCGCTCGAAGAAGCCTTCGACAGCGGAGTAAATGCGTCGGCAAGGCGATTGTAGCGCTTCATCTCGGCGCGCTCCTCGGGAGTGAGCTGACGCTCGCGGGCAATCTGTTCCCAAATCTTATAAACATCAACAAAACGTGCAGTCTCATAGAGGATAGTGCGTGAAGCGTCGAGCTTGGCTTTGATATTGCTCAGCATCTCGGCAACGGCAGGGAAGTTGATAATTGCCACACCAAACTGCTCACGGCTGCGAGCATAGTCGATAGCCTCGTTATAAGCTGCCTGGCACAGACCCACACTCTGAGCGGTGATACCCAAGCGTGCACCGTTCATGAGCGACATCACATACTTGATAAGGCCCAAGCGGCGCGAGCCACACAACTCAGCTTTGGCGTTCTTGAACACCAATTCGCAAGTGGGGCTACCATGGATACCCATCTTGTCCTCAATGCGGCGCACAGTGACGCCACCGTTGCGCTTGTCGTAGATGAACATCGACAGGCCGCGACCGTCCTTACTACCCTCCTCACTGCGCGCGAGCACCAAGTGGATGTCGCTGTCGCCATTGGTGATAAAGCGCTTCACTCCATTAAGGCGCCAAGTGCCATCCTCATCTTGAGTGGCCTTGAGCATCACGCTCTGGAGGTCACTGCCAGCGTCGGGCTCGGTGAGGTCCATCGACATGGTCTCGCCGTTGCACACGCGTGGGATATAACGCTCAAACTGGTCCTCATCGCCAGCCTCAAAGAGGGTATCAATACAGCTCTGGAGGCTCCAAATGTTCTGGAAACCTGCATCGGCCTGAGCAATCATCTCGCTCATCATCGAGAAGGTGACGTTGGGCAGATTCAAGCCGCCGTACTTGCGTGGCATAGAGACGCCATAGAGACCTGCTTTGCGAGTTACGTCAAGGTTCTCCTGAGTCTTGCTGGCGTAAGCCACACGACCATTGGCGTGATGTGGACCTTCCTTGTCAACGCTCTCGGCGTTTGGGGCGATAGTCTCGGCAGTAATCTCGCCTGTAATCTCGAGAATCTTGTCGTAGGAGTCGATAGCATCCTCATAGTCAACAGGCGCATAGTCAAACTCCTGGCTCTGAGTGTAGTCACGCTCTTTCATTCCTACGATTTTCTCCATCAGGGGATGATGCAGGTGATACTGCAGAGCTTTATTGTCTTTATAGAAATTTGCCATAAATATCTAAGTGTAAAATGTAAAATATTAAGTGTCAAGAGTGTTAAGTGTTGCAATGCAAAATTTTCAAAGAAAAATAAACTTAACACTTATCACTTATGACTTATTTTGAATTTTTCTTATAATACTTGATTAGTTTTGGGATAATCTCCTCGAGATTGCCGGTGATTACATAGTCGGCAATGGCGTTGATTGGAGCTGCTGGGTCGTTGTTGATAGAGATGATGATTGAGCTCTCGTTCATGCCAGCCACGTGCTGAATCTGTCCCGAGATACCACAAGCAATATAAAGCTTGGGGCGAACAGTTACACCAGTCTGACCAATTTGACGCTCATGCTCACAGAAACCGGCATCAACAGCGGCGCGGCTTGCGCCAACCTCTCCGCCAAGCACGTCGGCGAGTTGGAAAATCAGATCGAAGTTCTCCTTGCTGCCCACACCGTAGCCTCCGGCCACGATGATTGGCGAGTTCTTGATGTTGATTTTCGATTTCTCCACCTCGCGGTCAATAATCTTGACTATAAAGCTAGCAGGATCAACATATTTGTCTGCGTCGAGGTTGATAACCTCGCCCTTATAGTTGGGGTCGAAAATCTCCTTCTTCATCACGCCCTCGCGCACAGTAGCCATTTGAGGACGGTGCTCGGGGTTAACAATGGTTGCCACAATGTTGCCGCCAAAGGCTGGACGAATCTGATAAAGCAAGTCCTTATATTCGGTCTTGCTGATGGGGTCGGTGTGGTCGCCAATCTCCAGCGCAGTGCAGTCGGCGGTAAGACCGCTAGTCAGGCACGACGAAACGCGTGGTCCTAGGTCGCGGCCAATTACAGTCGCACCCATCAGGCAGATTTGTGGCTTAATTTCCTTGAAGAGGTTGATAACTATCGAAGAGTGTGGAAGCGAAGTGTAAGGATAGAGGCGCTCGTCCTCAACCTTATAAACCACGTCAACACCGTAAGGGAACACTTGCTCCTCTATTCCATCGAGCTTGTCGCCAATGATAAGAGCCTCAAGCTTTACACCTAAACGAGTGGCTAGTGTGCGGCCTTTGGTTAACAACTCCAGACTGACGTCGGCAACCTTGCCGTCATCAAACTCGCAGTAAACTACTAAATTATTCAAATCGTTCATAGTCTTCTATATTAAAGCGTTAACCAATGATGTGGTCGGCTATGAGCTCTTGCACGAGACCTTCGAGTTGGACTTCGTCACCGCCCTCGATGGTCTTACTCTCCTTAGCTTGGAACACAACGTTTACTACTGTCTTAACCTTAGTGGGCGAGCCTTTCATACCAATCTGGTTGGGATCGGCCTCGATATCAGCAACGCCCCACTCGCGTATGTTGAGGTAAGGACGAGCCTCGACGAGTTTTTGACGATCCTCGTTCAGCTGAGCCTTCTCACTTGGAGTGACGGCATATTTGTACTTCTGAATCAACTTTGCGTTGCGTGGACGGCAAGCGTCGGCGCTGCCGTTTACGGTAACAACCAGTGGCAGCGGGCAGGTAACGGTCTCAAAACCGTTCTCTATGCGGCGCTTAATGGTTGCGATACCGTCTTCCACTTTAACGCTTTCGGCGTAAGTGACCTGTGGAAGACCTAGCTTCTCGGCAATCTGTGGACCCACTTGAGCGGTGTCGCCGTCGATAGCCTGACGACCCCCAACGATGATATCCACCTTGTCAAGATGACGGATAGTCTGAGCCAACGAATAACTGGTAGCGAGGGTGTCGGCACCACCCAATGGACGGTCGGTTAGCACCACGCCGTCGTCGCCGCCACGATAGAGGCTCTCACGCACCATCTCGGCGCTGCGGGGAAGACCCATCGTCACGAGCGTGATTTTTGAACCAGGATGAGCATCCTTGAGCTGAAGCGCCTGTTCGAGCGCATTCAGGTCCTCGGGGTTGAAGATGGCGGGCAAGGCGGCACGGTTGATAGTGCCATCGGCCTTCATCGCATCTTTACCCACATTACGAGTGTCTGGCACTTGTTTTGCCAGCACAACGATATTCAAACTCATAGAATCTTTATTTGTTATTTGTTACTATTTTACTCTTTTAATTTGCAGTCGTTTAGTGCCAATCGCAGCACTCAGCGACATATAAAAACGTGCAAAATTACGCAAAACCACCCACACGGCAAAAACTTTGCACCCTAATTATAGATTATTAAGACAAATAAGAATTATATAATTTATGCATAAATAAGCGCATTTCAGTGTGCTAGCTGAAGTCTAACCATCTGCTCGGGAGTAACGAAATTGTATCCACGCTTTTTCAGGGTCTTGATAAGTTGTGGCAACATATCATAAAAGCCCTCGGGACGACGGCTGTCTTTCCCGAAGTGAATCATCAGGAAATGCCCGTTGAGCGAATGCTGCTTTTCCCAATTCATAATACTGTTCCAAAGCCATTTATTGTCGCAGTAGTATTTATGTCCTATCCATGTATAATCATTATTGCTATAAGTGCCAGGAGTGTAATTTATCACTTGTAGACCCAGTTCTCTTGCCCATGATGCATGACAATCATTATACCACTCATATGGCGGAATAAAATATGGAGAGTTCTCGGGAGTGATACCAAAAGGCGCCATTGTGGCATAGGCCTGCTTAAGGTCGGCAATGAATTCGTCATGAGTCACAAGGGATGAATCACGGTTTTCCCATGGGCACAACACCTGATGCTTATATCCATGACACGACACATAGTGGCCGTCGCCAACAAGGCGTTTTACAATGTCGGGAAACGTCGAGAAAAAGTGTCCAGTGAAGAAGAATGCCCCCTTTACATTGTTTTTCTTCAACGTTGAGATTATTGTCTCTGCACCCGTCACAAGACTATCGGCGGTAAACACAAGGCAGATGTTTTTCACATGTGGATTTCCCTGCACTATACCACCCTCATCATAGATGTTCTCGTCAATTTCAAACGCTGTCTCACCTCGGCCTTCCATCTCATAGGTTGACAATGGGAATGTGAGCGATGCCGTACCATCCATGGTGGGTTCGTTTGTGCTGTAGTCATGGGTATTGTCGTGATATACCACATCTCCAGGTTGGAACTCAACGTAGGCATTAGCTATCACATGTGGCATATCCTCGTTAAGATTCACACCTTTGAGACTGTTAAAGATAGTGGCATATACTGGTCCATCAACCAAGCCCCCTGTGGGAAAACCCACATTCTGAAATACCCAGTTGCTGTGTGTGGCATGAGGATAAACTCCACCCTTTGGCAGTTCAACAATCATACTTGTGCCCCAGGGGTTGCACCCGAAAAGCCAGTCGCGTAGAGAGCCTTCCATCTCCTCAAACTGACGGTCGCCTGTCAACTGGCGGTAGAGTATACACTGAGTGAGCATTGCCGTGGTGAGGTTGTTGCTGCACCAAATTCCCGGCACACCCCAGTAGAACGGATGGTCAAGAGCACGTGCCCTCTGCTCTACACGCTCAATTCCTGTCTTGAGGTTGCGGATAAACTCTTCGCGAAGCCTTTGGTCACCACCCGCCATCGCAGCCACTTGGTAATGCCCCATATTCATGAACGGATACCACTGATAGTGACTTGCGCTGTCGGCACCCATCCACGGAGTTATCGGCTCACGTCGCCCATACTCCACTGCCTGTGCAAGATATTTTCTATCACCAGTAAGTCGATACAACTCAATGGCGCCGAGCTCCATGTCATCTACCCAGTTATCTTCCTCATAAATATAGGGAGACACCACGCTCACCGTCTGTGCATTTCCAGGCATGTCGATACCCACCTGAAACGCATCGGCAGCCTTGCCTTCGATTTTCTGTGCAAAATCAGGATAGAAAGGTTTTAACACCCGGCTTCCCAAGGCGAAGTCACTTGCAAATTTTCCTGCCGTGCTGGCTCCGCCCATAGTGGCATTGAGAAACTTGCCACGCTGCTGAGGCTTGCCGTTCACGAAATATACTGGACGGCCATTGTTTGCTCCCCAACCATAATCGGCAGGATCGTCCTTCGGCATCTTTGTGCCGATATGGTCTCGATCGTCGGCAATCTGGTTATAGAGTTCGCCCTTTTCAGGGTTCATTCGGTCAAGCCAGTCAAGTCCCCACTTGATTTGATCCACGATGTCGGGCACGCCATTGGCGCCTTTATCACCATTGGCGTCAAAATGGTCGGTAAATGCCAATGGGTTCTGCTGATAGGCAAACATCATCTGATAGATGGCATTGGCACTGGTTGTTGTGTATTGCAGCAGGTCGGCGGCATCATGCCATCCACCTCGCACATCTATGCGCTGCCCTTCCTTGGTTGGATGGTAACGCACATAGGCATCTTTGGTGTGACAGCTGTCGTGCTGGAACGGATTATAACCACACTGCTGTTGCCTCATGTAATTGAGCACAAAGTCGGCAGTGCCGTTATATACAGCTCCATTGATGGCAAAAGTGGGTGACGTGGTATTTCCCACACGTATGAAATAAGAGCCTTGCCGTTTGAAGTCACTAAAATTCAGCCTGCAGGTGTATTTCATGTGTTGCAAAGGCGCCGTAACACGCACTTGTCGTGACTTATATGCCACCTTTCCAGTAAAAGCATCAACCAATTCAAAACCATCAACCGTTGTCAGGTCATTGCTCATAAACACAGCCACCTTAGTGGCATGCGGCAAATATCCGAGTTGATTGACACGAATCCACTCACCAGCATTAGCCACAAACACCATTAATATTGACAACAGAAGAGTTATTATGCTGTTTCTCATTTTATTAGCTATTTATTCAAAATCTTATTATATATCCATTTGTTAATCACGCAAAGATAACGCAATTTGACCGAAACTCCCAAAAAACACATCACTTTTTGCCAAAAAACAAAAGAATTTGAACTTTCATTTTTTACAGGCATTGACACTTTTCGCGCCTTTTGAATTGTGGTTTTAGAGAAAAGTATTAAATTTGCGCCACAAAAGCAATTATCTTTGAAAACTACAAATACTAATTTTATAAACCGTTTTATGAAGAAAACATTAATTGCCGCTGCTGTTGTGGCATTGGCATCAACAAGTATTGCTATGGCACAGAACAGCAATTTCAACTACAATGTGGACCGCTTTGCCGACATCGAAGTGTTGCGCTATCAGGTCCCTGGTTTTGACGACTTGACACTTCAGCAGAAGAAGTATGTCTATTATCTCACCGAGGCTGCCCAGCAGGGCCGCGACATCCTCTTCGACCAGAATGGCAAGTACAATCTGGTGATTCGCCAAGTGCTCGAGGCGATGTATACCAACTACAAGGGAGACCGCTCGAGCGCCGAGTTCAAGGGCCTTGAGAAGTATCTGAAGCAGGTGTGGTTTGGAAACGGAATCCATCACCACTACTCTCAGGACAAGTTTGTACCCGAGTTCTCGCAGGAGTGGTTCAACGCCCAGTACAAGGCATTGCCATTTGAAGCACTTCCCATCCAAACATGCGACAAATGCGCAAAGGAGAGAAAATGCGAACAAGCCGACAATTTGCTTGAAATCCTCGACAAGGTGATTTTCGACCCCACTTACATGGCAAAACGCGTGAATCAGGCCGATGGCGAAGACCTTATTGTCACCAGCGCCAACAACCTCTACGAGGGCGTTACCCAACAAGAGGTTGAGGATTTCTACAACGCGATGAAAGACCCCAACGACGAGACTCCTATCTCTTACGGCCTTAACTGTAAGGTTGTTAAAGAGGACGGCAAAGTTGTGGAGAAGCAGTATAAGATTGGCGGGCTCTACAGCAAGGCAATCATCAATATCGTGTACTGGCTCCAGAAAGCTGCTAGCGTTGCCGAAAACAGCGCTCAGAAGGCTTATATCGCCAAACTCATCGAATACTACACCACTGGCGACCTAAAAGCCTTTGACGACTATAGCATCATGTGGGCCGAGGAGACTCAGGGCACTGTTGACTTTATCAACGGCTTCATCGAGAGCTACGGCGACCCTCTGGGCATGACTGCCAACTGGGAGAGCATCGTGAACTTCAAGAACAAAGACGCGTCAATTCGCACCACGCTCATCAGTGACAACGCACAGTGGTTTGAGGACCATTCACCGGTTGATCCTCGATTCAAAAAACAGAACGTGAAAGGTGTGAGCGCCAAGGCTATTACTGCTGCAATTCTTGCCGGCGACAGCTATCCATCTACTCCCATTGGCATCAATTTGCCAAACAGCAACTGGATTCGCGCTGCTCACGGCTCGAAGTCGGTATCTATTGAGAACATCACCGATGCCTATGATGAAGTGGCAAGCGGAACAGGTTTCAACGAGGAGTTTGCCTACAGCGATGTTGAAGTTCAGCTCATGAAGAAGAACCTGACTATCGCCGACAAGCTGCACACCGACTTGCACGAGTGCCTTGGCCACGCAAGCGGACAGCTACTGCCAGGCGTTGACCCCGATGCCCTCAAGGCTTATGGCTCAACCCTCGAGGAGGCTCGCGCCGACCTGTTTGCCCTCTACTACCTCGCCGACCCCAAACTCATTGAGCTTGGCATCTTCACCGATCCCGATACCTATAAGGCCGAGTATTACAAGTACATCATGAACGGCCTTATGACACAGCTCACCCGCATTGAGCCAGGCAAGGACATCGAGGAGGCTCACATGCGCAACCGCAAGCTCATCAGCGAGTGGTGCTACCAAAAGGGCAAAAAGGCTAAAGTGATTGAGTATGTAAAGGACAAGAAGACTGGCAAGACCTACATCAAGGTTAACAACTATGAGAAGCTGCGCGGACTCTTCGCCGAACTGCTCGCTGAGATTCAGCGCATCAAGAGCGAAGGCGACTTTGAGGCAGGACGCAAACTCGTAGAGACCTACGGAGTAAAAGTTGACCCCAAAATCCATGCCGAAGTGCTCAAGCGCTACGAGTCGCTCAACATCGCTCCTTACAAGGGCTTCGTTAACCCCGTTTACCACGTTATTAAGGACGCTAGCGGCGACATTAAGGACATCACAATCAGCTACGACGAGAACTACATCGACCAAATGCTTCGCTACGGCCGTGACTACTCGCCACTGACAAAATAAGCGCCTGCGGCGCAAGGAATGGGGTTCGTTAACAAAAACGGAATTGACCCGAAACAAAAAAAACAAAAGAGTGCTGAGTTTTGATGCTCAGCACTCTTTTTTATTAGTTATAAGTTGATATCAATCTTACTCCTTGATGAGGGTAGCGCCTTTCTTGAGGGCTTCCTCATTCATTGGGAGGAGGTGCCAGTGGCGCTCTGGAAGAGTCTTCTTGAGGCCCTTGAGCACGTTGTCGATGGTCACGATGGGCTTAACCTTGAGGTAAGCGCCGAGCACGATCATATTGAACGCCTTGCTGTTGTTGATCTCGATGGTAGCCTCTGTAGCCTCGATGCGATAAATCTTAATATCGGTGCGAGTTGGAGGAGTATTGATGCCGTAGCTGTCGTAGATGAGCACGCCGCCAGGTTTCACCATCTTCTCAAACTTGTCGAGCGACTGCTGGTTGAGTACCACTGCAGTGTCATACATGTTGAGGATAGGCGAGCTGATGCGCTCGTCGCTCACGATTACGGTAACGTTGGCAGTACCACCACGCTGTTCGGGACCGTAAGATGGCATCCAAGTCACTTCCTTGTCTTCCATCAATCCAGAGTAAGCGAGAATCTTACCCATTGAGAGGACACCCTGTCCTCCAAAGCCTGCTATTACTATTTCTTCTTTCATGATTATTCGTTATTTTTTAAATCACCCAATGGGTACTTAGCAAACATGTTCTCTTGTAGCCACTCGTTGGCTTTCACTGGAGTAAGCTTCCAACCAGTGTTGCAGGTGCTGACAACTTCAACAACCGAGCATCCCTTGCCGTCCATGCTGTTCTGGAAAGCTTTCTTGAGGGCGGCTTTAGTCTTGCGCACTGCAGCTGGGCTGTAAACGGTCTGGCGAGTTACATAGCAAGTACCGTCGAGCTGTGCCAGCAGGTTGCTGATTGCCAAAGGATAGCCGTTGAGGTCGGCGCGACGGCCGTAAGGGCAAGTAGCGGTCTTCTGACCGAGCAGTGTGGTAGGCGCCATCTGTCCACCAGTCATACCATAGATAGCATTGTTGATGAAGATGATGGTGATGTTCTCGCCACGGTTAGCGGCATGGATTGTCTCGGCAGTACCAATGGCCGAGAGGTCGCCGTCGCCTTGATATGTGAAGACGAGTTTGTCGGGCATCAGTCGCTTGGTAGCGGTTGCCATTGCTGGAGCGCGTCCGTGAGCGGCCTCAAGCCAGTCGATGTCGATGTAGTTGTAGGCAAACACGGCGCAACCTACTGGCGAAACGCCGATAGCTACCTCTTGGAGTCCCATTTCTTCGATCACCTCAGCAACGAGTTTGTGCACAACACCATGGCTGCAACCAGGGCAGTAGTGCATGTGTGCGTCGTTGAGAAGGCTCGGTCTCTTATAAACCCTATTTTCAGGGCGAATTATATCGTTAAGTTCCATAATGGGTCGTGTAATGATTTAATGGTGATTATCCTACTGTGTTAATCAGTTTCTCTTTGAGAGCGTTGAGAATCTCGTCGGGAGCAGGTACGTTGCCACCCAAGCGGTGGAAGATGTCAACAGGATATTTGCACTCGGTAGCGAGCTTGATATCCTCGATGAGCTGGCCTGCGCTGAGCTCTACGCTAAGAATGCCCTTAACGCCCTCGGCGGCCTTGCGGATAGCATCTACTGGGAATGGCCACAGAGTGATTGGACGGGCGATACCCACCTTGATGCCTTCCTCGGCGGCAAGCTCCATAGCCTTCTGGCTGATGCGTGCCAT
>JAGCRW010000104.1 GCA_017964485.1 Muribaculaceae bacterium | reverse complement strand
GCGGAATTGTGGGAATCGGCCGACCTGCTGCGTCAGGGCAGCAAGCTGACCAGCAGCCAGTATTGCATGCCTGTGTTGGCGCTGCTGTTCCTGCGCTATGCCTACAGTCGCTATAAGATGGTCGAGGCCGAGATACTGCAGGGACGCCCCATGCGTGGCGGGCGTGTGATGCCTGTCGAGCCGAGTGACTTTGCCGCCAAGAGCGCGCTTTACCTGCCCCGCGAGGCCCCATTCGACTATCTGGTCAATCTGCCCGACAACATCCTGGATGCCCACCTCAAGGGCAAAGACGGTCACGATATCAACTCGCTGGGCGAGGCGGTCAACAACGCCATGCAGCTCGTCGAGGACCAGAGCGAGCAACTCACGGGTGTGCTGCCCAAGACCTACACCATGTTTGCCGACGACCTGTTGCGGGAGTTGTTGCGCATCTTCAACAATAAGACCATCGACGAGGTGGGCGGCGACATCATCGGGCGCATCTACGAGTACTTCCTCTCCAAGTTCGCCAAGGCGGTCGCGAGCGACGACGGCGTCTTCTTCACGCCCAAGTCACTGGTCAAGATGCTCGTCAACGTGCTGGAACCCAAGCAGGGCGTCATGCTCGACCCCGCCTGCGGCAGCGGCGGCATGTTTGTCCAGACGGGCGACTTCGTCAACGCCGCCGGCATGAACGCCAACAGCCAGATGACCTTCTACGGCCAGGAGAAAGTGGAGTACAATGCCCAGCTGTGTCTCATGAACATGGCGGTGCATGGCCTGAACGGCCGCATCATCTCAGGTGACGAAGCCAATACCTTCTACCACGATGCCCACAACCTGGCGGGCAAGTGCGACTATGTGATGGCCAATCCTCCCTTCAATGTCGATAAGGTGAAGGCCGAATCCACCTTTGCTGCAGGGCGTCTGCCCTTCGGCCTGCCTGGCGTTAATGCCAAGAAGAAAGAGGTGAGCAATGCCAATTACCTGTGGATAAGCTATTTCTATGCCTACCTCAACGACCACGGCCGTGCCGGCTTTGTGATGGCCAGTTCGGCGACCGACAGTGCCAACAAGGACCGTGACATCCGCGAACAACTCGTGCGCACGGGCGATGTGGACGTGATGATGAGTGTGGGCAACAACTTCTTCTATACGCTCTCGCTGCCGTGCTCGCTGTGGTTCTTTGACCGCGCCAAGCGTCCCGAGAACCGTGACAAGGTGCTCTTTATCGACGCCCGCAACTACTACACCGTTGTTGACCGCACCCTCAACGAGTGGAGCGAGTGGCAACTGCGCAACCTCCAGGCCATCGTCCACCTCTACCGTGGCGAAACCGACAAATACCGCCAACTGCTGCAGGATTACAAGGCAGCGTTGGGCGACACGACCGTAGCCACCGCCCAGGAAGCCATCGACCGCCAAAAGGCCGAGGCCAAGCAGTTGATTGCCGATGCACCCCGCAAGGACAAAAAGCGTGTCGAGGCCGAGATGAATGCCCAGCTTGCCATACTCGAGGACACCCTCGAGACCGCCCGCCAGCACGAGTGGCTCGTCGAGAAATTCGGCAATGGCGAGTATCAGGACGTGCTGGGCCTATGCAAGGTAGCCACCATCCAGGAAATCGAGGAGAAGAACTACTCGCTCACCCCTGGCGCCTATGTCGGTGTAGCCGAGCAGGAAGACGACGGCGTGGACTTCCACGAGCGCATGACCGAGATCCATAACGAACTCGCCCGCCTCAACACCGAGGCCAACACCCTCATGACCGACATCCTTAAAGCATGGGAGGACTTGAAATGAGCAAGATTTCCATCCGCTTCTATAATGACCGCGAGGTGCGGGCCGTATGGGACGACCAACAGAGCAAGTGGTGGTTCTCGGCGACCGACATCGTGCGTGCTATCAACAACGAGCCCGACTATGTCAAGGCGGGTAACTATTGGCGATGGCTCAAGCGCAAGTTGACTGACCAGGGAATTCAACTCGTGAGTGTCACTCACGACTTCAAATTTCTTGCCCCTGATGGCAAACGACGCGCTGCCGATGCGCTGGATACCGAGTGCGTGCAAATCCTGGCCAAGCACTATCCCAACAACAAAGCCAACGCTTTCCTAGACTGGTTCACCTACAGTGAAAACTCCATCGACGGTCAGAGCAAGAAGAAGGCTTACACCCTGTGGGAGAGCGGCCTTATGGATAGCATCGAGGTGGGCACCACACGGGGGCTTCAGCAGATTCACGGTTATCTGTTCGGCGGCTTGTATGACTTCGCTGGGCAAATCCGCAATGTGACGATCTCTAAGGGCGGTTTCACCTTTTGCCGCGCACAATACCTGCATCAGTCACTCCGCGAGATTGACCACATGCCCGATGACACTTTCGACGAGATTGTTGCCAAATATGTCGAGATGAACGTGGCTCACCCCTTTATGGAGGGCAATGGACGCAGCACCCGCTTGTGGCTTGACCTGCTGCTCAAGCACCGAATCGGCCGTTGTGTGGACTGGAGTCAAATCCCCAAGCGTGACTACATGGCTGCCATGGTACTGAGCGCCACTGACCCCGCCATGTTGCACGGTCTGTTGCAGGGAGCCCTCACCGACAAGATCAATGACCGCGAGACCTTTATGAAGGGCATCGACTACTCCTACTACTACGAACAAGAAGACACCCCAGAGCCCAACAGAAAGGAGGGCAACGCATGACCGAGTGGCGATCTTACAAATTGAGTGATATAGCAGATTTGAGTAATGGCATAAATTTCGACAAGTCAGCATATACTTCAGGCGTGAAATTGATAGGTGTTGCAGACTTTAAAGATCGAATCTACCCTGACTACGAAACCCTTCAAGAAGTCGACTCAAAAGTTGTGAGAGAAGGCGACTTCTTAGAAAAAGGTGATATCGTTTTTGTTCGATCTAACGGCAACAAAGAATTAGTCGGCAGGTGTTTGATGATAAACAAAGACATTCCTGTTACATTTTCTGGTTTTTGTATCAGACTTCGTTTACGAGATAAACATGCATTCAATCCTGTGTTCTTTAATTATTTGTTTAAAACACAGCAATTTCGCAAGAATATGACTGGAACTGCTGTTGGTGCCAATATCCAGAACTTGAGTCAATCTAGACTTGGTAATTGTGTGGTTGAGGTTCCAGACGGCAGTGTTCAGCGCCGCATAGCGGAGGTGCTTTCCCGCTACGACGCCCTGATAGAAAACTACCAGCGCCAAATCAAGTTGCTCGAAGAAGCCGCACAACGTCTCTACAAAGAATGGTTCGTTGACCTACGCTTCCCCGGCCACCAATCCACCCCCATCATCAACAACATCCCCCAATCCTGGCAAAAGAAAAAGATTGCTGATGTTTGTGATACGATTGGAGGAGGCACGCCTTCGACAAAAAATGCATCATATTATGAAGGAGGAGATATCAAATGGGTTACTCCGACAGATATTACTCAAAGTAAAAGTTTGTGTATTCTTGATACTGAAAAGAAAATCACAGAAGAAGGACTTAACAATAGCTCAGCCAAGATGTTGCCGCCTGGAACTATATTGATGACCAGCAGGGCAAGTGTGGGTTTCTTTGGTATTTGTGATTTTGAAGTATGCACTAACCAAGGATTTATTTCTTGTGTGCCATTCAAGAAAGAATTCCAAATGTATCTGCTCTTTAATCTGAGAAATAGAGTTGACGAAATTAGAGGTAAAGCTGGAGGCTCCACTTATCTTGAGATAAGCAAGAGAGTATTTAGAGAACTCGATATCATTTGCCCTGATACAAGGGTATTATTGGATTTTCAAGAACGAGCACATAGTATTCTTGAAATGATAAGAAACAATACAGTACAAATCCGCAACCTCAGCGAGGCCCGAGACCGTCTCCTGCCCAAACTGATGAGCGCCCAAATAGAAGTTTAACCCAAACAATACATAGAGTTATGTCCTATCAAGACACATCCTTATGGAAAAGAACTTTAGGCTTAAATGACAAGAATGTCGAGCCTTTAAGAGAAAGTTATCTGCGTGCAAGAGAGAACGCAGAGTATCTCTTGGGAAAGATCAGGCAAGACTTCCCTAATTTGACGGTTCATGATATTACTCATGTGGATTCCTTGTGGAATGTTGCAAATACAATAATTGGAGAGAATTATCCCATCAATCCTCTTGAAGGATATATATTGGGTATCGCATTCCTGATACATGATGCAGCTTTGTCATATGATTCTGTCGGTGGCATTGACAAACTTAGAGATACCATTGAATGGAAAGACGCTTATGCCGATGGCTCTGGTGAAAAGGATGAAGAGGAATTCAAAAAAGAATGTGACTTTGCGGCCATTCGTGCCCTCCACGCGAAATATGCAGAGAACATACCAACACAAACTTATAAAAGAGACAACGGCACCACTTTCTTTATTATAGAAAATGATGATTATCGCACCTATTTTGGTAATCGGATTGGCAAGATTGCCGCAAGTCATCATTGGACAATCGATGATGTAGTATCAAGATTTGTCTCTCAGATTACCCCTATTTATGGAGTTCCAAGTGAATGGGATATTAATGAGCAAAAATTGGCTTGTATTCTGCGATGTGCTGATGCTGGCCATATTGATAATGGTCGTGCTCCTTATAGTATCTATCGTTCATTAAGTATTAATGGCGTATCGCGTAATCATTGGGAGTCTCAAATACGTCTTGGTCAAGTTAGGCCAAACAAGAATGAGCCTGACAAATTGCTTATTACCAGCACAATGGAATTTAAAAAGGGTGATTTTGCAGCATGGAATGTTGCATACGAAGCAGTGAAATTATTTGATGATGAACTTAAAAAATGCAATGATCTGCTAAAATCTATAGATAAAGATATAGTTTTTCCCTATGTTGGTGTTTCTGGTGCTAGTTCTAAAGAGGAATTAGCAAATTATATAAAGACTGAAGGTTGGCAGCCATGCAATTTTGGAGTTCATACGAGTAATATAAAATACTTGATAGAGAATCTGGGTGGAAGCAAATTGTATGGAGAAGATAATATGTTGCTGGTAGCCTTACGAGAACTTATCCAGAATGCTCGCGACGCCATTCTTGCCAGGCAAAAAATGGATTCATTTAATGATGGCAGAATCACAGTAAGGCTAATTGAGGAGGATAATAACCGATTCATAGAAGTTGAAGACAATGGAATCGGAATGTCCCTAGACTGCATTAAATACAACTTTTTGAATTTTGGAAGCAGCTATTGGAAGTCTTCTTTGTTAAAATATGAGTATCCTGGCTTGAAGAGTAAGGGCTTCGAATCTATAGGTAAATATGGGATTGGTTTTTATTCAGTCTTTATGGTAGCCAAATCAGTTGAAGTCCAAACGAGAAGATATGATAAAGGGGCTGAAGAAGCCAATCGTATTGAATTTCCCCAAGGATTAACCCTATCCCCGATTATTTCAAAATGTAGTATTAAATCTGAGAAATCGACTATCGTGAGATTTCAAATGAAAGATAAGGTGAGTTTGAATTTTCATATAAGTAATATGATTAAGACATCAAATCATAATGTGCAAATGTCAAAATTTATATCACTTATTGTTGCTGGATTAGATTGCAATGTCTATTATCAGGGTGAATGTATCCACGAAAATATAAATTTACCGAACTTTAATAGGTCTCAGTGGCTAAAGGGTATGTGTATAAAGCGATCAGCAGACTATGATGAATATGCTGTTAGGATTGCTGAGTCTTTAGAAATAATTAGGGATGAAAAAGGTAATATTAGAGGTTTATTTACTATGTGTGATGACAAAAGTAAACTGATGCCTTCTATTATGACTGTTGGTGGTTTATTGGCATACCAGAACAATACTATTAGTTCTTTAAATGATTTGACTAACGCTATTAAATCTAGTTTATATAATAGTGGTTATGGTTTTATTGGTTATTTAGATTGTAGAGAAAACAGTATTAGCAGAGATAGAGTTTATATAGATGAACTCTTAAAGGGACCTCTTCAGAACTGGTTTATTCAAAAATACATAAATAATTATGAGAGTATAATTAATTCAGAGGATCTAGCTAATTCCTATTGCCTTTTTTTACGTTTATTTGGCTCTGATGATAAGGTGATTAAAGAACTTATCAAACATAATGAGAAAGAGTTGTTTGATAAACATTTTTCTGAATTATCAAATACTGATTTAAAAAGCGCTCTGCAAGGAATACATCGTTATTTGTTTTTAGGTCTTTTATCAGATTTAAATAGATTTAGTTCTAGTGATGATATAATTGATAAACAATTATTGCAGATTGACCATATGCCCGAAAATGAGTATAATGAAATAATTAAT
>JAGCRW010000103.1 GCA_017964485.1 Muribaculaceae bacterium | reverse complement strand
TTGCTGTGCGATGTCGGGCATTCCCTTGCTGTTCCAAATCATGCCGCAGCACAGATTGTTCATATTCTCGGGATAGATGACTTCCCATCTAGCCTTGTTGAGGAAAGAAACCACCTTGTCCACGAGGTCGGTGTCGTGGCTATGTTTATCCTTGCCGAGTGCTTGGTTGAGGCAGCTTGGGAAGTAAACCACCTTCTTGTCGCTTGCAGGCTGGTGGAGCGCCTTCATTTTATGGGGTTTTGGCGTTGATGGTGTCCATAATGGAGCGCCAATGGTGTGCATTGCCTTGCCCACAGCTTTCACGCCCCCATCACCAAGAACGGAATGTGCTGCATTGGCGACATAAAGCAGCGACTTGAGGCTGCCTTTAGTCATTGCGAAGTGCCGTGCCACACTGCCAGCGATATTGTGAGCCATAGAGCCCTTGCGATGCTGCTCAGTACGCAGGTCATGTGTTAATTCGCCAACGTTTATACCCATAGGGCATGAAGTAGAGCAAAGTCCGTCGGCGGCGCAGGTGGCTTCGCCATAGTATTTATATTGTTTTTCAAGGCGTTTCAACCGTTTGGGATCTTCGCCCGTTTCTTTTAGTCTTGAGATTTCACGTTGCACTATGATGCGCTGGCGCGATGAGAGAGTGAGTCCGCTACTCACACAATTAATCTCGCAGAATCCGCACTCAATGCATTTGTTTACGTTGTCGTTGGTCAACGGCATTGGTTTGAGGTTCTTGATGAAGCACTCGGGGTCGTCGTTGAAAATAACGCCTGGGTTGAGGATGCCTTTCGGGTCGAATAGCTTCTTCACGTCGAGCATTACCTGGTAGGCTTTCTCGCCCCATTCTTTTTTGACGAACGGTGCCATGTTGCGGCCAGTGCCGTGCTCGGCCTTGAGCGAACCGTCATATTTGTCGATTACCAGCTCGACGACTGCACGCATAAGGTTCTCGTAGCGCTTGATTTCTTCTTGGGTGTCAAACGACTGGGAGATAATGAAGTGGTAGTTGCCCTCAAGGGCATGGCCGTAAATGCAGCTGTCATCGTAGCCGTAGTCGATAAGCATCTGAGCAAGGTCAATGGTGGCATTGGGCAGGTCCTCGATGTGGAATGCCACATCCTCGATAAGCACTGTAGTGCCGAGTGGACGAGTGCCACCCACACTGGGGAAGATGCCCGAGCGTATAGCCCAGTATTTGCCATAAACCTTGGGGTCGTCGGTGAAGACGGCAGGAACATAGAGGTGGAATGGTTCAAGAATCGCCATTATTTCATTGATGTTGCTCTGCAGTTCCTCTTTGCTGTCGGCAAAAGTTTGTATAAGGACAGCGGTAAGACCTTCGCCTGTGGTGTCGTCAACACTGGCAAGTGATTTCTTGTCGAGAATCTCGGCGCAGTGTACAGGACCTTTTTTCATCGCAACCACAGCCTCGCACGACTCGCGCATATCTTGGAAATATAGCATCGCGCTGGCGCGGCATGGGTAGAGGTGGCCCGTCTTCATAGTAAACTCGCTAGCAAAGGCAAGAGTGCCCTCGCTGCCAACAATGAGATGGGTTATGATGTCGAAGGGATCGGTATAAAGTACAAATGGCGAGATATTAAGACCTGTCACGTTCTTGATAGCATATTTGTATCGGATGCGATCGGCTAATGCTTGGTCGGCATTCACTCGGTCGCGAATCTCTTCTATACGCCTGATGAAGTCGGGGTGCGACAAGGTGAATGCTTCACGACTGCGTTTGTCGCCAGTGTCGAGGATGGTGCCGTCGGCAAGTACGATACGCATCGATAGCATCATGCGGTCACTGTTGGCATGTGTGCCGCAGCTCATTCCACTGGCATTGTTGATGACGATGCCACCCACCATTGCTGAGTTCTTGCTGGCAGGGTCGGGAGTGAATGAGCGGTTGTGGCGAGCGAGAATCTTGTCAACTTCGCTACCCACAAGACCTGGTTGCAGCTTGATGTAACTGGCGTCGGGCGCAACTTTGTAGTCTTCCCAGTTCTTGCCAGCAACGATGAGTATGGAGTCGGTGTTGGTCTGTCCGCTCAGGCTGGTGCCAGCAGCACGGAAGGTAACTGGCAGCTGCATCTCGTTAGCGATGGCGAGCAGTTTCGACACTTCCTGCTCGTTTTTGGAGCGCACAACCACTTGTGGAATATTGCGGTAGAAGCCAGCATCGGTGCCCCACGCCAAGCAGTGCAGGTCGTCGGTATAGATGCGGTTCTTAGGGATGAATCCCTTGATGCGCTTGAGATATGTCTTGTGGCTCTCGTCCATTATTTACTAGATGCTCTAATTATTGATAGAGATAATAATTTGATGACTTGGCTTTAAAGGCCTCGGTGTCCTTGTTGAAGTAGTCGATTATGTCTTCCACTTTGTAGCGCTTACAGAAACGTTCTCGAATTTCTTTGGTGCCGCACACCTTGTCAAACATCGCATAGCGCTTAGGGTTCTGCTCAAAAAGCTGCTGCTTGGGGTACATCTCGTGAATCACCTGCAGGAAGTAGAACTGTGTGAGCACTAGGTTAGCCTTGTCGAGGTCAGTAATGTAAATCTGCACGCCATGCACTTCTTGCAATGATTTGTCAACTGCAACGCTTAGTGCGAAGAATGGTTTGTAGTTGATGGGGCGGAAGTGCATTCCTGGCAAGTTCAAGGCATTCATATTACTAGCGAGAGCCTCGGCATCAATCCATGAAGCTGCGAAGCACTCAAAGGGCAGGGTGTAACCAATGCCAGTGTTGAATATATAGAGTTCGCCAAGAATTCCGCTTACGGGATAGAAGAAAGCGTTCTCTGGAGCGGGAATCTGTGGTGAGGGAAGCACCCATGGCATGCCAGTGTCGCGGAACTTCATGTCGCGTGTCCAGCCTTCCATAGGGATGACTGTGAGTTTACATTTCTTGCCAGTCTTTGAGCGTTTGGCGATAACTCCTTCCTCGTTGAGGTATTGGGCAAGTTCGCCAGGAGTCAAGCCATAGAGATATGGTATTGCATATTTGCTCACAAAGGAGAAATAGCCTTCTTCCACGAGGTTACCTTCCACCTTGTTGCCACCCAGTGGGTTGGGGCGATCAAGAACCATAAACTCTTTATTGTGCTTGGCGCAGGCCTCCATGCACACTCCCATAGTGGCGTAGAACGTGTAGCTGCGGCAACCTATATCTTGGATATCATATATTAGCACATCAATGTCTTTCAACATCTCGGCGGTAGGCTCATGAGTCTTGCCAAAAAGTGAGTACATCTTTACGCCAGTTGCAGGATCAACAGCGTCGCCCACTGCATCTCCAGCATGGGCATTGCCACGCACGCCGTGCTCGGGGCCAAAGAGCGCCACGAGTTTCACGCCAGGAGCCTCGTTGAGGATATCAACAGTCGATTTGAGGTTGTTGTCGATGCCGCTGGGGTTGGTTACAAGTCCCACGCGCTTGCCCTGCAGCTCCTTAAAGCCACCGTCACGCAGCACCTCAATGCCTGGTTTCACCACCGCGCTGGCCATAAATGCCACTAGCGCAAATGCTAGTAATATAATGTGTCTCATATCAATAAATTTAATGTCTTGTCATTTATTTAAGCCCGTAATCTGGGTCAATTTTGCGGTCGGCAAGGAATGTAACAGCGATGGTGGCGATGCTGCAAGCGAACGCCATCCAGAAGAATGCCGAGTAGCCCATAGACTCTTGCAAGAAACCAGCGAACATTCCTGGAATCATCATACTCAACGACATGAATGCTGTGCAGATCGCGTAGTGTGATGTTTTGAATTCACCTTCTGAAAAGAACATCATATAAAGCATATAGGCAGTGAATCCGAATCCGTAGCCAAATTGCTCAATCACGATACATGTGCTGATGATAAAGAAATTAGTGGGCTGAGCCATTGAGAGATAGACAAAGGTGAGACATGGCAACGTCATGCAAGCCGCCATCAGCCAAATGGCTTTCTTAAGACCAACTTTTGATGAGAAGATTCCTCCTAAAATGCCACCTGCCAACAATGCAGCCACACCAATTGTTCCATAGGCAAGTCCTACATCTTGAGTGGTCATTGCTAAACCGCCCTTGTCAGTTGGGTCAAGCATGAAAGGCTTACACATCTTTAGAAGGAAAGCTTCTGGCAAGCGATAAAGCAGCATGAAGATAATAGCAATCCACACTCCTGGCTTTTTAAAATAGGTTACGACTGTTCGTCCAAACTCAGCCATTACTTGCGAACTGTTGTTTTTGAACTCTCCTTCGAGCGATGACTTGTCGCTGTCGGGACGAGGAATAAAGAACAGATGGTAGATGTAGAATAAGCACAAGATAGCTGAAGCAATACCCATAGTAATCTTCCATGCGGCAGGTATAGAAGTTTTGGTCTCAAGATAACCAGCAATCCAAACTAGCACGCCATTACCGAAGATGTTGGCGAGACGATAGAACGTGGAACGTACTCCCACAAAAGCCGATTGGTTTTTCTGCGTCAAGGCTAGCATATAGAATCCGTCGGCAGCGATGTCGTGAGTTGCAGAGGCAAACGCAGTGATGACGAAGAAAATCAAGGTCACAGTGAACATGCTCATAGGTGTTGTTCCGGCTTTAATCATTTCTTCCCCAGGAGAGGGCAACGTCACAGTGAGCAAAATGAGGGTCGCTGCCATGAGGGCTTGCATCATGACAATCCACCAACGTTTTTTCTTTATGATGTCAACAAATGGACTCCACAAGGGCTTTATTACCCAAGGTAGATAGATAAGGCTAGTAAATAATGCCATTTGTCCATTGGGTACACCCATTTTCTTGAAAAGAATCACTGAGATCTCATTTACAAGGAAGTATGGGATACCTTCAATAAAATAGAGTGTAGAAACCCATGCCCATGGCGATTGTTTGAATTTTGTTAATGCGCTCATTGTTATAGTTTTTATGTTTTGACAGAATTAATATATCGTTTTTATCTGTGCGTCGATGAAGTAGTGGAGGAGGATTTCCTGGTAGTTGTAACCATTGGCTCCCATTACTGCTGCGCCTATTTGGCAGAGGCCTACTCCGTGTCCCCAACCTGCGCCTCGCAGGATAAATTTCTCGGGGAACTCGTCATTACCCTCGTCGATTTTCTCCACGATGAATGCTGAACTGTAAAGGCAAGATGGCGAAAGAGCATAGCGTATCGACAGTTCCTTGCCAATGGTCTTGGTCATCTTCTCGCCCACGATACGGAGTTTGTAGAGACGGCCGCTGGTGCCGCGCGCCACTGGTTCGAGATTGATGATGCGACCGTAATCGTCGCCAGTGCGCTCATAGATAAGGCGGCTCAGCTCCTCTTGTGTGTATTCCACATGCCAGCGGTAGAAGTCGGTAGTCTCCTGGTCGTAGTCGTTGAGCACCTGCGACAAGATTTCCTTGTCAGTGGTGTTGCAGTGTGCATGCGGTGAGGATAGAATCCAGTCGGCGGCGTTGTCCTCACGGGTAAGGTCGGGGAAGTTCATCTCGTCATCATCGTCGCGGCGAGCCACTAGATAAGGGTGATGGTTGTCTTGCCAACAGTTTTCAAATTGCTCATATACGCCACCACATGACTTCGAGAAACGAGCGTCGCAGAGTTCGCCGCCATACATCAGCACCTGTCCCCAGGTGGCTTCAATGGCCTGACGTACTGCCTCAGTCGAGGCTCTGGTGATGCCCTGATATCGCTGACAGTGGTCATCGGCGCACACGTCGAAATTTACGTGGTCGTCACGGTCCCACCATTTTATCTCTTCATCGTCGCTGCTTGCTGCAAACTCCTGATGCAGCCCTGCTTCGGCAGCTGTGGCAACGTTGTCTTTGTGAATTTGTGCCAGTAGCCAGCTGCGTGAGATCACGGCATGAGCCTTCAGCAATTCTAGTGATGCCGTGGCGCTCATCTCGCTGGAAATCACGCTCAGTAGGTATTCCTCTACTGAAAGTATATTGATGGTTGTGATGCGGTCGTTCTCGACAATGAGGTGCAGGGCTCCTCGGAAAGTCTGATTCTCTTTACGTTTCCAGTGGAAACTTACTCCGATTGTCACGTTCTCGAGAGTGAACGAGTCGCTATCTACATTAGTGGGCTCAAAAAGCAAGTCGTGGTATTTCTTGCCGTTCCATACTACCATGCCATCAACGCATTGCGCCAGCTGGTTGCCAGTCACTTTCTCCCCGTCAACACGATAGTCGCCGTTGAGTTCAAACTCTATCATAGGCTCATTCATGATGCCTACTCTCACTTGTGGAACTTGTGCCATAGTGTGTTATCGTTTTGAATAGTAATAATTTCGTAAATTCTCAGTAATTATCTCTACATCTTGTGGCGACATGCACACATCAAGATAGATGAGTGTGACATCGTGAAGAGTGAGGTTGTTAAAATCTTCTTCTCGTGCTATAGCCCACAGTCCGCCCATATCGACCGATGCCGGGCTAATGACAAACTGATCCTCTCCGGTGCCATAGCATGCTGGGCGATGCTTGCGACGCGGGAACACTGCAATGCACCATGAGCCACTATCGTGCCAGCACAGGATGTTGAGCAGGGGCTCATCATGTCCTGTCTTGACTGGCAGAGCGTTGAGTAGAGTGTTGAACCAATTTTCGCCGATCTCGATGCTTGAAGTCTCGATGTAGAATACTGGGCGACCTAATTCGGTGATAAGCCCAAAGATTCCTTGACTATTAGCATCAAACAGACTTGTAGATGCATTGAAAAGCTCGTCGCAAATTGGCAATTCGCTGCGCAGACCTGCCTGGAAGTGTGCATGGTCGGGGGCCGAAGCACCACTTTGTGGACCATTATAGAACACCACATATTCAGGCAGTTCTTTGGCAATAAGCATCATGTCGGCGATGCGGCCGTTGATGCGTTGTGGAGTGTGCTCTATAGCCGAGATGGTAAGGTGTCGAGAGAAGATAGGGTAGGGATTGACCTGAATCTTGTAGCGGTTGTCCCAAACCACTGTTTCTTGCTCACGAGGTTGGTTCTCGCTGCACAAGAAGCATGGACGAGCTTTGAGCGAGGCGTCGTCGATGCTTGCCGACGACGACCTCAGTCGCTCGGGGTTGTATTGCAGCACAACGCGAGAGTCTTGCAAACTCTCCTTGACGGGAATAATCATCTCACGAGTGATTAACCCATCGAGTGCCGCATAGTTATCTCGCAACAGTTGCCAGTCGTGCAACTGCCGTTCCCACAGCTCGCTTATGTGCTCAATTAGCAACATTCACAACAACAATTCTTCTTGTTCATTGCGATGCGTGCCATGAGTTCCCATGTGCGCATGCGATCTTTGTATAGGTTGTTGTTGTTCATCTTTACAACATCTACATTGGCATCGCTGTTGTCGTCCCAACGGCGGCACAGGTAAACTGGCTCATATACACGGCCAATCTGGTAGGTACGCGAGATGTTCAAACCCAACGCGTAGTCTTCGCCGTAGCTTACGTTAGGAAGCATTACCTCACGAAGCACTGGAGTGTAGAACGCGCGTGGGGCGCCAAGGCCGTTGATGCGAAGGGCATTGTTGCGTCCATTCTCTGGAGTCCACTCCTTGTGGTCAATAATGCCGGGAGGAATTGGGTTGCAATGAATGTCGGTCATCTGATAGGTGCCAACTACCATTGCTACGTTCTGCTCATAAAAGGCGTTTACCATAGTCTGCAGAGTGTTCTCATCTTTGTACATGTCGTCGCTATCTAGCTGAACAATAAACTTGCCGGCTTTAGTGTGATGAGCAGCAAGGTTCCAGTAACCGCCGATGCCCATATCGTAGTAGTCGGCGATGATGTGGATGAGGCGTGGGTCGTTGTACTCGGCAATGGCCTCACGAGTGCCGTCGGTCGAGAAGTTGTCAACTACCATGAGGTTGAACTTGAAATTGGTCTTCTGACATAGCACGCTGTCGATGGCGTCACGGATGGTGCGAATGCGGTTGCGAACAGGAATCATCACTGTTGCTTCCACTTCAAACTTGTCGTGGTCAAACTCGATCTGCTTAAAGTTGGGCACTTCCTTGCCGTCCACAATCTTGACTGGTGCCAAATATCCGTCAATCTCTTTCAGATGTTCGGTGCAGG
>JAGCRW010000102.1 GCA_017964485.1 Muribaculaceae bacterium | reverse complement strand
TACGAAGGTTTTGTGACGGTGAGGTGGTATGGGCTGATGTTTGCTATAGGATTTCTCGTTGGCTACGAGATAGTTTACCGCATTTTCAAGCATGAGGGAGCTCCTGAGCGCTGGCTGGCTCCACTATTTTTTTATGTGGTGATAGCTACCATTCTAGGTGCTAGATTGGGACATGTGTTCTTCTATGAATGGGACCATTACAGTCAGCATCCTGGCGACATCCTTAAGATTTGGGAAGGTGGCTTGGCTAGCCATGGCGGCACTATAGGCATTATCATCGCCATCTTCATCTTCAGTTGGGCGGTGACAAAGAAAAGCGTGCTGTGGACACTCGACAGGCTGTGCATCCCCATTGGATTTGTGGGAGCTTTGATTCGTTTCGGCAACCTTATGAACCACGAGATTTATGGCGGTCCCACCGACCTGCCTTGGGGCTTTTGCTTTATAAGAAATATCAACCAATATATGCAAGGCGCAGAGCCCATTTTCACGCAGCCATGCCATCCCACGCAGATTTATGAGGCGCTATGCTACCTGCTCGTGTTTGCGCTGTGCATGTGGCTCTACTGGCGCCGTAATGCCCAGGAGCGTCCTGGACTTATCTTGGGAGTGTTCCTTATAGGCATCTTCGCTTCGCGATTCTTCATAGAGTTTGTCAAGGAAGTTCAAGTGGGCTGGGAGGAGAGTATGCGCAGCACCATCGGTCTTGACCAGGGACAGATGCTGAGCATCCCGTTCATCATTGCTGGTATTTGGCTTGTCGTTCGCGCCCTGCGCCGCCCACGTGAGGTACTGGAATATCCCAACGAATTTTCGGACGCTAAGGAGAAGACCAAGAAATAACGAAAAAAATGTTTTTAGTTTGCAGTTTTTTCTATATCTTTGCAATCGTTACTATAAGCAAATAAAACAATGAATAAAGACAATAGCATTAAAGAACCAACTACCACCAAGCCTTTATATGTTGTGACAGGCGCCACTGGCGCTATGGGCCGCGTGATCTGCAAGCGCTTGGCTATGCAGGGCAAGGACGTGATACTTGCTTGTCGCGACATGGAAAAAGGCGAGAAATTGGCAAAAGAACTGAAAGAAAACACTTCTAACGTTGACATCATCCTGATGCATCTCGACCTTAGTTCCTTTGCTCGGGTAAAAGCCTTCGTGGCAGAGCTCAGCGAGTTGAAACGTCCTGTTGCAGCGTTGATTAACAACTCGGCAGTGCTCACTCGCCGCCGCAAGACCTCGGCTGATGGCTATGAGTTGACCATCCAGGTCAACTTCCTGAGCACGGTGCTGCTGTCGATGCTCATGGTGCCGATGTTCCAAGAGAAAGGTGGTCGCATTGTGATGACGACATCGCTGATGCGCAATTTCACATCGCTGCCCTACGAGTTCCCCGCTGTTAACAACTTCGTGCCGCTCACCACGTTTGCTCAGAGCAAGTTGGCGCTGACGTTGTTCTCCATCTACATGTCAACGACGCTTCGCACCCGCCATGTGACAGTAAACTGCGCCGATCCTGGCATCATCAATGCTGGAATGCTCACGCTTAGCCACTGGCTTGACATGGTTCGCGACCGTGTGGGACAAACGTTGATTCATAATCCCGAGGATGGTGCCATCGCAGCTATGCGCGCGCTTGAGTCGAGCGACACAGGTTTCATTTTCAAGGGTTTGGACCGTCAAGTGAAGACCAGTAGCCTGCTGAAGAACCGCGAGGTGTTTATTAAGCTTTGCAACGACACAATGCGCATCATCAAGGCCGAGATGCCTTCTTAATTAATGCATAATGCATAATGCACAATGCATAATTAGGCTACGCCCAGGTGCGATGCACGATAATTCATAATCTTCTCATTTTATTGCATGAGTGTCATTAAGGGTATAAAGAATCTGCTCTTTGATCAGGGAGGCGTGATAGTTGACATCAGGCGTGATTACTGTCTTGATGAGTTGAGACAGTTGGGTATGGATCATCCCGAACTATTGATAGGACTCTACAAGCAGGAGGGTCCTTTCTTTGCGCTTGAGAATGGCGACATCACAGTGGCACAGTTCCATGAGGCGCTGAGACCACTCGTGCCCCCAGAGGTGACCGATGAGCAGATGGACAATGCCTTCAGTTCATTCATTGTTGGCATCCCATTGCACCGCTTGCAGTCACTGCGTGAGTTGCGCAAGCGCTACAAGACCTATATCCTCTCCAATACCAACCCCATCATGTTTGAGGGCGTTATAGCCCGCAACTTCGCTCAAGAGGGTCTTGACGTGAATGCTTATTTTGATGGCGTTACCGTGTCGTATAAAGCTCGCAGCAACAAGCCTGACCGCGCTATTTTTGACTACGCCATCGCCACAATGGGCATCAAGCCCGAGGAGACGCTGTTCTTTGACGACGGCCAGGAAAATCTCGATGCAGCGGCAAAATTGGGGTTCAAAACGGCACTTGTGGAGCCAGGCTGCGAGTTCATGGATATAATCATTAAAATGGAGAGGCAATGAAGATTATAACCGATACCGACCGCATAGAAGGCAATGTTTCGGTTGCCGCTTCGATTGGCATGTTTGACGGCATGCACCGAGGACACATCACCCTTATCAATGCCCTCAAGGAGCAGGCTGCTTTGCATGGGCAGCGCTCGGCAGTGGTCACTTTCAGGCAGCATCCTCAGCTGGTGGTAAATCCCAATGGCAGTCCTCGCGCGCTGATGACTCTTGACAAGAAAATCGATGCAATCGCTGCGACTTCCCCCGATTATCTTATATTGCTCGACTTTGATGACAACCTCTCTCAATATACTGCACAGCAGTTCATGGAACTGTTGCACAACCGCTATAACGTCTTTACCTTAGTGATGGGCTACAACCATCGCTTTGGCCATGAGCGTAATACTACTTTTGCTCACTATGTGGAGCAGGGCAGGGCGCTTGGCGTGGAGGTGGTGAAAGCGCCAGAGTATCTTGGGCAGTATGCGCCAGTGAGCTCGTCGATAGTGCGTCAGCTAATCGCTGGCGGAAGAGTGGAAGATGCCATGAACTGTATGGGGCATCCCTTTGAACTTGAGGGTAAGGTGGTGCACGGTTTCCACAACGGCAGGGGAATAGGGTTCCCTACCGCCAATGTGGGCGAGGTTCCGCCAGGAATTATTTTGCCGCACACTGGCGCCTACGCGGTAATGGTGGAGGTAGATGACCAGTGGTACAAGGGCATGGTGAACATAGGTCATCGTCCCACACTTGACAATGGCAAGCAGTTGTCGATAGAGGTCAACATCTTCGATTTCGACGATGACATCTATGGCAAGCCCATCACGCTGCGTTTTGTGCGTTTCTTGCGCCTGGAGTTCAAGCTTGGCAGCATTGAGCAGCTGCGCGCACAACTCACCCACGATAAGCAACTGTCGAACCAGATTCTAGACAACTATTTAGCTAACCAATAATAAAATACAGATATTATGGAAGTTATTAATCTTTGTGAGAACAATTCCCTAGTGAGCCAATACATGAGTGAGATACGCGACAGTATTATCCAACAGGATAGACTCCGTTTTCGCGCCAATATTCATCGCCTGGGGCAAATCATGGCCTACGAGATTTCGAAGAAACTTGAATACAAGACTATTGATACCGAGACACCTCTGGCTGTGGCAAAAACTAATGTAATAAGCGACAAAGTGGTTGTGGCTAGTATTTTGCGGGCAGGTTTACCTCTGCATGAGGGATTTTTGAACTATTTTGACAAAGCAGAGAATGGTTTTGTAAGCGCCTATCGCAAGTATGACGCTCACGACCCCAACAAGTTTGATGTGAAAATTGAGTACCTCGCCTGCCCATCTGTTGACGACAAGGTGCTATGCATTGTTGATCCCATGCTTGCAACAGGTCTCTCGATGGCGTTGGCTCATAAGGCGTTGTTGAGCCGTGGCACACCTAAGCATGTGCACCTCGCCTCGATAGTGGCCACCGACCAGGCAATAGAATATGTTAAGAACCACATCCCCAATGAGAATCTCACCATTTGGAGCTGCGACATCGACCACGAGCTAAACGCTCACAGCTACATAGTGCCAGGCTTGGGCGACGCCGGCGACTTGCTTTATGGTGAAAAACTATAAGTGTAAGTGTTAAGTTTTAAGTGTAAGGTGTTAAGTGATAAGTATTCTAGTTAATCTAGAAATAATCATTACTGACAATTATGAAGATATTAGAATTCAAGATGGCCTCGCTTGAGCAACTTGAGGAGGCGGCTTATAAGTTTATGACCGAGATGGGCGACTACACTGTCTTTGCCTTCTATGGCGAGATGGGAGCGGGAAAGACCACATTCATCAACGAGCTGTGCAAGCAGCTTGGGGTGGAGACCGACATTACAAGTTCGCCCTCGTTTGCCATCATCAACGAGTATCGCAGCGACCGTACTGCCGAACTCATTTATCACTTTGACTGCTACCGCCTTGAGAATGAGGCCGAGGCTCAGGATATTGGCGCTGAGGACTATTTCGACTGTGGAGCGCTGTGCTTCATCGAGTGGCCCGAGCGCATTGAGGGCCTCCTTCCCGACGACACCGTGCGTGTGGATATCACCGTTGACCCCGACGATGACAGCCGCACAGTGAAAATGACTTTTAATAGTTAAGAGTTTATAGTTCATAGTTTATAGTTGGCGCAGCCCACTTAATACTTGAATCTTAATACTTAACACTTTCTTGTACTATGTCCAAGATAATTTTACTTCAAGAGACGCCTTCGACCAACGACTTTCTCAAGCGCATGGTATCGACCTTTGAGTCGGGAACGCTTATAAGTGCTTATCATCAGTCAGCCGGTCGAGGCCAAAAGGGCAACACATGGGAGGCTGACCCAGGCAAGAACGTTACCATGTCGTTGCTCCTGAAGAAGCCACGCGTAGGGGTGAAAGAGCAGTTCGCCATTAGCGAGGCTGTGTCGCTGGCTATTGTCGAGGCGTTGGAGAAGTATGTAAAGGGCATAAAAATCAAGTGGCCTAACGACATTTATTATAACGATGGTAAGATTGGTGGCATACTCATTGAGCACTCACTTGCTGGCAATGCCATAGATTATACTATTGCAGGAGTGGGTGTGAATATCAACCAGCAGGTATTCACAAGCGGAGTTCCAAACCCCGTCTCGCTGAAAATCATCACAGGCAACGATTATGACATGAACATTATCACTGAGGAATTTGGTGATAAATTGGCGCAATGCTGCAATCTTGATGGCTCGCCCAAGCAACTCAAGAAAATGCACCAGCGATATCTCGACAGGCTATATCGCTTCGACGGCAACCCTTATCAGTTTGTCACTCCGCAAGGCAAGCAGTTTGAAGCCATTATCTACACAGTAGCCCCCGATGGCACCCTAATTCTACGTCATACTATCGACGACACCCTGCGCCGATACCAATTCAAGGAAGTGGGCTTTGTCATCAATAGGGTTAAATTCTTGTGATTAGTACACTTATAGTACTTTAAGCAAAAGACCATAGATCTATTCTTTGGCCTTTTGTTGTATTTATGATTACTGTAATTACAATAATTGTATTTATAATAATTGTTTTTAGGCCAAATTTCTTGCTTTTCTCATTTTTTGCGCTTATCTTTGTCGCAAAATTACAGAATTATGAATCCATTTATCACACGAGGCTATGCAGGTCCTGAATTTTTTTGTGACCGTGAAAAGGAAACCCGAGACATTATCGATCTAATAACCAACGGCAATAATATTGCGTTAATCTCTCCAAGGCGTTTGGGAAAGACCGACTTGATAAGGCATTGCTTTGCGCATCCTGAGCTTAAAGACGATTACTATACCTTCTTGATTGACATCTATTCAACAAGTTCGTTAAGGGACTTTGTCAATATGCTCGGAAAGGCTATTCTTGATGAGCTCAAGCCCCGTGGTCGCAAGGCGTGGGAGAAGTTCTTGACTATGCTGCAGTCGCTCAAGGCGGAGGTGTCGTTTGATTTCAGCGGAACCCCAGTATGGGGAATGGGACTCTCAAGCATTGACAATCCCAGTACTACTCTTGACGAAATTTTCCAGTATCTCAGTCAAGCTGATAAGCCTTGCATAGTTGCCATTGATGAGTTCCAGCAGATAGCGTCATACCCTGATGGAGAAGCAATTGAGGCGATGCTGCGCACCCACATCCAGCAGTGCGCTAATGCTACGTTCATCTTTAGTGGCAGTCGTCGTCACTTGATGGGCAAGATGTTCTCATCGCCCTCGCGTCCTTTTTATCAGTCGGTTATAACTATGGGGCTTGCACCCATTGCTTGCAACAAATATGCTGAGTTTTGCAATATGATGTTTGCCAAGCACGACAAAGCCATCGAGAAAGACGTGGTGGAAATGGTTTATGAGAAATTTGATGGTGTGACATTGTGCTTGCAGCGGGTTATGAATGTGTTGTTTATGAACACGCCTACTAGTGGTACAGCAACTGTTGATATGGTAGATGAGGCAGTAGATTATCTTCTCAACCTGCTCAATGACAACTTCGAGACAATGCTTAGCCAATTACCCGAAAAGCAACGGGCAGTGCTCTTTGCCATTGCACAAGAAGGTGTGGTAAAAAGTATCTCAAGCGGTGCGTTCAACAAGCGTCATCACTTGCTATCGCCAAGCTCAACCATTGCAGCCACCAAGGCACTGATCGATAAAGACTATGTTGCTAGCGAAAAGGGAAATTACTATGTTTACGATCGCTTCTTTGCGCTTTGGTTAAGAGAGCGTAACAAATAATAGAAATGAGATTAATATCAATCCCCGCTGTGGTTGACCACGGCGGGGATTGCTTATAGAAAGTGTCTATAGTCTGTTTATACCGATTTCATTTTGTAGAATGAGCGATATACGAAGTAGAGTGCGATGAGCACGAAGCCTACGCCGAAGTAGGGTGCCAGGTCGCGGAAACTCTCGCTGATGGCGATTTCCATAGCCAGTACACCAAACAAGGTGGTGAACTTGATGATGGGGTTCAATGCCACCGAGCTGGTGTCCTTGAATGGGTCGCCCACGGTGTCGCCTACCACGCTGGCGTCGTGCAGCTCAGTGCCCTTGGCTTTGAGGTCAACCTCCACCACTTTCTTGGCGTTGTCCCAAGCACCACCTGCGTTTGCCATAAACACGGCCTGGAAGAGACCAAATACCGCGATAGAAATCAGGTAACTTACAAAGAGACATACAGCATCGTTACCTCCAATGCCGCCTGGCGATGACAGGCAGGCGAAGCCTAGCGCGAAACAGAAGATAGCGATAAAGATGTTGAGCATACCCTTCTGAGCATATTCGGTGCAGATGCGAACCACCTCTTGACTCTTGCTGATGTCGGCCTTCTTGGGGGCATTAGCGTCGAGCTTAATGTTGTTCTTGATAAAGTCAACAGCACGGTTGGCACCGGTAGTAACAGCCTGCATCGATGAGCCAGTGAACCAGAATACTACACAACCACCAAGGATGAATCCTAGGATAGAGTAGGGGTTCAGGAGGTTGAGGATGCTCGCTGGATCAATGTTCAATGTGTGCTGAATCATCAGGATAAGCGAGAAAATCATGGTAGTAGCACCAGCTACAGCTGTACCGATAAGCACAGGTTTGGCAGTAGCCTTGAATGTGTTGCCAGCGCCATCGTTAGCCTCAAGGTAGTATTTCGCTTTCTCGAAGTCGGGTGTAAAACCAAAGTCGTTCTCGATGTCGGTCTTTGCCTTGTCGATGTCGTCCTCGATAAGTGAGAGCTCATAAACCGATTGGGCGTTGTCGGTAACGGGGCCATAGCTGTCAACAGCGATAGTCACAGGACCCATACCGAGCATACCAAATGCCACAAGACCGAAGGCGAAGATTGAGAAGTAATCGCCCAAGAGAGGAACCATATCAAATTGTGTTGAAGCAATATAGGCGATGAGCATAAGCAAGAAGAATACTATGCCTGTCCAGAATGCGCCAAAGTTACCCGACACAAGACCTGAGAGGATGTTGAGCGAAGCACCGCCCTGACGAGAGGTCTCTACAACTTCTTTAACGTGAGTAGATGTTGGAGAGGTAAACAGTTTTGTAATCTCGGGGATAAGTGCTGCACCGAGTGTTCCGCACGAGATAATTGATGCCAAGCCAAGCCACCAGTTGTTGCCAAGGTCCTTGAGCAGGAAGTAGCTAGCAAGGAAGGTGGCGATAATCGAGAAGATAGAAGTGATCCACACCAGGCTGGTGAGAGGCTTCTCGAAGTTGAGGTCGTCGGCTTTGTTGTATTTTGATTTAGAAATGGCGTTGTTGATGTAGTAGGAGAGTACCGAAGTCACAACACCGAGGATGCGCATCACGAAAATCCACACCAGCAGAGGAATTTGGAACTCTTGAGGCACGGCGAGCAAAATGAACGATACCAGAGCCACACCAGTTACGCCGTAGGTCTCAAAACCGTCGGCAGTCGGGCCAATGGAGTCACCGGCGTTGTCGCCAGTGCAGTCGGCAATCACGCCAGGGTTGCGTGGGTCATCCTCGCCAATCTTGAATACCACCTTCATGAGGTCGCTGCCAATGTCGGCAATCTTGGTGAAGATACCACCGGCAATACGCAGAGCACTTGCTCCTAACGATTCACCAATGGCGAAGCCAATGAAGCAGCTGCCAGCGAGCTCAGCGGGCATAAACATGAGAATAACAAGCATAAGGAGTAACTCAACGCAAATCAGCACCACGCCAATGCTCATTCCTGCCGACAATGGTATGTTCAACAGGTCGAGGGGGCGGCGGCGCAACGAAGCGAATGCCATGCGGGAGTTGGCGAGGGTGTTCATGCGCACGCCAAACCAAGCCACAGAGTAGGAACCAAGGATACCAATCACTGTCCATCCCAAGATGAGGAGCACAGAGCCTATTGGCATGCTCTCAAGCACGCCAAAATAGAGCGCTATGGCAGCACCAATGAAGACAAACAGGATGCCGAGGAACTTGCCCTGCTGCTTGAGATAGGTTGAGCACGTCTTGAAAATTACGTTGCCAATCTCAAGCATTGAGCTGTGAGCTTTTAGTTTGCGCACTTTGCTGAATTGCCACAGGCCAAACAGCATACCTAGAATCACGATTAAAAATCCCCAATAGAGAATGCTGGTGTGTGAGTCGCTAGCAAATCCATCGGGCATCTTCAGGTCGGCCTCGCTAGCCATCAGCGAAACCGGTAGCATCAACGTTGTTAATGCGGTGATTAATTTTTTCATATACTTATATTAGATTATAATTAAATAGTCTATGTTATAGATATTTAGTTTCTCAAAATGAACGATTGCCATGTTTTGAGGGTGTAAAGGTAGCAAAAAATAGCCTAAATAACAAAAATTGACAGAAAAAACGTTGAATAAGGGAGAGACGGAGTAAAAAAGCGGCAATGCATTATAAAGTGCACTGCCGCTTTTTTTCACTTAATCACGACTTTTTTGCCGGTGTTGATGTGGATGCCTGGCGTGGTGGGTTTGGTGTCGTAGATTATTCCATTGATGGAGTACCATAGAGCATCGTTTTGCTTAGATGTGGCAATGATGCTCTCAAGGTCGGCTTCGTCTTTCTTTTGCTGATACTCATTCTTGGCGTTTTGGAGCAGCGTGTTGAATACTGTTTCATTATGCAGCTTGCCTAAGTCACATGCTGCTATCACTCGTGCCGCTATTACATCGCTGTAGTAGTTTGAACCTTTGATGAGTCGGCTTTCGCCATATTCAAATCCGCGATTTAGGATTTCATCTTTGCAATCGGGCATCAATTCGGCGAGTGCGAGTGCGATACCCCATCCTATCATAGCATGGCGTGATGGGTAGGACGACTCGGGGTAGTGCTGCCACGCATCACCGCCATAGGGGATAGGTTCGTTATACTGGACGTAAGGTCGCCTGCGATATGTCGTCGTGCTCTTTAGACTATTGGCACGGCTATTGAATGCTAATTTTAGCACCTCAATAAACATTGCGATGTTAGGGGTATTAGACTCTGAAATTTTGACCAAAGGCGAACAAGACGCAAAGGTGCTGATGAGGTATTCGTTATCCATCGATTCGTCGGCATCGGCTTGTGCGCCCCGCTCAGTAGCTCGCAGTTCTTTAGCTTGCCAATGTGTGAACAGGTCATTCACAAATAGATGGTCATCAACGCCCGATGGAGTGTCAAGAATCTTGGTGATTACAGGGAACGAGGCGTTCATGTCGTTCTCACTGAGCCCTTTGATTTGCATATACTCATCGCGCGCGGCGGTCAGTGTGGTTTGAAAATCGTCGGTGGAGCGTAAGTTTGCTATGGCAGCGCTGGCGCATGTTGTGGCGGTATTGACATCGCTTTGCCAGCATGCCCCAGTTATCACGCCACTAGTGGCACACTGCATTGCTCTAGCCAGAATGGTGTCTTGCATTTGTGGTGCCATTTGTGCCAATGCCAGTGCCGTGCTCCACACCATTGCAGCATGTGCCGATGGATGGGACACCGAATCATTAAGGTTGGTCAAAGCATCGTTGTCACCCCATGGCTGCTCATTCATCAATTCGTATGGCCGCTTGCGCTCAATTATTGCTTGAGTGCTGCTTATGCCCGCTTCGGCAACCTGAGATATCATATCGTAGATTGATGGGGTGGCGTTTTCGTTGATGTCGATGCCAAGCACCTCACCGTAGATGGAGCACAATTGGTCGATTCCACACTGAGAGTCGTGTTGTGCTATCTCTCCCTTCTCGGTTTCGCGCATTTGCTTGCCCCATATCCACTGATAGAAGTCGCCGGTAAAAATTGAATTTGTTGTCTCGGGAGTCGATAATGTGTCGTTTTGTTGTGGCTCGTTGACCGAAAGGTTGTCGTTGCCGGTCACAGTGGCCGCATACTCTTGTTTAGCAGCTTCCAAAAGGCTTGTGAAATAGGTTTCGTTATGCATCTTGGCGAGCAGGCATGCTGCCATTACTCGTCCTGCCTGCACATCGGCAGGATAATGATAACCTGTGATTACCCGGCTCCATCCTATGTCATAACCACGCTTGAGGATGGGATTCTGAAGTTGTGGCATCACCTCGGTGAGCACCAGTGCCATGCCCCATCCAATAATGGCATGCCCCGAGGGGTAAGACGACTCATTGCGGTATGTCTCCTCGTCTTCGGGCACCGAGGTGCTGTCACCCAATTGCACATAGGGCCGGTTGCGATACCAAAAGTCCTTCATCATGAAAGCTTGAACTCCAAGCATGACTTTTACGGTCTTGAGCAATTGTGTGGTCTTAGGCAGGGTGGCGCTTGAGATGTCAATGCCCGCACATTGTGAAAATCCTCCTATGATAACGTTATCGTCAAGATTGGCGTCGGTAATGGCCTGAGCGCCACGTTCGGTGTCTCGCTCGCCCATTGCCTGCCAGTAAGGAGCAACCTCGCCATAGAAGAAGTAGGAATCGTTCATTGCGGGAGCAGGAATAATCTTGTTTGCCGTTGGAATTGAAGATGGGTTTATTTCGCTCTCGCTTAGTCCTTTGATTTGCATATATTCGGCACGTGCAGCTTCCATGTCGGCATGATAGGCGGCGGTGGCGTGTGAGCGTGCTATGGCAGCACTGGCGCATGTTATGGCTGCATCGATATCGCTCATCCAGTGCGCACCCACAATCACTCGGCTGATGCCATACTCATATCCTCGCCTGAGGATGGTGTCTTGCATGTGTGGTGCCATTTCGGCGAGTGCCAATGCCGTGCCCCAGCCAAATCCAGTGTGTGACGATGGGTAGGCGCTGCTGTTCACCAGCTCTTCATATCTGTCGTATTGTCCCCAGGTGTCTTCGTTCATAATCACGAAAGGCCGCTTGCGGAAAATGGCACTTTTCATTGCAGCCACGGCTCCTGCACCAGTGTAACCAGCTTTTCTCATGAGCCGATAGATGGCAGGGGTGTTGTCTTCGCTGATGTCGATACCCAGGACGTCGCTGTAGATGGTGCACATGCGCACAATGCCAAACTTCGACTCCCAACTCGCCTGCTCTCCGCGCGAGGTGTTGCGCATCGACTTTCCCCATATCCACTTGGCATAGTCGCCATTAGTGGCAAGCATAGTGGAATCGGGTGGACCAGGGAGATAGACGAACGCATCTGGTAATTCGTCATCTATCAGGTATTGTTTTTCATAGTCGGCATGGGCGTTGCCTGCCGTTAATAGAACGGCAAGCAGCAGCCATATATATCTCATTTGCTTCAACATTGAGGATCAATTATTTTTCCACATCAAATGAGATAGCATCACCAATGCAGGCGTTAGGCATCTGTATGTGAAGCATAGCGCAGATGGTGGGAGCTAGGTCCACGATGCGGGTAGGCTTGGTGGTCTCGCCGTGAGGCACATGCCACCCCATGAACACCAGCGGGATGTGGCTGTCGTAGGGGTTCCACGAGCCATGAGAAGTGCCTTTGTAGTCGCTCTTCACACGGAATGGGAAGAATCCTGGTTGAGTCATCACCACGATGTCGCCACTGCGGCCGCGATGATATCCGTTGATGAGGCGCTCTTTGAGAATGTTGGGGATGCTGGCCTCTTGGATTTTATCATAATCTACTGCCACCACAAGTTCATCGGCTTTTTTAAGAAGGTCAATGACAACCTTTTTTACTTTATCTACATCGGCGCCAACACTGTCAATTTTGTCGTAGTCCAGGTAGATGCGGTAGTCATAGATGGCCTTGACAGCGTCGGGCACGCCACATTCGTTGTAGATATCGTTATTCAACTGGGCGCGGGCAGTCTTAGAGTCCCATCCACCGGCGGGCTGGTCGTGCTCTTTCATGAAGTTGGGGTTATGAGCTCCACCATGGTCGGCGCTGAGGAAGAGCAGGTAGTTGCCGCGACCCACTTGCTTGTCGAGTTCCTTGAAGAAATGGGCGAGTTCTTTGTCAAGCTGCATATACACCTCATAGTTCTCGCGTCCGCGTGTGCTGTAGGTGTGCCCTATGGCATCGGTCGATGACACGCTCACGCACAGCATATCGGTATATTTGCCGCGTCCCAGCTTCTCGTTCTCAAGGATTGCCTCTGCCATGCGGAAGGTGTAGGTCACACCCTCGTTGCTGGTGTTAAGGTCGTGTTTGGGCTCGGTGTTGTATTTGCGGTTAAATTTCTCCACCCAATTGGGTAGTTGGTCCATATAGTAGGTGCTGGTGACAAAGTGTCCCACTTCGCTGTCCCACCAGTAGGCGGCATCGGCGCTGTGACCGGCAGGAAGGATTGCTGCGCGCGGCTTGATTGCCACTCCAAAGACCTTGCAATCAAAGTCGAAGGCTTGCTTTAGCTCGTCGCCAATAGTGGTTGAACGCAGGTTTCGTGGCGAGTTCATTCCCGTCTTGCTGTCGGTGCCTACGCCTTCCACGCTTTTGTCCTCGGTGCTTGATACAGGCTTACCGTTAATCATAAAACCGTTACCAGCGATGCCGTGGAAGAAAGGTACAGTACCAGTATAGAGGCTTGTGTGACCAATGGCGGTAACAGTGGGCACATAGTTAATCATTGTGTTCTCGCAGCTGTAACCTTCGTTGAGCAGTCGCTTGATGCCGTCGGAGCCATAGTCCTCATAGTAGTAATACAGGTAGTCCCATCTCATTTGGTCCACCACTATGCCCACTACCAGTTTGGGCCTGTCGATGCGTGGCTGTGCCATGGCGCCAATAGCCAAGAACAATACAGCAATAGTTATAAATAATCGTCTCATATCAAATAGTTTTTAGTTTTTAAATAGTCTTAAAGGAATTAATCAATGTTCTCTATTTGCCTTTGCAGTCTTTCCAATGCCCTGTCAATCCTTCTATTTAGTTCTGGATCATTCTCTAATTTTTCAAATTCTTTTTCAAATTCATCCAGTCGGTCTCTATAATAATTCTCATACTTCTCTTCGATGTCTTTAATGTCTCTCTCTAATTGTTCGACATCTTCGCTCGAAGTAATGTAGGTATTCTCCATCAACTCAATCAATTCATCGGCGGCTTGCTGAGCATCCCAAGAGGCGACGCCTGTTGGCTCGTCATCGTATGAGTAAAAGTGATAATCACTCTCATCTGATTGGCTTTCATCATCAACATAGTGATGGCGTGATTTATGTTTATTTTCTTTTACTGAATTGTAGATATAGTAACCTGCTAGACCCAATAGAAACGCTAAGAGAATGGCGAGCACAATCCACAGAACTCCTCCTCGTTTGGAACTTTTGCTGTCAACATTCTCTTTAGTGGCAGGCGCGGAGTTGCTCCAGTCAAGTTGCTGCTTGCAGTGCTGGCATTGGTGCGAGCCAAAGGCAATGGGCCTATGGCAGATGGGGCATTCCATTGTCCTTTGTCCATTAGAGGGTTGCGGGGCATCTATTGGTGTGTTAGAAGTCAATGTAACCTCTTTTGGACTAGGCAATGTGGGTATTTCTATTTCTATCTTATCTTCTTCAGGATTCGTTGGTTGCGTTGGTGGCAGTGCTGGCGGCAGTGGCGGAATGATATATCCTTCGGTGTTTGGCTTGTCAACCGGTATATTTATTTTGAGAGTCTCATCCTCGGGCATAGCGGTGACAAGTTCGGGATGCTCACGTTCGTAGGCTGCACGATCGCTGGGCTGCATGAAGCCGCATTTGGGGCAGAACTTCATGCCTTCTTCAATCTCCCTATAGCATTTAATGCACTTCATGGCAAACCATTAATCACCTCCCAAGACAATCAAACCTTTGAGGTTATTTTTTCTTGTTGTGGTTGTATTTCATCTCTTCGTTGTCGGCCGAACTTTGGTTCGAAGGTTTCTTGGTTGTCTTCGTACCAGTTTTTTTGTTGGTAGTGCTTGACGCCTCTTTCGACATCTCACTTGCCAACCTCTCCTTTTGAGCGCTTTCGAGGTCATCTCTGCGTCTTTGCTCAACATCGTCTTGTTGAGCCTGTTGATCGTTTTGGACAGTGCGCTCTTTGTCGGCTTTCATGCGTGCCTGTGCGTTCGCGCGTGCTTTGCGCTTCTCCTCTTCCTTGCGTTGTTTTTCTTCTTCCTTGCGCTGTTTTTCTTCTTGCTCAAGGCGCTTTTTCTCTTGTTCAAGGCGTTTCTTCTCTTGCTCGAGTCGCTTTTTCTCGGCTTCTTTGCGCATTTTCT
>JAGCRW010000101.1 GCA_017964485.1 Muribaculaceae bacterium | reverse complement strand
CCCGTTGTCGTAAACTAGAAACCTGGAAATGCACGGCACTATGACGTAGTCGTTGATGATGTGGTTCATGGCCTTATCAGCCAAGCGATAGGGCGTCGTTGATGAGGTGCATGTAAATCGACGTCTTACCGCTCGAAGTCACGCCATGAAGCAGTGTTATGTCTTTTTCTTTGAAGGAGTTATGGATGCTCTTATAAGCCGTTGATTGCACGTCGGTGAGGGTAGGCAGCTCCACCATTCCACCACCCATCGACTCAAAGCGGTTTATCTCGCGCTTGTAGATTTCAAAGATTCCATTCTTGCGTGCCGCAGCGAGTACGGGTTGCGTGCATCCCGACCGCTGGAGAATTTCCTCTTGAGTGACCTCTTTCACCGTCTTGCTGCGCTGCATCCAGTGTGACAGATCGAGATATGCCAGCAGAAGTTGCTCTTGTTTTTTGGCACGGCTAACACGGTCAAAAAAGCCATGTAAACCCTGCTCATTATCGCGCTCAATAGTTAGGCGTACGCAGGTCTCAGTCTTGGGACGATAGTTGTCCATCACCTTCTCTGCCACATGCACTGCACCCTTGTCGAGCAGTCGGCTCACGATGCTCTCCACGTTTTTGAAGCCAGTGGCGTTGGTAAGTTCGGTAATCTGCACCTTGCCGCGTTGATTCGTGAAGTCGAGAATTACCTTCTCACGGTCATTGAGTTCGCCTGGTGTTTCCTCCTCATAGTCGGGGTTTGGACTGATAAATGTCTCGCTTTCAACCTTCAATCCGCTCGGCACGGCTGCCTTATAGACCTCGCCCACGGTACAGAGGTAGTAGTCAGCAATCCACTGCCAGAATTTGAGTTGAGGATGCCGCAGCACTGGCCCCTCGTCGAGCAAGGCGAGGATTTCCTTTACCTTATAGCCCTGTGGTTCAATATCGTGAGTCATCACTACAATTGCCGTGTAGTACTTCTTGCGACCAAATGGTACCAGCACACGAAACCCCGCCCCGACGGTCATCGACTCGGGGATGCGGTAGGTGTAAGTTCCTTGAACCGCCAGGGGCAATACTACTTCAGCAAATTGTGGCATGGTTTGCAAAGTTAGTAAAAAGTTTTCAGTTGTCAGTTATCAGATATCAGTTTTTCTTTCCTTCTCGTATTCTTATTCTCTCGTAATCTTAGATTTTTCTCATTCCTTCTCGCTGAGTTCTAGCCAGCGCATCTCTTTTTCTTCTAATAGTTGCTGAAGCTCGTTGTAGCGAGCACTTTTTATATCCATGTCAGTAATTACCTCACCGCTGGCGAAAAGTGTGTCGAGCTGTTGTTTCTCGGCAGTGAGTGCGTCAATCTCAGAAGTGAGTGCCTCCAACTCCTTGCGTTCCTTAAAAGAGAGTTTTCGGGAATGGTCACGCGTGTTATATTGCACCTTCTCTTTGGGCTTTGCTGTAGCGCGTGCTGCCTCAGCATCAAGGCGATCGTGGTAGTCTTTCCACGCTCGGTATTCGCTGTAATTGCCTGGAAAGTCCTTCACCACGCCATCGCCCATAAAAACGAACGTGTGGTCAACGGTGCGGTCCATAAAGAAGCGGTCATGGCTCACGATTATCACACAGCCGTTGAATTTCGACAGGTAGTCCTCCAGAATCTCAAGCGTGGAGATGTCGAGGTCGTTAGTCGGCTCGTCGAGGATGAGAAAGTTGGGCTTGCTCATAAGCACCATTGCTAGGTAGAGTCGACGTTTCTCTCCACCGCTCAGGTTGCCGATGTACTTCTGCTGCTCACTATTATTGAAGAGGAACAAATTAAGGAACTGTGCGGCAGTGTAATGCGTCTTCTCGTCAAAGTAGATATACTCGGCGATGTCACGCACTGCGTCAATCACTGTCTTGCTCTCGTCGAGGTTCATCCCCTCTTGGCTATAGTAGCCAAAACGCACAGTCTTGCCAACCTCGAAACTACCGCTGTCACAAGGTACCTCGCCGAGCAATAGTTTTATAAAGGTAGATTTCCCCACGCCATTGTCGCCTACTATGCCGAGTTTCTCGTAGCGCGCGAAGGTGTATTCAAAATCCTTGAGTATCACCTTGTCACCATAGGCTTTGCTCACTTGATGTGCGGTAAAAATCTTCTTGCCGATATATGCCGAGTTTACGTTTAGGCGCACGTCACCATGGTCACGATAGCCACGAGCACGTTCCTGCAGGTCGTAGAATGCGTCAATGCGATATTGCGCCTTGTGTTGGCGTGCCTGAGGCTGCCGTCGCATCCATTCCAACTCGGTGCGCAGCAGGTTGCGAGCCTTCTCGACTTGAGCATTCTGTGCTTCAATACGTTCGGCGCGTTTCTCAAGATAATAGTTGTAGCTTCCGTCGTATGTAAAAATCTCCTGTTGGTCAAGCTCCATGATACGGGTGCAGATGTTGTCGAGGAAATAACGGTCGTGGGTGACCATGAGCAGCGTCATGGTACTGCGCTTGAGGTAGTTCTCGAGCCACTCTATCATGTCGATGTCAAGGTGGTTGGTAGGCTCATCAAGGATGAGAAACTGCGGCTCGTCGATGAGAATCTTAGCAAGAGCCACACGTTTCACCTGACCGCCGCTCAGTTCACCAACTGCCTGATGGAAATCGTCAATCTTGAGCTGAGTGAGAATCTGCTTGAAACGCGCCTCATAGTCCCACGCGTGGTTGCTGTCCATAGCCTGGATGGCTTGCATCATTGCAGCGTCATCGCCACTTGAGAGCGATCGTTCGTAAGCTCGCACCGCCACACTCACCGCGTCGTCGCCCTCAAGGCACACCTCAAGCACCGTCTTTGCCGACTCAAACTCTGGACTCTGCGGCAGATATCCTATGCGCAGATTGTTACGATAAATGATAGTGCCGTCGCCGTCGGGACTCTCCACACCGGCGAGCAAGTTGAGTAGGGTGCTCTTGCCAGTGCCGTTCTTGGCAATTAACCCCACTTTATCACCCTCGTCAAGGCCAAAGGAGATGCCAGTGAACAACGGATCGTAGCCGTAGGACTTTGTCAAATTCTCTACTTGAAGTAATGCCGACATAGTTCTTTTATTTATAATATTAACGTATATAAGTTGTAATAATTGCCCCTTCAAGACGCGCTGATGTCACATTTTATCCAGCGACAAAAAATTATGGTATCAAAATTAAGGTAATATGAAATATTTTCATTAAATTTGCCTTTTCTTTTGTATGGATTAGGCCTGCCTCGTCCGAGCATTATTCATTAACGACTATTAACCACCATTTTATGAGTAAAATAACAAAAGTCGTACTAACCGGTGGTCCTTGCGCCGGAAAGACTACTGCTCTAGCTAAAGTGGTAGAGCATTTTTCAAATCTAGGATATCAAGTCTATACTGTGCCCGAAGTGCCCACTATGTTTGCAGTGGGTGGCGTGGATTACCTGACTAAGAACCAGTCACAGTTCTATCAAGCCGAGAAAGCGACTTTGCGGCTTCAGCTTGAGCTTGAAGACCACTTTGCGACTATTGCAGCCGAGAGCGACAAGCCAGTGTTACTGGTATGTGACCGTGGAACGATGGACATATCGGTATATCTCACACCCGAGACATGGCAGGCAATTACTCAGGAGGTGGACATCCCCATCGACAAGCTTCGCGATTCACGTTATGATGCTGTGCTTCACCTTGTAACCGCTGCCGACGGAGCTGCCGAGTTCTACACTACTAGCAACAATGAGGCACGTACTGAGGGCGTGGATCTTGCCTGCACCATCGACAAGAAACTGCGTAACGCCTGGACTGGTCACCCTCACCTGCGCGTGATAAGCAACAGCGAGAATTTTGAGCACAAGATTCGCCGAGTGCTTCGTGAGATTTCTAATGTCTTGGGTATTCCTGCGCCTATTGAGAACGAGCGTAAGTTTATGGTTGAACTGGTTGGCGAGATTCCCAACGCTATTGAAACCGACATTGTTCAGACCTACCTCATGAGCGAGCCGGGAACCGTGGTGCGACTACGCAAGCGCATGATGCAAGGCAAATATGTGTATCTCCAGACCACAACCAAGACTGTTGGTGAGAACGAACGCATTGTAACCGAGCGAAATATCAGCTACAATCAGTATATGAGCATGATGGCGCTCGCTGATCCCACCCGCCAGTCAATACACAAGATTCGCAAGAGCTTCATCTGGGAAGGACAGTACTACGAGCTCGACCAGTTCATCGACCCAGACCCTGGTTTCAGTATATTAGAGATGGATAGCGGAGCTAGCGACGAAGAGACAAAATTCCCACCGTTCATCAAGGTCATAAAGGATGTGACCGGTAAAGTTAAGTACTACAACATCAACCTAGCCGTCAAGACCCTTTACGACTAAATTAATGCACAATTTAGGTAAACTCGCATAGAGATTAATAGAGATATAATCCTCAAGTCAGATAGGCTTGGGGATTTTTTTTATGTGCCTTTTTATGCTTTTTTAAGGAAAAATATACTACCAAAAATAATATTATTTAAAATAATAGCAGTAATTTTGCAACCGATTTAAAAGAATAATAGCCTATTCCACCCGATGTGCCTACAAGCATTGATGATTTAGAAATCACTCCAACATCTATTGAGTACTATGACATTCAGGGTCGCAAGCTTGATGGTCCTCAGCCAGGTATCGTGATTGAGAAGCAGGGTGACAAGGTTACAAAGAAGATGTATCGTTAATCAATGCATATTCTTAATGCGCAATCGAGCACCGCTTGATTAATGCATTAGATTAAAAAGCAATCCCCTTGGGTTATAACTCAAGGGGATTGTTGTATTCAGCACTCTGCATTAAT
>JAGCRW010000100.1 GCA_017964485.1 Muribaculaceae bacterium | reverse complement strand
TTGTCATCACCACCTGCCTCGAGGAGTTTTTTCTTGAGGCTGGCAATCTCTTCGTCTTTGCGACGTTTGATTTCCTCAAACTTCTCGATGTCGCCTACAAGTTCCTCGGCTTGCGCGAGTTCTTCGTTGGCCTTCTCAAGTTCCTCGTTTGCTTGGTCGAGGCGGTTGTGGAGCCATGCCACTTGTGCTGCAAGGTTGTCGATCTCGGCATCTTTTTCCTCAAGAACCTTAGCGTCTACCGCTGCTACTGGAGCTACTGAAGCAGTATTGTTGGCGCTAGCCTTGAGTTCATCGATCTGCTTCTGCAGTTGAGCGATGCGCTCTTTAGACTTGAGGCCTTCGTTCTTCTCCTTATTAAGTTCATCGTTAAGTTTCAGGAGTTCCTCTTTTGCCTCGTCACCACTCTTGTTCTTCTCCTCATTCATCTGGAGCACCTTCATCTTGTTCTGAAGGCTACGGTTCTCCATCTCCACTTTTTCTTTGGAGGTCATCAACTCCTGCATCTTCATCTGCAAGTCGTTATAGCGAGTGAGGGTAGCCTTGCGAGAGTTCTCGGTAGCTTTTATCTTATCTTTGAGATCCTCAATTTCTTCATAGGCATTCAGAGCCTTGTCGTCGGTCTCTTTAAGTTTTTCAATAATCTCGGCACGCTCCTTGTTCCACTTCTCGGCTGCACTGTCGAGCACATCTTTGCGCAGGCGTGTCTCGTAGTCACGGAACTGTGGCCTGAGAGTCTCGACGATAGCCTGTGTCTCGGCCTCTACGTTAAGGTTGTTGAGGATTTGAGTGGGCAGGTTGCCGTTGATAATCATCATAATTCTCTTGAGGATATTCTCGGGCACACCAGCTTCTTTGCTAGCAGCGAGTCCCGACATATCCACCTGTTGACGTGGGAGCTCAACTCGGGTATAAACAGGCTTCTCGGCCTGCTCCTGAGGAGCCTCCTCGTCGTTGCCATTCTCCTTGTTTTGGGCACTTCTCGGTTTCTTCTCGTCTTCGTCCTTGCGCCAGGGGTTGTCGTAGTTTCTCTTCTCGAAGTAATCGAGGTCGTCAACGCCTTCCCCAAAATCACCAAGTCCCAAGACTTTCTTCAATGCATTATTAAAACTCATAATTCCTGTATTTTATTTTTGTTTTTATCCTTTTGAGGGTGCAAAGTTAATGATTTTCCTTTAAACAATCTCAATCTATGCACTTTAAATTTCATAAAGTGATGAAAATGGTTACTATTGGTGGGAAAATCCTAGTCACCAATCAAACAAAGACCACTCCTAAAATATCTAACTCAAATACTGTCAAAACCTTTCTTAGTAATCGTCATACTTTCACAAAAATTATCCAGTGCCGAAATTTTAATCTAATTTAACATGTTGAGAAGATAAATATTGAGCCATATAATTAATTTTGTATTTGTTATGTGAAGTGTTATCCTTTCTCCTATTATTTTAAAATCAACGGATTATGAAAAAAATTTTTGTTCTCATATTGTTGATGCTTATGGCACTCAACATCGGTGCGATGCAGCACATTGACACCAAGAAATTGTCGGCAGGTGTTGTCTCAATCTGCAACCGAGCAAACAGCAAAAGCCTAAAGGCAAATGCCGACAAAGGCAAGTTTCTGGCTCTAATGTCATTCATTGGCAGCAAGAACAACTCTGACATCCTCAAAAACTATAATGTGGATGTTATTGATAGTATTGGACGCATTTACATTGTGCGTGTTCCCATTGAAAGTGTGGGCGCTTTGACAATGGACAATCGAGTTGAGCGCATCGAGGCCGAAAGTGTGCCACGACTAGCAATGGACGTGACGCCAGGGCAAATAAACGCCACTCCAATTTATGAAGTTGATGATTACTTCATAGAAGACGTGAACCGCGATGGCGACATTACTGCCACCGACATCACTATAATCTATGACTATTTGCTTAATGGAACCGACACTTACCTCAGCACCAGCGACGTGAACGGCGACGGCACCGTGACCAGCACCGATGTGACATTACTTTACAACATCCTTTTGGGGGACGCTCAACCCACTCCCGCAAGTGGCTCAGGTCTGCCACACGCATTCACTGGCAAAGGCGTGGCAGCTGGAATCTTCGACAACGGCTACGATTTCACACATCCCGCATTCCTAGATTCCAAGGGCAAATCTCGTGCACAGTATTACTACGACTTCTGCTGGCAGAATGAAGACGGCACCTTAGGACATGCCATGACAAGCCCCGAAGAAATTTTGGCCTACGGGCACACTCACCATGCTGGCGCCTCCCTACATGGCACACATGTGATGGGCATCATGACCGGAAGTGCAGTTAATGGCAAGTATCAGGGCATGGCTCCAGGGTCGGACTTGTATGTTGCCCACTTCAATTCGTATGAAGAAGACTTTGAGAGCCCCGACGAGATGACATCGGCGGTGTGTGTGCTAGGTTTCAAATACATCTTTGACCAAGCACAAGAAGCTGGCAAGCCATGTGTTATCAATTTCAGCAGCGGCGAAAGCTGCACCTATGCCAACGAGCGTATCCTTGAAAGCGAAGCACTGCAAGCACTCACTGGTCCAGGGCGCATTATTGTGACATGCGCTGGCAACGACGGCTATCACACTGCCTACTTGGAAAAACCTGCCGATGTGTATCAAGCCGGCACCGCTATAGTCAATGGCATTGGAGGTGGAAACAAAATCGACATGGACATAGTCACGCCCGTTAACCAGCAAGTTCGCATTGACTTCCTTAGCATAAGGCTAATAGACACTCACATCGAGAAGACTCTCATCTTTAACACCGACAGTATTCTTGCGCTTCAAGATACCTGCTACCTTGAGACGACTGTAATGCTGGGTGACATTCACTTGAAGATATGGAAAACCAATCATTATGATGAGCGAGGCGACGTGTTCCACATTCATGGCGACATGCCCAATTTGGCTTATTTAATGTTGTGCGGAGCTCTAGTGCTGTTCACGGGAGATGGCCCTGCATGGGTGTATTCCGACATCAAGTATTGTCCCTTTGTAAATATTGATGGCGTTGATGCCTATAGCTATGGTAGCTCAGGGCATTCAATGTGGTGGCCAGGCACTCTGCCAGGATTGATAACCGTAGGTGCGACAGGCTATAAGTCGACATTTGTGAACATTGACGGTCAAACCAACGATGAGATAGCTGACCTTGCCGCCAGCGCGCCAGGACTGATAGCCCGGTTCTCTTCGAAAGGTCCGACATTTGATGGTCTTACCAAACCCGACGTCTGCGCCCCAGGCGTGAGCATCAATGCCGCATTCAACGGATATGTCGAAATCACCGACAAGGTGCGCTCCGAGCTTACCGACAAGGTTACATACAACGGCAAAGACTATTACTATACTGCACAAAGTGGCACTTCGATGTCTACGCCAGTAATTGCTGGCACTATAGCTTTGTGGCTGGAGGCTAAACCCGACCTGACTCCACAGGACATTCTTGATGTGTTTGAGCACACCTGCACACATCCCGAACCATCACTGGATTATCCCAATAACATCTATGGTTATGGACAGATAGATGCTTATCGTGGTCTGCTATACATTCTTAATGTGACAAATACTATTGGAGAATTATCTGATCATCAGCCACTGAAGGCAAGCTTCAGGCTAAATAGCCGCATTCTCAGCGTGGTGTGCGACGAGGAATCATCACAAAATGCACAGTTAAACGTGTATTCTCTTGACGGCCGGCTAGTAGCTGCTGCAAACGGCACTGCTATCGACCTATCGGCTCTCACTCCAGGAGTATATGCCGTGCAACTGAATACCGGGAACAAAGAAACAACTGGCTCCACACTTATAAGACTATGAAAGCAAGAATATTATTAGTGTTGGCACTTGTTACCGCCATTTTATCGTCACAAGCCAGTGGTATTTCCGAGAATTGACAATGCAATAATTGTCGTTCACCATCACATTTTGGGCGTTGGCCATCAACCTCGAGGGGTTGGGGCTAACGCCTTTAAACTATTGCCCTCCATTGCAATCTAAATGACAGAAAGCGGTGAGAAAGACACAGCAAAAAACAGCAAAATGTCGTTTACCATCACTTTCAGGTCGTTGACCACCAACTTTTGCAACAACTATTGCACACAGTGGAAAACCACCTTAACTTTGCAACAAATATATTTATTTAACCGCTGGCAACAGCATAAAAACTCACAATCATGAAGAAATTATTACTTAGCATCGTAATCTTGCTGGTGACTGCAGGTCTGGCAGCACCATCGGCAATGGCACGCAGCGGGCGTGGCGGTGCAATGAGCCACAGACCAAGTGTTGAAATGCGTGGTCCAGGTCATGGTCCTCGAGTTGTAAAGCCAATGCCGCCAGTGCGTCCAGCAACTATTCACTACGGCATGCGCGTGACAAGCCGTCCTTCGGGAATCGTGGTAAACTTTGGAGGCTTAAGCTTCATCTACGATAACGGAGTATTCTACAGCGCTATCAACCGCGGTTTTGAGGTAGTTCGTCCAAGAATTGGCATGATCGTTCCCTCACTCCCAGTAGGTCACACCGTAATGATTCGCAACGGCGTTAAGCACTATGTTCACAAAGGAATCATCTATAGCCCAATGCATAGCAACGGCAGAGTAATGTTCCGCATCGCCGGCTTCATCTAATCAAAAATAATAATCCCGTGGACCCTGCGCCACATGTGGATCAGGGTCCACTTTTTTAAGTAAACAGTTTATTCACAAAAAATAATAACATCATGAAAAAGACTTTTTTATTAGCATTAATGGCTGTAGTAGCCACTACAGCAGTGACAGCACAAGATTTTGAGCAGCGCGGCGATCGCCGTGGACCGGACCCGGAGAAGCGCATCGAGCACCAGGTTAAGCGCCTTGACAAGAAACTCAACCTCACCGACGAGCAGAAGAAGCAGCTCACGGAGTTCTACCAGGAGTTTGACAAAACCCAGATGGCACGCATGGAGCAGATGCGCCTGATGGAGATGAAAGACCGCGAAGCCCTCGACGGCAAGATCAACTCTATCCTAAGTGATGATCAGAAAGCAAAATATTCCGAGATGAAGGATAAGGAGAAAGAAATGTGGAAAGAAGGTCGCAAGGGCTTCGAGCAAGGCAAAGGCCATGGACCGGGCAGAGGACACGGACCAGGTCGCGGTCACAGAGGTCCTGGCGGACCTGGCGGAATGGGCGGCTTTGACCGCGATATGGGCGAGTAACACGCCAACACACTCACATCATAGAAGATAAAATTTTTCATAAGCATTTGTTTTAGGTTAATAATTAGATTGATTAGTAAGGCTATAAAGGAATGATTAGATACACTCAGCGGCACCTCGAGGATGAGGCGCCGCTTTTTTTGCAGTTTTCCTCACTTTTTTCAAACCATTGCCACGATTTGGTGCAACTTTGTTGTACCTTTGCAAAAAAAGGACAAGACAATGACCGATTTTGCGGCAATAGATTTTGAGACTGCTAATGGTGAGCGCTCCTCGGTGTGCTCGGTTGGGGTGGTGATAGTGCGTGGTGGAGAGGTTGTAGATTCCTTCTACTCGCTTATCCAACCCGAACCAAACTACTATAGCTACTGGTGTTCTCGCGTGCACGGCCTGTGCTACGACGATACCGATGATGCCCCTATTTTCCCTGATGTGTGGGCGCAGATTGAACCACTTATTGAAGGTTTGCCGCTCGTGGCGCACAACAGTCGTTTTGATGAAGGCTGCCTCAAGGCTGTATTCCGCACCTATCAGATGGACTATCCCGATTATATTTTCCTCGACACGCTGCGCGCCGCCCGCCGCAAAATGCCACACCTGCCTAACCATCAACTCGATACCGTAGCTGCAGCCCTAGGTCTTTACATGGAAAACCACCACCATGCCCTCGCCGATGCCCAAGCTTGCGCTTGGATTGCAAAGGAACTAATTGATTAACAGATATTTCTGTAAATAAAAGCATTAACACTCTACTATATAATTTTTTTGCGTTCAAAAAAATTACTATCTTTGCAGCCTGAAAATGGAATATTCACTAAAAAACACGTTATAAATCGATGAATTTTGTAGAAGAACTAACTTGGAGAGGCATGATTGCCAATATCATGCCAGGTACTGAAGAACAGTTGAATAAAGAGATGACGAGCGCCTACGTGGGCATTGACCCCACAGCCGACTCACTACACATAGGCCACTTGGTAAGCATCATGATGCTCAAGCACTTCCAGCGTGCCGGTCATCGTCCCATCGCCCTCGTTGGCGGTGCCACAGGTATGATTGGCGACCCCTCTATGAAGTCGCAGGAGCGCAAACTCATCGATGAGGAGACCCTTCGCCACAACCAGGAGGCCATCAAGGCTCAGTTGGCGCACTTCCTCGACTTCGATAGCGACGCTCCTAACCACGCCATCCTCGTGAACAACTACGACTGGATGAAGGAGTTCTCGTTCCTGAACTTCATCCGCGACATCGGCAAGCACATCACTGTGAACTATATGATGGCTAAGGACAGCGTGAAGAAGCGCCTTGCTGCCAACGCCGACCACGGAATGTCGTTCACCGAATTCAGTTACCAGCTACTCCAGGGCTATGACTTCCTCTACCTTTATGAGCATGAGGGCTGCAAGCTACAGATGGGCGGCAGCGACCAATGGGGCAATATCACCACAGGCACTGAGCTGATTCGCCGCATCGCTGGCGGCGAGGCTTTCGCCATCACCTGCCCACTTATTACCAAGGCCGACGGCGGCAAGTTTGGCAAGACCGAGAGTGGAAACGTATGGCTCGACCCCAAGCGCACCTCGCCCTACAAGTTCTATCAGTTCTGGCTCAACGTGAGCGACGCCGATGCTGCCAAGTACATCAAGATTTTCACCGATCTGCCTCAAGACGAAATCAAAGCCCTCGAGGAAGAGCAGGAGCGTGACCCAGGTCTGCGCCCATTGCAGAAGCGTCTCGCCAAGGAAATCACCATCATGGTGCATAGCGAGCAGGACTATGAGATGGCTGTTGAAGCTTCGCAAATCCTCTTCAGCAACAAAGCAAAAGACATCCTCCACAAGATTGACGAGGACACACTGCTTTCGGTATTTGAGGGAGTGCCACAGTTTGAGGTAAGCCGTGAGGCCCTCAACGAGGGCGTGCCAGCCATCGTGCTGCTCACCGAGAACGCTGCAGTCTTCCCCAGCAAGGGCGAGATGCGCAAGATGACTCAGGGCGGTGGCGTAAGCATCAACAAGGAAAAAGTCACCGACCAAAACATGCTCATCGACAGCACTATGCTGCTAAACGACAAATACATCCTCGCCCAGCGTGGCAAGAAAAACTACTTCCTGCTAATTGCCAAATAAGGGGAAAGGGAAGAAAGAGAATTATCAAACGACGACGGCGCAACCACGCCCACGCGGGATTTCTCAAGCCTTTTAGTTTCTTTTCACTTTTCTGCGCTTTTTGAAAAAAAATCGCGAAAAATTTGGTAGATTGCACAAACTAGTGTAATTTTGCACCGCATTTGGGAATTCTGTTCTCATGATGTTAGGATTGGCCTATAGTGTAACGGTAACACAACGGTTTTTGGTGCCGCATTTCCTGGTTCGAATCCGGGTAGGCCAACATAAAGAGAGTCAGTTGCTTAGCGACTGGCTCTCTTTGTTTATTGTTTCATTGGTGTGCCTTTATTTTCTCCCGAAGTCGGCGGGGATTTCGCCCCATTTGTCAGTTTGCCATTTGTAAATGGGATTGGAGGTTTGGTGTGTCTGCAACCAATTCTCGGCACGGAGCACTATGTCGAGGAGGCGAGAATTTTGGGGTGTGCGCTCGAGTTTTGTGCCGCATTTGCGCTTGCGCACCCAAATCTGTGCCGTACGGCTGTCGCTGTAAATGGCTGTAGTGCCGTCGCCTTGGTTGTAGAGCATCGCCAAGGCATGAACTATTGCAAGGAACTCGCCGATGTTATTGGTGCCTTGCTCAAACGGCCCCTGGTGGAAAATCTGCGCACCAGTGTAAACGTCCACACCACGATACTCCATCGTGCCGGGATTTTTGCTGCATGCGGCATCCACAGCCCAACTGCCAGGGATAATCTCGGGTATCTGAGTGTAGTCCACATCATCTTTGCGGCGAGGGGCATTGGCTATTGCCCGCAGCACTTGACGCGCTTCCTCCTCATATCCGTTGCGCCACGCTTCCACAGCCTCCTCTTGGCTGTCAAAACTCTTATAACGTGCGCCTGGATAGCCTTTTGTGCGTATCTGGCACTCAGTCCACGTGTCGCAGATTCCCGGCTCGGTGCCTATCCACACCACATACCATTTTCTCTTTTTGCTTGACATATTTCTCAGTTTTTCACTACAAAGATAGTAAATAGTTATCAGTAGTCAGTTACCAGTGGCCAATTTTCTTGATCGTTACTTTATTTTCAGCCTTCGCCAGATGCATTTTGGGATTCGGCGCCAGAGGGCTGTGGTTATGCGCCAACGCCAATCGATTACCCACACATGTTTGCCGCTGTTAATCGCCTTTACCATCTCTCGCGCCACTTTCTTGGTCTCGAGTAGCATAGGATATTTTGGATTATCTCCCAGCAATGGAGTAGCGACAAAGCCTGGCCGCAGGTCGGTGAAACGAATGTTCAACTTGCGCATATTGGCTTGCTGCTCCAGGGCTTGCAGATAAGTAGCTTGGAAGGCTTTGGTCGCCGAATAGGACGGCGCGGCGCCTAGACCTTTCGTGCCGGCTATGCTGCTGATGGCTGCGATGTGTCCACCACCGTGAATAGCCATATATCGGTAAGCAGCACCAATCATGCGGGTAAAGCCAAGGCCGTTGGTGGTCACGGTGTTGAGTTCGATGTCAGGCTCCAAGTCCATATTCTGTTTGCCGATACCTGCGGCATAGAACAGTAGGTCCATGCCTCCCACCTTTGCAATCAGCTCGTTGAGAGCCGCTGTGGCATCATAGCTAGTGACATCAAGGGCTTGTATCTGCACTCTTTCAGGCGCCAGTTCGCGCAACAGTTCAAGTGACTCCACTCTCCGTGCCGCCACGCCGAGCGTCCACCCCTGCTCCAGCAGAAGCCGCGCCACCTCATTCCCCAGTCCCGATGAGGCACCTATTACTATCGCTTTTTTCATAAAGATGACGTGTTTATTCTTTTGCAAAAATAATAATAATTATCAAGAAATAGTTAACTTTGCTCTGTTTTTTAGAAATATACAATAAATGCAGTCGGTATCACCTATATTGGAATTGCAGAAGCAACGGGCGTTGCTGGTGGCGGAGCGCGACGCCGAGCGCAACGAGTTTCAGCGGCAGACCGAGACCGTTGGGCTTGGGCGCAAGGTAAAGCGTGGCGACTGCTGGTGGCCTATAGCCGTGGGACGCAGCTACTACAACTCACTCAACCAACTGGTTGTGGAGGTGAGCCGCAATGAGGATACCGACATTGAGCACAACTTCGAATATGGCCGCCAAGTGATGTTTTTCCATGTTGACGGCAACGACAATATCAGCTATTTCAAGTTTGCTGGCACGGTGAGCTATGCCCAGGAAAACCGCATGGTGATTGTAGTGCCCGATGGTAATGCCGTTGCCGAGTTGCAGGGCCGCGAGCGGGTGGGAGTGCAGTTATCGTTTGACGAACACACCTACCAACTTATGCTCCAAGCCATTGACCGCGTGACAAAGGCAAAGGGCAGCCGCCTCGCTCAGCTGCGCGACTTGTTCTACAACCGTGGCAAGACCGAGAAGTTCACCTTTGCCCCTATCCGTTTCCCGTGGCTCAACCCCACTCAGGAACACGCAGTCAACGAGGTGCTGCTCGCCAAGGATGTGGCGATTGTGCACGGCCCACCAGGTACTGGCAAGACCACCACGCTTGTTGAGGCCATCTATGAGACTTTGCGGCGCGAGAACCAGGTGCTGGTGTGCGCTCAAAGCAATATGGCTGTCGATTGGATTAGCGAGCGGCTAGTGGATCGTGGCGTTGAGGTGCTGCGCATTGGCAATCCCACCAAAGTAAACGACAAGATGCTGGGTTTCACCTATGAGCGTCGCTTTGAGGCTCATCCCGACTATCCACAACTATGGGCGATACGCAAGGCAATACGCGAACTACGCAGCGCTAAGCGGCGTGGCAGCGACAGCTATCATCAGAAACTCGACCGCCTCAAAAGCCGAGAGACCGAACTTGAACTGCGTATCAACAACGAACTCTTCAACAGCGCGCGAGTCATCTCCTGCACCCTCGCAGGCAGCGCAAGCCGGGTGTTGGAAGGAATGAAGTTTGCCACCCTCTTTATCGACGAGGCAGCTCAGGCGCTCGAGGCAGCGTGCTGGATAGCCATCCGCAAAGCGGGACGTGTGATATTTGCTGGCGACCACTGTCAGTTGCCTCCCACCATCAAGTGTTTGGAAGCGATAAAAGGCGGTCTCGCCAAAACCTTGATGGAGCGCATCGTGCAGACCAACCCGCAGGTGGTAACGCTGCTCAAGGTGCAATACCGCATGAACGATGACATCATGCGCTTTTCGAGCGACTGGTTCTACGGCAGTCAGGTGGAGAGCGCCCCCGAAGTGAAATACCGCAGCATCCTTGACCTCGACACGCCAATTACATGGGTAGATACTGCCGACTTGGGACTGGAGGCGCATGAGGAACTGGTTGGGGAGACCTACGGACGCATCAACCGCGCTGAGGCACGACTCACAATCGACACTTTGCAGCAATATTTCGAGCGATTAGGGCGTCAGCGGGTGCTTGATGAACGCCTTGACGTAGGCATCATCTCTCCCTATCGCGCACAAGTGCAATATCTGCGGCGACTGTTACGCAAAAGCGCCTATTTCAAGCCTTTGCGCCAACTTATTTCGGTCAACACCGTCGACGGTTTCCAGGGTCAGGAGCGCGACATCATCGTCATCAGCCTAGTGCGCAACAACGAAGATGGCCAGATAGGCTTCCTGCGTGACTTGCGACGCATGAACGTCGCCATCACCCGCGCACGCATGAAACTCTTTATCATGGGCGACAGCAACACCATGACAAAGCATCCATTCTACCGCAAACTTTACCATTACATCCAAAGTCTAACCTCCCGCTAAGATTTTCAAATGAATTACTAAATTACTAACAATTAGAGATAATTATCTTGCCAAAATGGGCGGGAATGACTACTTTTGCATAGTTTTTAGGGTGCATTGCCGATAGCCCATAGGGACTAATGACAAATGAACAAACTTGTCAAAATATTGAAAGAGTGGACGTTGCCAGTGTCGATGACGACTGGCATATTGGTCTATTTCATTTTTTATTTCACTCCTGCGCTTGATGAGGCGTCGAGGGTGTTCAACAGTTTCTTTGACTTTATCCTGCCGTGGATTTTGTTTGTGATTCTGTTTGTTACCTTCTGCCGCGCCGACTTTCATCGCATGCGCCCCTGTTGGTGGCATTTTGTGATTCTTGCCATGCAACTTGTGCTGGTGATACTGAGCACGGTGCTTATCGTGCACTACAACGCCAAAGGCAACGAACTGGTGCTGATGGAATGCATAATTTGCTGCGTGATATGTCCTTGCGCCACGGCCGCCCCAGTGGTAACCGCCAAACTCGACGGCGACCTTGAGAAGATGACAACATTCATGCTGCTGAGCAACTTTCTCGCGGCGGTGTTGATTCCTGCAGTGTTCCCGCTCGTTGACGAGAGCATAGATATGCCCTTCTGGGACGCATTCCTTGCGTTGCTGGAGCGTGTGTGCACTGTGTTGCTAGCCCCAATGGCACTTGCTTATTTAGTCAAGCACTTCGCACCCCGCTTGCACAGCCTTATCATCAGCAACAAAGACTTGTCGTTCTACCTGTGGGGAGTGCTGCTATTGGTGATTTCGGGTGCCACAATGCGCAACATCATGAACTCTGGCACAACGGTGTGGTTTATTGTAGTGGTTGCGCTTACCAGCCTTGCCATAACCTTTGTGCAGTTTTCCATGGGACGTTACGTGGGCCGCTACTTTCATGCCACTACCGAGATGGGGCAGGCGATGGGCCAAAAGAACACCGCCTTTGCCATTTGGATATCAAGCGCTTGGCTACATCCGCTAGCCGCTGTGGGACTAGGTTTCTACATCCTGTGGCAGAATGCCTTCAATAGCCTAGAGATTTGGCATCATGAAAAACAAAAGCATAATTCATAATGCACAATGCACAATCTTTAGTTATGATCGTTTCTTTTCAATATTATAGCGAGAGTGAGGACGGGCGCGATGATTATCGTTTCTCGAATGAGGGCGAGGCTCAGGAGAAATTCGAGAGCCTGAAGGAGATAATCAAAGCGCAGTTTCTTGGCTGCCACGATACTGAAATAGTCGATGAGCCCGACTTCTTCGGCATCATTGACCACAACTCTGGCGACTGGGCAAAAGTGATAATCTCAACAAAAAACTGACTATGCAAAAGAAATCAATGCTTGATCTGCATCGGGTGAGCACCGAGGAATTTAAGCAGGTGGAGAAAATACCGGTGGCAGTGGTGCTCGACGATGTGCGCAGCGAGATGAATGTGGGCAGTGTGTTCCGCACTGCCGACGCCTTTGTCATTGAGCAAATAGCCTTATGCGGCATTACTGGCAAGCCGCCAAGTCACGAGATTCACAAAACTGCCCTCGGCGCTGAGGACTCGGTAGAATGGACTTATCACAAAACAGCCCTCGAGGCTGTTGAGCAACTGCGAGAGCAAGGCTTCAAAATTTGTGCCATCGAACAGGTTCACGGCAGCGTCAGCCTTGAGAATTTTCCTATTGAGCCAGGCGAGAAATATGCCCTCGTTTTCGGCAACGAGGTTAAAGGCGTGAGTCAAGCTGTAGTTGATGTCAGCGAATGCTGCATCGAAATCCCTCAATTCGGCACTAAGCACTCCTTGAACATCGCCTGTTCTGCCGCTATCGTGATGTGGCACTTTTTCAATGCTATGAAACCCTCCCTATTTTAAAGGTTTCTGGAAATAACCTCTAAACACATGAACTTACATTCTCATTCTTCTATCACAGCTCGGGGCAAGGTGATGAGCGATGGGTCGAGGGTGATGCGGTAAGGCTCTCCGCGCTTGCCGGTTATAATGTAGTTGCTTGCCAGTTTCTCATCGATGATGCACGACTTGAAGCATCGCTTAATCTTTGAGAGATACTCGTTGAGAGTGTTGCTCATAGGATCGAGCAGATTGTCGATGGCCTCTTTTGCCTTTTCCTCGCTACGCCCGGGCATCACCATCGAGTAGATGTTCTCAAGGTCGGCACGATAGTCACCTATGTCACGCAGCGCTATGCCTTCGGGGTGCTTCAGGAAGAGGATATAGATGGCACGACACATAGCAGGCATCTTCACTTCCACCTCGTTATAGTAAGGCAGCACAATCTTTACGTCGTTATTTACTACGAGGGGGCTAAGCTCATCTTTGCCACCAATCACAATTTTTCCCTCGAGCAGAACATTGATGAGTTGCGACGGGTCGTCATGATACTTTGTCACATAGTCAATAATCTGCGCCTGGATAGCTTTCAGTGCCTGCTCTCGCTCCTGCTCAATATTAAGAATTTGTACCTCCTCCTCAATCTCGGTTGATGGCTCCGAAGTTCTTCGGCAATAGTCAAGATCATCATTTTCGGCATAATCAGTATCAAATTCAATAGCATCTTCGCTTTTCTTTTCCTTGTAATCTGACCTTTCTTGCCACCGCGCTTCTAGGTTGAAATCTGCCTCACGACCTATCAACACGCTTTGGTCAATGCTCTGATGGAAATCGCAATACCTAGAACGCACCAGCTCATTCAAGACTTTAGGTGGCAGCACTTTATCACCCTCATCAATGCTCACCACATCAATAGCACACTCGGCAAAACGCTGAATTTCATCCATTGACTCACTGCTGAGTGGCATTTGCAGCAAGGCATCTTTGCCAGCATTGCCCACATTGATGCGCCTGGCTATGAGGGTGGGAATTTCAATAGCAGGCATATCTATAATCTCGATATCAAAGCCTGTCTTGGCTCTAAGCCATGACATTATTTCTGGCGAGTTTATGAGCCGCTTGCAATCAAAACCTAAGTTATCACTAAATTTTTCTAACGGCATGGCAAGATATATCACGCCATACCTCAGTTCAGTATTTATTTTTTTGATTTCTTTAATGGTAATAGGCATAGTTGTAAAGTTTTATAACAATAAAGAAATAGCAAAAAGTGTGCCATTTTGCTGCACATGACACACTTGTCACACCTTCAGGTTAATCTTTTCTTCTACTGAAGAAACTCATAGAACTCTTACGAAGTTTTTCTTTTTTCACCTCTTCGTCAAGGTCTTCATCAAGCATCATTGACGTCACTTCACCTACATAATCGCCTAGACACTCTTGAAACTTGCTGAACATATGGCGAGTGCCCTCTTTGGTTTTCTCAAATCTAATATTGTTGTCAATGGACAGCCCAAAAGCTACTGACTCAACATCGTGATCAGCACCTATATAAGCAAAGAGCCATCCTTCGCTCTTGTAGGCCTCAATAAGGCTCTTGATTGCCTTGTGGGTAAACTCCCTAGAGGCATTCTCATAACCGTCGGTTATGATAGTAACGCTGGCGATAGCATTCTTCTCGTTCTCCATCAGTCGATGCACGGCTGTGATGGTGTTGCCAATGGCGTCGTAGAGCGGCGTCATGCAGCAGGGGTGATAGTCTTGAGGGGTGATGGGCTTCACCTCACCAATGGGGCATTGCTCGTAGATTTTCTTGATCTCACAGCCGCAGAATGCCACCAGCGTGAGCACATTGTCTTGCTCGGGGTGCTCCTCCTGGCTGCGCTTGATAGCTGCGATGCTCTCATTCACGCCATCTACGGCCTGCTTGGCGATGCTCGTCATCGACCCACTCTTGTCAAGGATAATCACGTTGTAAACACGGGCGCGGTTCATTGTCTCATTTGTGTTGTTGGTTTCCATAATTTAATTTGTTTTTAAAATGAATAAAAAATGTGGTTGATTGCTTTTTACACCACAAAATTATACCCTAAAAACCAGCTCCCAGAAAAACGACAACCTTGCAATTATGGTTTTATCACCGATTTGAGTATAAAAATTTGGTAAATAAACGGTATCATAGTAACTTTGCACCTAATATTTAAAACCTATAACACAAAAACTGAAATGAAGAAAACAAAGCGAAATATTGCTATCGTGTGTGGTGGCGACTCGTCGGAGCATGAGGTGTCACTGCGCTCGGCGCAAGGTCTATACAGTTGGTTCGACCGTGACCTTTACAACGTGTATATAGTAGTGATAAGAGGCAACGACTGGCATGTGAATCTGCATGACGGCAGCATAGCACCCATCGACAAGAATGATTTCTCGTTTAAGCACAAAGACAAGAAAGGCGAGAACACTACCTTCGACTATGCTTACATCACTATCCATGGCACCCCAGGCGAGAATGGCATTCTGCAAGGCTACTTCGACCTCATTAAACTGCCCTACTCCACCTGCAACGTGCTTGTTGAGTCGCTGACATTCAACAAATATATGCTCAACAACTACATGCGGCCCTTTGGCGTTACCGTTGCCGACAGCATCTTGCTGCTCAAGGATGTGGAGCGCAATATCACCGAGGACGATATCGAGCGCGAGCTCGGCATGCCCTGCTTTGTGAAGCCTACCGATGACGGCTCCAGTTTTGGTGTGACAAAGGTTAAAAACAAGAGTCAACTCGCGCCAGCCATCAAAAACGCCTTCAAGCAGTTCAATCAAGTGATGGTAGAACGTTTCCTCGACGGCATCGAGGTCACAGTAGGTTGCTACAAGACCAAGACCAAGAGCGTGGTATTCCCTGTTACCGAAGTGGTTACCGACAATGAGTTCTTCGACTACGACGCCAAGTACAACGGCCAAGTAGAAGAAATTACCCCCGCACGTATCAGTCCAGAACTTACCGCCGCCTTGCAGGCCGAGACGAGCCGCATCTACGACATCCTACACTGCAACGGCATTATCCGCGTTGACTACATTGTCACCAAGAATGAGGATGGCAGCGACTGCATCAACATGCTAGAGGTGAACACCACACCTGGCATGACAGCCACCAGTTTCATCCCTCAACAAGTGCGCGCCGCAGGCCTAGAGATGCGCGACGTGCTTACCGATATTGTTGAGAACCAGTTTTGATTAATGCATAATGCACAATTCATAATGCACAATTGCGTTTGACACAAACGGACAAGAGAGGTCTCGTCCCTACTTGACACTTAAAACTTATGCTCATCAAGCCCTTTGATATGGCCAATATCGACATCGTGGTGGCGATGCTTGCCAAGATGTGGGATAATGATATTGCACACGGCATAGAGCACAACACCTATTTTTTGCGGGAAGTGGTGCTCAACATGTTCTTCGACCCACAACTTGCGCTTCAAGCCTGTGATGATGACGGGACTATGCAGGCAGTAGCTTTCGCTCGCATGAAAGACGGTGTCAATGTTTCGGAGCAATGGGTTGAGGATTTTTTGGCTGACAAAGACGACGAGGAGCGCAAATATGTGCTTGAGGCCACATCTTATCTGCTGCGCACCGAGCGCGACTTGCTGAATCTCATGGGCGAAAATAGCGCCAAGTTCTCGTTCCTGGTAAGCAACAAACGCGGTTACGCCAAAGCACTCCAAGAGAAACTCATGCAGATGCTAATCGAACGTGGCGTGCAGTGGACTTACCACATCACCGACAGCACCTGCAGCTGGCAATACTTCGACAACCATGGCTACGAGAGAGTGCACGAGGAGCTAGTTGAGCGATTCAGCACTCCCAATCAGCCTTACTACTGCTATATGTACCGCAAGCGCATTCAATAACAACTATTACTATGAACACAACATCAATTACCCAGAATGCCAAACTCATCACCGGCAAGAAAGTCCAACTTTGGATTGACCTCTTCTTCTGCCTTGTGCTGCTGCCAGTGATGATTTACCTGCTTCCCATTGAGCGATGGGTAGAGAACAACTTCCTGTTTGTGTGTCTGCTCGTGGCGTGGCTTTATATTGTGTATTTCGTGAACCGCGTGTTCACCATTCCGTCTCTTTTCAAGAATCGTAAGCGCCTGATTTGGGCTGTGCTGATAGTGATAGCCATGATAGGCATCACCTATCTGCTCTCAAAATATAAGATGGAGTTCCATTTCCAGCGGCAACCAGGTCAACCGCCAGCTGGCGCACCACAGCAACGCACCCTCTCACCCATGAAGTTCCGCCTCCACCAGCAGGCGGTGTGGTTCCTTTTTGTGATTGTGATGACTTTCAGCAGCGCAATAGGTCTGCTCGGTCAACTCTACCGCTTGCGTGCTCGACGACAGGAGCTGGAGGTCGCTAAGAACAAAGCCGAGCTCTCGCTCTACAAAGCGCAAATCGATCCACATTTCCTGTTCAACACTCTCAACACCCTCTATAGCATGGTGGTTACGCAGAGTCCAAAAACCGAGGACGCCTTCATACAGTTTATCGATATCACACGCTATATCTACAACAACGCCAACCAAGACAGCGTGAGCATCGACAGCGAGGCGCACTACTTGCAACAATACATCGACTTGCAGTGCAACCGCTTGAATGAGTGCACCAAAGTGAATTTCAACTATAACAATGACGGCAAATACCCAGGACTCACCATCGCACCGATGTTGCTTATCACCTTTGTGGAGAATGCCCTGAAATATGGCGTAAGCACCAGCATCGACACTAATATCGATATTGATGTGCAGGTCGTTGACGGCGTGTTCACACTCACCACCAGCAACCCCATCCGCATCAAGCCCAAGGACGATAGCCATGTGGGAATCGGCATAGAGAACAGCCGCAAGCGCCTTGACCTGATTTATGGCAGCGACTACAGCCTCGACATCAACGAGACTGAAGACCATTTTGACCTAAAACTTACCATCAACTTAAAACACCACAAACCATGAAATGCGTAGCTATTGACGATGAGCCTATGGCTCTTGAAGTGATTAAGAACTTCTGCCAGAGGATGGAGGGCATGGAACTAGACACCTTCACCAATCCCCTCGTGGGCATCGAGCATGTGAAGCGCACGCACCCGCAACTGCTGTTCCTTGATGTGAAGATGGGCGAGGTCAACGGCGTGAATCTTGCCAAAGAGATTCCGCAAGGCACTTTTCTAGTGTTTACCACCGCATTTGCGCAATATGCCGTCGATGGCTTCGACCTCAACGCCGTGGATTTTCTGCACAAACCTTTCTCATTCAGCCGTTTTGAGAAAGCGGTAAACAAAGTGCAGCAAGCCATCAAACTCGTGAATTACAGCGCTACACCACCGCTCGAAGGCCAGGAGATTACCGTCAAGGTGGAGTATAAAAACGTGACCGTGCAACTTGGCTCAATACTCTATATCCAGGCGATGGACAACTATGTGAAGATTTACGCTGTCGACAGCCGACCTGTCATTACACAGATGAGCATGAAGTCGCTCGAGGCAATGTTGCCTGAGAACGAGTTTGTGCGTGTCCACAAGAGCTACATCGTGCCTCGCCACCGCATCGAGAGCTACTCACGCTCCCAACTCACCCTCACCGGTGGCACCGAAATCCCCGTGGGCCGTGCCTACGCCGACAAACTTGGACAACCTCAATAACCACATTAAACAATACTGATATGACACCATTAGAGATAAGAAACAACCTGCTTGGAGAGAAATTAGTGAAGAACCTGAAGCGACGCAACATCGAGGCATTCTACTGTCCTACCTCGCAAGAGGCAGTGAGCAAAGTGATGGACCTGATTGCCGACGGCAGCAGCGTGACCTGGGGAGGCTCGATGACGGTGCGAGATATGGGCATTCCACAAGCCCTAAAAGAGCGTGGCACACTCGAAGTGCTCGACCGTGACGTGGTTGACGACCCACAAGAGAAGCAGCAGATGTATCTGCGAGCCTTTAGCGCCGACGTGTTCCTGAGCAGCGCAAATGCCCTCAGCGAAGACGGTGTCATCGTTAATATCGACGGCAACGGAAACCGCATTGCCGCAATCTCTTGGGGACCTAAGAAGGTGATTTTCATCATTGGCCTCAACAAGGTAGCGCCCACCGTTGAGACCGCCATCGCCCGAGCTCGCAGCACTGCGTCGCCCATTAATTCGCAACGATTTGATATCAAAACCCCATGCCACATCGATGGCGTGTGCCATAACTGCAACAGCCCCGAGAGCATCTGCAGTTATATCCACCTGCTGCGCAACTGCCGCAACGCTGGCCGCCATGTGGTGGTGCTAGTGGGAGAAGATTTTGGATACTAAACACCCCGCGCCACAAATTGAACAATGGGGGCAGTTAGAGTAGTGCGCCACACCGCCGGCGTTCACCACCCTTAACCTAAAAAAAATATGGTGAGCATCAATGCCCACCATAATTTTTTACTTCTTAGCAGCGGCCTTGCGTTTCCCGCCCTTGCTGAGATTGCCTTCATCGTTGACGATAGCGCGGCAATCTTCAAGGGTGAGTTTCGAGGCGTCATACTTCTTGGGAATCTTGTAGTTCTCCTTTTTATAGACGATGTAAGCGCCAAAGCGGCCGTTCATCACCTGCAGCTCAGGTTCCTCGTCAAAGGTCATAAGCACCTTCTTGGCCTCGGAGGCACGCTTCTCCTTGATGAGCTCGGCAGCGTCGTCAATGGTGATGCTGTAAGGCGACATATCCTTTGGCACCGACACAAACTTGCCGTCGTGCTTAAGATAGGGACCATACTTGCCAATAGCGACAACCACCTCTTTTCCTTCAAAAGTGCCTAATGTGCGTGGCATCTCAAAGAGCTTCAAAGCCTCTTCGAGGGTGATTGTTGCCACACTCTGTTCCTTCTGCAACGAGGCGAAGCGGGGCTTCTCCTTGTCGTCGGTGCTGCCCAACTGCACGAGTGGTCCATAACGGCCAATCTTCACCGATACGGGTTTGCCAGTCTCAGGGTCATTGCCAAGAATGCGCTCGCCCACCTTGTGCTCCAGGCGCAGCGACGATACCTTCTCAATCTCGGGGTGGAAGCTCTTGTAGAACTCCTTAATTTCGTCGTTCCACTTCTTCTTGCCCTCGGCTATCTCGTCAAACTCAGTCTCTACCTTTGCGGTGAAGTTGTAGTCGAGAATCTGTGGGAAGAACTTTGTGAGGAAGTCGTTGACCACCATACCCACGTCGGTGGGGATGAGCTTGCCCTTCTCGTTGCCCACGAGTTCGGTCTTGGTCTTGGTAGTAATCTTGTTGCCTTTGAGGGTGATTTGCTCAAAGCTGCGCTTCACGCCCTTGCTCTCGCCCTTGACAACATAGTCGCGAGCCTGGATAGTTGAGATGGTGGGAGCGTAGGTCGAAGGACGGCCAATGCCAAGTTCCTCAAGACGCTTCACAAGCATAGCCTCGCTGTAGCGGTTAGGCTGCTGGGTGAAACGCTGAGTGGCAACCACTTCTTTCTCGGTGAGCACGTCGCCCACTTTGAGAGGTGGCAGAGTGTGGAATTCGGGAGTTGCGATCTCATCGTCGCTGGTCTCGAAATACACCTTCAAGAAACCGTCAAACTTTACTACCTCACCGCTAGCCTCAAACAATTCATTGCGGCCGCTGATGCTTATCTCAACCTGAGTCTTCTCAACTTGCGCGTCGGCCATCTGAGAAGCGATGGTGCGCTTCCAAATCAGGTTGTAGAGTTTCTTCTCCTGGGCGGTGCCACTGATGTCGTGGTTGCTGATAAAGGTGGGGCGGATAGCCTCGTGAGCCTCTTGAGCGCCCTTCGACGAGGTGTGGTACTTGCGCACCTTTAGGTACTGCTCACCTAGCGAGTCTTTGATTTCCTTGCTGATAGTGCCAATGGCGAGACTCGACAGGTTCACCGAGTCGGTACGCATGTAGGTGATGTGTCCACTCTCATAGAGCGACTGTGCCACACGCATGGTCTGTGCTACCGAGAAACCAAGTTTGCGCGACGCCTCCTGTTGCAAGGTCGAGGTTGTGAAAGGAGGAGCCGGACATTTCTTGATAGGCTTCACCTGTACATCGGCAACCTTGAAGGTGGCGTTCTTGCAATGCTCAAGCAGCTCCACTGCCTCGTCGCGGGTTGCAAAGCGCTTGTTAAGTTCGCAAGGCACTAAAGCTGGCGCATCCGATTCGTTGGTGTTGTTTGGTTCCATCTCGCTGCTCACACGGTAGTATTCCTCGCTCTTGAAGTCGCGAATCTCCTGCTCACGCTCAGCAAGCAAACGCACTGCCACGCTCTGCACGCGGCCTGCACTCAGCGATGGCTTAATCTTCTTCCACAGCACCGGCGACAGTTCGAAGCCCACAATGCGGTCGAGCACTCGGCGTGCCTGCTGGGCATCGACGAGGTTGGTGTCGATGTCGCGCGGATTCTCGATAGCGGCAAGAATTGCCGATTTTGTGATCTCGTGGAACACGATGCGGCGGGTATTCTCCTTATCCAAGCCAAGGACCTCGTTAAGGTGCCAGGCTATCGCCTCTCCCTCACGGTCCTCATCACTTGCCAGCCACACGGTCTTCACGCCCTTGGCGGCCTTCTTGAGTTCTTGCACAAGAGTCAATTTATCCTCTGGTATCTCGTAGATGGGTTCAAAATCATTTTCCACATCGATGCTGAAATCCTTTTTCTCCAAGTCACGGATGTGACCATAACTCGACATGACTTTGTAGTCTTTTCCCAAAAATTTCTGGATGGTCTTGGCTTTTGCCGGAGACTCCACTATCACAAGATTATCTGCCATTTTCTAGTAAAAATTATTGTCTTTATCTTAATAATCAGCACGTTGCATGACTCACACCAGACACAAACATGCCGTTTTAATTCAAAATCGGGTGCAAAATTAGACAAAAAACTCGCAATTCCTATAATAATGTGTAAATTTTAACAATTTTCCTTCTGTGCAATGGTTTTTCATTCTCGCCTCTTATCGAAAGCATTTTATCTAATAAATATAAATTTTATTTTGTATTGTATTAGGTTTGCACTAATTTTTCGTACCTTTGCAGCCCGAAACAGAAACACTTATCTATTATGGCCGAGAGCAACTTTATTGACTACGTTAAGATCATGTGCCGCAGTGGGCATGGCGGGGCAGGGTCGAAACACCTGCACCGAGCTAAGTATATCCCTAAGGGCGGGCCCGACGGCGGTGATGGCGGCCGAGGCGGTCACATCTTCCTTAAGGGAAACCGCAATCTGTGGACTCTTATTCACCTGAAATATCAGCGACACATCTTCGCCACCGACGGTGCACCAGGTTCTGAGAACCAATGCACTGGCAAAAAGGGCGAGGACCGCATCATTGAAGTGCCATGCGGCACTGCCGTCTATGACGCCGAGACAGGGAAATTCCTGTGCGACGTTACGCAAGACGGGCAAGTGGTGCGCCTTCTGAAAGGTGGCCGCGGCGGCTTGGGCAACGTGCATTTCAAGACCGCCACGCGTCAAACTCCCCGCTTCGCACAGCCTGGCGAGGACGGTGTGGAAAAGAGCATCATCCTCGAGTTGAAGTTGCTTGCCGACGTGGGTCTCGTGGGATTCCCCAACGCCGGAAAATCGACATTGCTCTCGGTTATCAGTGCCGCCAAGCCCAAGATTGCCAACTACCCCTTCACCACCCTTGAGCCCAACCTGGGCATAGTGAGCTACCGCGGCCAGCAGTCGTTTGTCATGGCCGATATCCCTGGCATCATTGAGGGCGCCAGCGAGGGCAAGGGCCTAGGTCTGCGCTTCTTGCGTCACATTGAGCGCAACGCCGTGCTGCTGTTCATGATTCCAAGCGACACCGACGACATCAAGCGCGAATATGAGATACTGAGCAACGAGCTCGCTACCTTCAACCCCGACCTGGTGGAGAAACCACGTGTGCTCGCAATCACCAAATGCGACCTCATCGATGACGACCTCAGAGAGATGCTACGGCCCGAGTTGCCCAGTGACTTGCCAGTTGTGTTCATCTCAAGCGTGGCGCAGCAAGGACTCACCGAACTCAAAGACCTGTTGTGGCGTACTATCAACGATGAGCACAACCGCATCCCCGACACTGTGGCGCTCCACGACCTCGACGAGCAACACCGCGTGCAGGAGGAGGACGACTTCATCTTCGCTGCCCAAGATCCCGACTACGACGAGATGCCCGACGCTGGCGGCAAGATGGTTGTTGAAGAGCAAGAATGGGACGACGAATACTGGGCAGAGAAATATGAAGATCCCGACCGAGATTTCCAAATCGTAAATAAGGAGGAGAAAGAGGATAAAGAGGAGAATTGATAGGTTGACGGCTTAAAACTTGTAGACGAGACAGGTCTCGTCCCTACTTAAAACTTAACACTTGACACTTAACACATTAAATATCTGCGTCTTTGGGGCTTCAAGTCGTGACTTGGAGAAGGACTACGTCGATGCTGCCTACCAACTGGGCGCGCTCATGGCGCAGCGCCGATGGACATGCTTCAACGGTGCAGGCTGCGAGGGGCTGATGCGCGCCGTGAGCGATGGAGCGCTCGACGCTGGCGGCGAAGCCATTGGCGTTATTCCACAGTTCATGGTGGATAACGGTTGGCACTACGACCGCCTCACCCGCATCATCACCACTGCCGATATGCACGAGCGCAAACTCACCCTGGCACAAATGACGCAAGCCGTGATTGCCCTGCCAGGCGGCTGCGGCACTATGGAAGAGCTGCTCGAAGCCATTACCTGGCGGCAGCTCAACCTCGCCCCAAAACCCATTGTAGTGCTCAACACGTTAGGTTTTTACAACCATCTAGCTGCCATGCTAACCACTGCCATCGAGCAAGGTTTCATGCGCAAGAGTCACCACCGCTTGGTCCAGTTCGTTGATACTCCCGAGCAAGCCATTGCAGCCATTGAGCAAGAGTTACAACAGTCTCCCGAACCCATAGAATCAAAATATTAGACCATCATTGCGATGCCCACCGAGAACGTTCAAAATATCACCGAAACCACTTCGACAACTGCCTCTGACACCGTTGTCGCCCCTGTGCTGCACAAAGCCCAGTATCTCAACGGCTTTCCCGCACCAGAGGGCAACGACACCGCTACCTCACACATTGGTCAAATGCCAGTAATCGAAGTGCCCAAAGGCAGTAACGCCCGTACCCATAACACGTCGCCACTGCACGACACTGGGTCGATGATTATGCTCCTGCTTTCGTGCATGTTTCTCCTGACAAGTTATCGCTTAGGTCGATCCTTTATATCCAACCTGGGCCACTACCTGTTCTCGCCCAAGGGTAAAGACGACCTCTTTGCTGAGCACACCAGCAGCGACGCGCGCATCATCATCGCCATGATTGTCAACACCTGCCTGATGGGCGGCATAATGCTGTACTACGGACTGCTGTGGTACAATCCATCACTTACCGTGTCGCTACAGAACTCGGTGTTCCTCCATGTGTTGGTGCTAACCCTTGCCATGGCAGTATTTGTCTCTTTGCAATTGCTGCTCTACCGCCTCCTCGGTTACACCTTTGCCAACGATTCACTCACCGACATGTGGATTCAAGGCTTCCTGGCGTCGCAGGCGGTGCTGGGACTGCTGCTCTTCCCCGTTGCAGTTATTACCCTAGTCTTTCCAAGCACCATAAAATTGATGGTTACAATAGCCATTATCCTATACATTTTAGGGAGAATTGTATTTATTTGCAAGGGTTTTAGAATTTTTTTCAACAATTTGTCCTCTAGTGTCTATTTTATTTTGTACCTTTGCGCCGTCGAAATTGTACCCCCTCTCCTGGCTCTTGCCGGTACAGTTTATGTATGCAGCATATTATAAACGTAATTATTTGAAACTGTGAAGATTAAGAAAATCTTGGTTTCCCAACCGAAACCATCATCTGAAAAATCTCCTTATTTCGATTTAGCAAATAAGTATGATGTTGAGGTGGTTTTTAGACCATTCATTAAAATTGAGGGGTTGACTTCAAAGGAATTCCGCCAGGCAAAAATCCCCATCAACGCACACACAGCAGTGATTTTTACTGCACGTACCGCCGTGGATCACTACTTCAGACTTTGCAAAGAGCTGAGGTTCAATGTTCCTGACACGATGAAATACTTCTGCGTGAGCGAGACTATTGCCCACTATCTGCAAAAGTATATCATCTACCGCAAGCGCAAGATTTTCTATAGCGAGACAGGCCATGCCGAGGCTCTGCTGCCACTGCTTGCAAAGCACAACAAAGAGACCTATCTCTATCCCATCAGCGACGTTCACGACCAAAAGCTGCACATCCCCGAGGACGGCAGCATCAAGTTCACCAAGGCGATAATGTACCGCACAGTGAGCAACGTGATTCGCAACGATGAGCCATTCGACTACGACATGATCATCCTCTTCACTCCATCGGGTGTGAAGTCATTGATTCAGAGTTTCCCACACTTTGAGCAAGGCAACATCGCCATTGGCGTGATGGGTGGCAAGACTATCGAAGAGCTCAAAGCTAATGGACTGAGGCTCGATTTCACCACATCGCCAAAGGCTCCTTCCATCGCAGCTGCTATAGACCAATACATCAAGGAGCATCTTGACGATCCCGACGAGCCACGCATCGAGCAAGAGCGATTTCCAAAAGTTGTTCCAGAGCACAAACCTATTCCAAAACCCAAGGTAGAGGAAAAGGAAGAAGAGCCAAAGGCCGAGGTGAAAGTGGAAGAAAAGAAAGTGGCTAAAAAGGCTCCTGCAAAAAAAACCGCTACTAAGAAAGCTCCAGCTAAGAAAGCTCCAGCTAAGAAGGCGGCAACAAAGAAAACCACCAAGAAGACCGAGAAATAAACAGCTTCTTGACTCAAACAACAATCCCCAAAGCTCACTGCAGTTTTGGGGATTTTCTTAATTGTATTGACCAACGTTTCAACCTAAATCTTACTCGTCCTGTTTTGTGAAAACAGTATTTTCACCGAAAAAACCTCACTTTATCAAAAAATGTAGTACCTTTGCAAAAACTATGTCTAACTTCTAATATTTCACGACAATGAAAAAATTCTATTATTGATGGCAATTGTACTGCCTTTTCTCCTCACTTCCTGCGGCGACGATAAAGACGAACCTAAAAAATCTCTGGAGGAGCAACTGATTGGTGAATGGGTTTGGTATGCTGGAGATAACAATGAATACGAAACTCATTATATTTTTGATTCTGATCATACTCTAATTTCGAAAGTGTATTTAAATGGGAATATAATTGACACATCAATTGGTGGGTGGTCATTGGAGGGCAATATTTTGGCTTATTCATTTAATAATAATGGAGTTACTTTAAACCAAAGATGTCAAATAATCATTGAAGGTGATGTCATGCATCTTATATATGAAAATACAACGACAGCAGATTTCCATCGAGTAAAAAAATAACTCCCACATCTTCCAAAAGCATAAGCGGTTGGTTTACATCAAGTAAATCAACCGCTTTTTTGTGCCATGCCTCAAGATTCCGCTGCGATTCATTCAAAAAAGTGCATTCCCAAGGAACTTTTGGATATGTTTTCTGCTCCAAATTCATTTTTTCAAGCCTTTTAGGGGGCGTGAGCGGTGATTTTTTGTAACTTCGCAGTCTAAAAGAGAATAAATGGCAAATTTTAAGTTATATAAGAGCGAGAAGCTGTGCAGCAAGATTGAGATTGAGCGGCTTTATGCGCAGGGCACGTCGTTGATTGCCTATCCGTTACGGGCGGTCTATCTCGCCGTGCCTGCCGATGAGAGCAGCCACCCTGTGCCAGCCCGCTTCCTTATCTCCATTCCCAAGAAGCGCATACGCCACGCTGTGGGACGAGTGCTGCTGCGCCGTCGCACCCGCGAGGCCTACCGCCTAAACCGCACGCTGTTGGAGCCTGTGCTCTCGCAAGGCAAGACGGTGCTGATAGGCTTCAACTGGCTTGCCAACGACGAGCGCGACTATGCAACCATCGAGCGCAGCATGCAAGAACTGCTCAGCAAGATAGCCACCGCCACAACCAACAGCAGCGAGCGATGAAACTTACTCCAGGCAACATAGCGAAGCAAATCCTTATCCTGCCCATCAAGTTCTACCAGCGGTGCATCTCGCCGTTGCTTCCTGCAGCGTGCCGTTACACACCCACATGCAGCCACTATGCCGTGGAGGCCATCCAGGCCTACGGACCCATTAAGGGCACATGGATGAGCATCAAGCGCATTGTCAGCTGCAACCCTTGGGGCGGTCATGGCTACGACCCAGTACCACCCGTTATCACCAATTTCCACAGCCACGACACCGAAGCCCAGCAAGCACTTATCAGCGTGGATGTCAACAACTTCAAGCCACAGTATGGTAAGGTCTATTCAGTGGGCATCCATCCCTGGCACATAGGTGATGACTGGCAAGAGCAGATGAAACAACTTGAGGAGGCGGCTCAGCATCAACTGGTGGTAGCGATAGGCGAGACAGGACTCGACTCGCTCAAGGGCGCACCGCTCGATGTGCAGGAGCAGGTGATGCAAGCCCACATCAACATCGCTGCCGCTGCTGGCAAACCCCTAATCATCCACTGCGTGCGCACCTCGCAGCAGATTCTCAAGCTGTGGCGCGACAACCCTCATGCCCATAATGTGGCATGGGTGATTCACGGCTTCCGTGGCAACGAGAACGTGGCGCGCCAGCTGCTTGATGCCGGCTTCTATCTCTCCTTCGGCAGCAAGCACAACGAGCAGGCACTAGCCATAACTCCTCTCGACCACCTGCTGGTGGAGACCGATGACGAACCCTCGACGAGCATCAATGAAACACTCAAAACCATAGCTAAAGCCAAGCAATGCACTACCCGACGCCTGCGACGTCAGGTGCGCCGCACTGCGCTGAATATCATTAAGTACAAATGATATAATCACGATCACGTTACCGATCACGATCCCGAATAGCATTACAAACCATACTCAGTACTAGTAAGCTTCAAGCGACGTGTTGTTTCTCTTATGGAATCATTGATCTTCCAGTGCTCCTCATTTTTGTAAGGGCGGTCGTGGTCAAGGTGAAGTGTTACCGCCAAATAACGAATTTGCACACCTCTAATACCCATATTCATCAGTCTCTCGCCCAACTCACGATCTTCGCCGCCATATTTCATGCGCTCATCAAACCCTCGTACCTTAATTATGTCCTCACGCCACCCCGAAGAGTTCATGCCATTCCAAGTGGCTTTAGTTGGTGTTATGGTATTCATCATTAATGAGAACCAGGGAGCATTTATCAACTTGGTACACTTGAAATTCCAAATCAAACCCTGTTCTTTAAGCCATCGAAGGCTAAAGGCTCGCTGCGTGTATATGTCTTCCTGTGTGAGTTGAGTGCTAATGTCCATGGGCAGTTTAAAATAACCACCACTCAAAAAATGGCCACGCTGTGCATTGCTCTCATGAATAAGCAGGAAATCGTTGCGAGGAATACAGTCTTGATCAGTGAATACAAGATATTCACTCTCACTTGCCCTCAAAGCAGCATTCAATATTTTCGTTTTCTGGAATCCGTTGTCCTCATGCCACACATGCTTAATGGGCAACTTGTTGGCAAATGTATTTATCATTTCGCGCGTTTCATCGGTAGAGCCATCATCAGCAATGATTATCTCATCAGCCATCCGCTTTTGGCACATGTATCCCCATAGTGTCTTCTCAAGCCACACAGGATTATTATAGGTTGATATTATCACACCAAGTTTCATAACTTTTTACTTTAACTATCAGCGAATATGCAAATTTCATAATAATATACCAGATATCAAAATCTTTTCACAGAAAATATATGGCTCATCGATTCTCTTCATTAGCATAAATCATAATTGATTATAAAAGAGGTTGCAAAACAATGAATTGTAAGGATGAGGCCAGCTTCGTCCGCTGCCTAGCTCAAAACCTTGCGAGCGTGAGCATTTTATCCAAAAAAATTAAAAACTTCGTTTATTATTTTGTTCTGCTCTCAACTTGCACTAATTTTGCAAATCAAAATTAGTGCAATATGGCAAAAGATGTTTTTCTCCCACCAATGAGAAATGTGATGTTCACCGGATTTTCCTCACTAGGAAATATGGCGATGACTATTCCCATCGTCTATTCGGTGTGCTTAGCCAATCCTAATATTTCCTTCACGCTACCCACCTACAAGAAAAACGTCGACTTGTTTGTCAACAAGCCCGCCAACCTTATAGTAGTAGGTGTCGAGAAGAAGAAATATCGCACTTTTGTGGGCGCCATAAAGCTCGCCAAGAACCTGCAGCGGCGTTACAACTTCGACGCTGTCGCCGACCTGCAAGCCACGCCCTACACATGGTGCTTTGACAAGTACCTTAGCGACAAGAAGGTGTTTGTAGCTAAAGTGGACCGCAGGCGCAAAGAGTGCCGTCAGTTGACTAGCGGCAAGCTGCGAAATGCCATAACTCCCATCCAAGAGCGAATGCGTGGAGTGATGAGCAAACTCAATCTCGACTTGGGCGAGGACTTCATCTCTATCCTCAACTTTGGCGAGCCCATCAACAGCAAAATAGTGCCTGAAAAAGGCGAAAAAGAGACATGGATTGCCATAGCACCGTTCACTGAGCACAATGGCAAAGCCTACCCCATAGAGCAGATGCAGATGATTATCGCCGAGCTGGCGCGATGGGAAAATATCCACATCTTCCTCTTTGGCGGAGGCAAGAACGAACGCGACATCCTCGACCCCATCATGCGCCGATACAACAATGTGACCTCAGTGCCTCACATCGAAGACCGCACTTTTGCCGACGAGTTGGACTTGATGAGCCATTGCGACTTGATGATAACTATGGACTCTGCCAATATGCACCTGGCAGCGCTAGTGGGACTGCCTGTAGTGAGCGTGTGGGGCTCCACGCACCCCTGGTGCGGCGAGATGGGATGGCACCAAGCCGTGCGCGACACTGTGCAGCTCGAGCTTGACTGCCGCCCATGCTCAATGCGCGGCAACAAAAAATGCCGCTTTGGCGACTATCACTGCCTGCACGACATCAACCCCGAGATGATCATCAAAAAGGTTAAAAGAGTGCTCGACCGAGCCAATATCGCTGAACCTGAGAAACAAGACAATTCAACAAATTAGCTAAATTATGAATTTTGCCGAAAATGCCAATATATTATTTGACGAGACAATAAAATTGTATCACGTCACCGACAATATAGATTCACAAGTTGAGAATCCCTACCCCGAGGGAACCATCGAAGCCGACCTCTTCACGAAGTGCTGGATCGACAGCGTGCAATGGCACCTCGAGGACATAATACGTGACCCAGCAATTGACCCCGTTGAGGCCCTCGCCCTCAAGCGCCGTATCGACCGCAGCAACCAGGACCGCACCGATCTCGTGGAGAAAATCGACAGCTACTTTCGTTCATTATATGCCGATGTTGAGGTGCTCGAAGATGCCTCTATAAACACTGAGAGCCCCGCGTGGGCGGTGGACCGCCTGTCGATTCTGGCACTGAAAATTTACCACATGCGCGAGCAGGTGGAGCGCAACGACGCCTCACCAGCCCACATTGAGCAATGCCAGTTCAAACTCGACGTGCTGCTTGAGCAACGCGTGGACCTCACCACCGCCATCGACCAATTGCTCGACGATATTGCCGCAGGACGTAAATACATGAAGGTTTATCGTCAGATGAAGATGTATAACGACCCCGCCACCAACCCAGTTTTGTATGGCAAAAAATAAAGTCACGACACAAAAAACTGTTCTTATCACACGCTTCTCGGCACTGGGCGACGTGGCGATGACTATTCCCATCGTCTATCCAGTGTGCGAAGCCAACCCCGAGGTAAAATTCATCTTTGTCACTCGCAAGGAAGCGGCAGCCATGTTTATCAACACCCCCGAAAACCTAATCGTGCTGGGTATTGACCTTGACCAATACAAGGGATTGACGGGACCATTGAAGTTGGCGCGCAACCTGCATTTCCGTTACGACTTCGACACTATGGCCGACCTCCACGATGTGCTGCGCACCAAATTTATGCGATTTGTGCTCAAGCACAAGGGAGTGACTGTTGCACACATCGACAAGGGGCACAAGGAGAAGCGAAAACTCATCAGCGGCAAGTTGCGACAACAACTGACCTCGACTCATGACCGCTACAAAGCAGTGTTCAGTCAATTAGGACTTACCGGCCACAAGGAATTCTCCAGCATTTTTGAAGACACAGATATACCTGATAGCCCCATGGTGCCCGCTAAAGAAGACGGCACTAAGTGGATAGCCATCTCACCCTTCTCACAGCATCACGGCAAGGAATATCCGCTGGAGAAAATAGAGCAAGTGATTAATGAACTCACTCGCAAAGAAAACTATTATATTTTTCTTATGGGCGGTGGAGAGAAAGAGCGCAAAGCCCTTAATCCCCTCAAGAATCTCAGTCACGTGGTGTCGCTACCGCACATCAAGCATAGTTTTGCCGACGAGCTGGCTCTGCTCGCACACTGTGACGTGATGGTAACGATGGACTCTGCCAACATGCACCTGGCTTCGCTCGTAGGCCTGCCTGTTGTGAGCGTGTGGGGCGCCACACATCCGTGGTGCGGATTCATGGGCTGGCATCAAAGCCTCGACAATGCCGTCCAACTCGACCTCGACTGCCGTCCTTGCTCGGTCTTTGGCAACAAGAAGTGCCGCTTTGGTGACTATCACTGCATGAACGACATCACTCCACAAATGATTATTGATAAAGTTACAAACATTCTCGAACAATGAAGAAGATATTGATAACAGGAGCCGGAGGCTTTATTGGAGGTTACCTTGTGGAGGAAGCCCTAAGCCGCGGTTACGAGACATGGGCTGCCGTGCGCAAAACCACTAGCCGCAAGTTCTTGACCGATGAGCGTATAAATTTCCTTGAACTTGACTTCACCGATAGCGAGGCTTTGCACAACACCCTCAAAGACCACGTCTCCCAGCATGGCAAGTGGGACTATGTGGTGCACAACCTGGGGCTCACCAAAGCCACCAACTACCTCGACTTCGAGACAGTGAACTATGGCTGCCTCAAGGCGATTGTCGATGAATTGAAGGAACTTGACGCAGTGCCCGAAGTGTTCCTGATGATGAGCAGCCTAAGCGTTATGGGACCTGGCGATGACGTGAACTACACCCCGTTCAAGAGCACCGATATCCCCACTCCCAACACACGCTACGGCACCTCAAAACTCAAGGGCGAGACCTATCTGCAGATGCAGCAAGACTTCCCCTATACTATCTTCCGCTGCACAGGAGTGTATGGTCCTCATGAGCGCGACTACTTCTTGATGATCAAGAGCATAAAGCGCGGCTTTGACTTCAGTGTTGGCTTCAAGAAACAGATGCTAACCTTCATCTACGTGAAAGACCTGGTGCGAGGCGTGATGGATGCCCTGGAGGCTGGCCCCAAGCGCAAGGCCTACTTTATGAGCGAAGACCGCAGCTACACCCAGCAGGAATTTCGCAAGATTGTGCTTGGCGAGTTGGGCAAGAAATTTGTCATCCCCGTCACCTGTCCGCTATGGGTGGTGAAAATTGTATGTCATGTGTCGGAGTTTTTCAGCCGATTTACTGGCAAGCCCAGCACCCTCAACCCCGACAAGTTCCGCATTCTCAAGCAACGCAACTGGCTTTGCGACACCACCGACGCCGAGCGCGACTTCGGCTTCAAAGCCCGCTACGACCTTAAACAAGGCATCCACGAAGCAATCGAGTGGTACAAATCAGCCGGATGGCTCTAAATCAATTCATAATGCATAATTCATAATGCACAATTGGGCTGCGCCACGAGTTTGTGCAGATTCTTACAAAAAACTATAAACAAGTAATGATAATATTAGGAATTGAATCGTCATGTGACGACACCAGTGCAGCGGTCATTAGGGACTGCGTTTTGTTGAGCAACGTCATCGCCAGCCAAAAGGTGCATGAAGCCTATGGCGGTGTGGTGCCCGAGTTGGCATCGCGTGCCCACCAACAGAACATCGTGCCAGTAGTGAGCGAGGCAATACGTCAGGCGGGCATTGACAAGAGCGAGATTGACGCCATCGCGTTCACCCGTGGTCCTGGTCTTCCTGGCTCGCTTCATGTGGGTACGGTATTCAGCAAGGGACTTGCACTCGCGCTCAACATTCCGCTAGTCGATGTGAACCACCTACACGGCCATGTGCTTGCACATTTCATCAAGGAAGACGAGAACACCGAAGTTCCCGAATTCCCCTTCTTGTGTCTGCTTATCAGTGGTGGCAACTCGCAGATTATAAAGGTGGAATCGCCCTACGACATGGAAATTATGGGTCAGACCATTGACGACGCTGCAGGCGAGGCCTTTGACAAGTGCGCCAAAGTGATGGGACTGCCCTATCCTGGCGGACCCTATATCGATGAATTGTCAAAGCAAGGCGACGCCAAGCGCTTCAAGTTCTCAAAACCACATATCGAAGGTTATAACTACAGCTTCAGCGGCCTGAAGACGTCGTTCCTTTACACCCTGCGCGACGCGCTAAAAGAGAACCCTAACTTCATAGAGGAAAACAAAGCCGACCTCGCCGCGTCGCTGCAAAAGACTATCATCGACATCTTGATGGACAAGTTTGGCAAAGCAATCAAAGACACAGGCATCAAGACTGTGGCGATAGGTGGCGGCGTGAGTGCCAACAGTGGCGTGCGTGCCGCTGTGCAGCAATATTGTGACCGCCGAGGCATTAAGGCATTCATCCCAAAGCGCACCTTTACCACCGACAACGCCGCCATGATTGCCGTGGCGGGCCATTACAAGTTCCTACGCGGCGAGACCTGCCCCATCACCGCCCCACCCTTCGCAAGAGTGGTAATTTGATTAATGTATAATTCGGACGAGCTCGTCCCTACTTATCACTTAAAACTTAACACTTTACACTTAATTAATGCATCCATTACTCATACTTATCATCGCCTTCATGCTGTTGGAATTTGCCGTGAGCAGCGTGTTGTCGTGGCTCAACGGCAAGTGGATGACGCATCCTATTCCTAAAGTGCTCGAAGGCATATATGATGAAGAAAAATACCAAAAGCAACAAGCCTACATGCGTGCCAACAAACGTGTGGGATGGATAGAGCGCTGTGTTTCTCTTATAATTACCCTTGCTCTGGTTATCTCTGGAGTGTTAGGATGGCTCGATACCCTCACAACACAATGGAGTCACAGTCAGTTGCTGCAGCTGCTTATCTTCTTTGGCATCTTTATGGTGGTATCGACAATCGTCAGCATACCTTTCAGCTACTACGACACCTTCGTCATTGAAGAGAAGTTCGGCTTCAACAAGACCACCCACAAGACCTTCTGGCTCGATGCTCTCAAGAGTTTCCTGCTCACTTTGGTGCTCGGTGGAATATTGCTCAGCATCATCTTCATTCTTTACAGTTATCTTGGAAAGTCGTTCTGGATATGGGCAACACTGGTGTGCGCCGCGTTTATCATATTCTTCTCACTGTTTTACAGCAACTTGATTGTGCCTCTGTTTAACAAACAGAAGCCACTTGAGGAAGGCGAGCTGCGCACCGCCATCGAGAATGCCGCCCAAGAGATGGGATTCTCCATCAAGAACATTTATGTTATAAACGGCTCCAAACACAGCACTAAAGCCAATGCCTATTTCACAGGATTTGGTACGAAAAAGCGTGTAGTGCTATATGACACCCTCATCGAGCAACTCACCACCGAGGAGATTGTGGCGGTGTTGGCACACGAACTGGGCCACAACAAGCACCGCGACACCATCAAAACCATGATAATGAGTATCGTGATGGTGGCAGTGAACCTTTTCGTGTTCTCGCTGCTTGCCGATAACCCCGAACTCTCGCACGCCCTCGGTGGCACACGCGACAACTCGTTTGCCCTGACTCTAATAGCCTTCTCGCTGCTGTTCTCGCCCATCGACCTAGTTATTGAGCCAATTATCAACAACGTGTCAAGGCGCTGCGAGTATGCCGCCGATGCCTTTGCCGCAAAATATGGTCACGGCGAGCATCTGATCTCTGGCCTGAAAAAACTCAGCGCCAACACCCTCTCCAATCTCACTCCACATCCCGCAGTAGTGTGGATGGACTATAGCCACCCACCTCTTGCCCAACGAATCGAAGCAATATATGCTTCACACAAAGAACGAGAATCGTGAAACTGATTTTGCGGATGAGACAGGTCTCGTCCCTACTTAACACTTGACACTTAAAAATTACCTCTTAATATGAACTATTCAACCATAGTCATCGGCGACGAACTTCTTATAGGCCAAGTAACCGACACCAATTCGGGCTGGATTGCCCGCCACCTCTCCCCACTAGGATGGGAAGCTAAGAGTGTAAAAGTAATCGCCGATGATGCCGATGAGATTTTCCGCGCCATAGATGAGGCGTTTGCCGTCACCGACGTAGTTCTTATGACCGGCGGACTCGGTCCCACCAAAGACGACATCACCAAAGCCACCCTGTGCCGATACTTCGGCGGAGAGATGGTGCTCAACGAGGATGTGAAACGCAATGTTGAAGCGCAGTTTGAGCGCCGAGGCATCCCTATGAACCGCCTCACTGCAGGTCAGGCCATGGTGCCCTCTTCGTGCCGTGTGATACAGAATGAGGCTGGCACGGCGCCAATCATGTGGTTTGAGCGCAACGGCAAAGTGCTGGTGTCGATGCCTGGCGTGCCGCACGAGACTCAAACGATGATGGAGCGCGCTGTCATTCCACAACTTATCAAACATTTCCACAGCGACCTCGACATCGAATACCGCACTTTTGTTGTCATTGACTATGCCGAGAGTGCGCTCGCCGAGAAGCTCGAAAACTTTGAGCAGCAGCTCCCCAGCTACATCCACCTCGCTTACCTACCAAATCAAGGCGTCATCAGACTGCGACTCACGGGCGCTCACCAAGACCAGAAAGTCATCGCCTCTGACATGGAGCAGCAGTCTAAGAAATTGCATAAAATATTGGGTAAGAGTATTATATCCGATAGCGACAAACCTTTAGCAATGATTGTTGGCGAACGCCTTCGTGAACTAGGACTCACCCTCTCCACTGCTGAGAGTTGCACGGGCGGCAACGTGGCGCACGTTATCACCGAGATTGCCGGCAGCAGCGACTACTTCATGGGAAGCGTGGTGAGCTACAGCAACGACGTGAAAGAACGCGTTCTGGGTGTGGATAAGACAACCCTCGACACCTGCGGAGCGGTAAGCCAGCCTGTCGTGGAGCAAATGGCATATGGCGTGAGCCAACTGTGCCGCACCCACTGCGCAGTGGCAACTAGCGGAGTGGCAGGCCCTGGTGGCGGCACCCCCGAGAAACCAGTAGGCACAGTGTGGATGGCGGCTAAAGTGGGCGATATTGTGGTTAGTCAGTGCCATCACCTCCCTGGTGGCCGTTCCCAAATCATCACACGCGCCACCAACCAAGTCCTCATAATGCTGCTGAAATTGATACAATAAGATAAGGTCAAGACGGCATTAATCAAAACAAAAATTCATCAATAATTGTTTTGTTCCCCTTATTATTTGGGGGATTCAAAAAAATCGTTGTATCTTTGTCAAAATTTTCGACACAATAGCTATTAACAACTTATAAAACAAAAAACTAAATTATGAACAACGACGCTTTGGCATTCAACGCCAATGAATTGATTGCATTTCTGCAAAAGCCTAAAGAAGAGTTTACCAAGGCCGACATCATGCGCTTTGTCATTGAGAACGACATTGAGATGGTCAACTTCATGTACCCCGGTGGCGACGGCAAGCTCAAAACCTTGAACTTCGTAATCACCGATCTCGATTACCTTGACACTATCCTCACCTGTGGCGAACGTGTTGACGGTTCAAGCCTGTTCTCTTTCATCCAGGCAGGCAGCAGCGACCTTTATGTGCTACCACGCTACTCCACCGCTTTTGTTGATCCCTTTGCCGAGATTCCCACTCTCTGCATGCTCTGCTCTTACTTTGACAAGGATGGCAATCCTCTCGCCAGTTCTCCTGAGCAAACCCTCGCTAAGGCCTGCCGCTCGTTTACCGAGGTCACTGGTCTTGAGTTCCACGCTATGGGTGAGCTTGAGTATTATGTAATTGAGGAGGACATTGAGGACTTCCCCGCCATCGACCAGCGCGGATATCACGAGAGCGCTCCTTATGCTAAGAACAATGACTTCCGCCAGCTGTGCATGAAGTATATTGCACAGACCGGCGGCCAAATCAAATACGGCCACAGCGAGGTGGGCAACTTCACTCAGGACGGCTTGCTCTATGAGCAGAACGAGATTGAGTTCTTGCCCGTTCCCGCCGAAGAGGCTGCTGACCAACTGATGCTCGCCAAGTGGGTAATTCGCAACTTGGCTTATCAGCTCGGCTTGAACGTCACCTTCGCTCCTAAGATCACTGTGGGCAAGGCTGGCTCGGGTCTGCATGTTCACATGCGTCTGATGAAGGATGGAAAGAACCAAATGCTCGAGAATGGCGCGCTCAGCGAGGTGGCTCGCAAAGCTATCGCCGGCATGATGGACCTGGCTCCAAGTATCACCGCCTTTGGCAACAAGAACCCAACTTCTTACTTCCGCCTGGTTCCCCATCAGGAAGCTCCCACCAATGTGTGCTGGGGTGACCGCAACCGCTCAGTTCTCGTGCGCGTGCCTCTGGGCTGGAACGCCAATGCTGACATGTGCCACCAGACCAACCCACAGGAGACCGACAGCAAACGCGACACCAGTATCAAGCAGACCGTGGAGATGCGTTCGCCCGACGGCAGTGCAGATCTTTATCAGCTGCTCGCTGGTTTGTGCGTAGCCTGCCGCCACGGCTTTGAGATGCCTAATGCCCTTGAAGTTGCCGAGAAGACGTATGTCAATGTCAACATCCATGACAAGGAGAACGAGGACCGCCTCAACAGCCTCGCTCAACTTCCCGATAGCTGCGTGGCTAGCGCCGACTGCCTCGAGAAGCAACGTGCCGTTTATGAGCAGCACGAAGTGTTCAGCCCCGCTATGATCGACGGCATCATCGACCAGCTGCGCGCATATAACGACAGCACCTTGCGCGCCGACATCAGCAGCAATCACAAAGCCATCAAGAAATTGGTTGACACCTATTTCCACTGCGGATAATCTCCACAGCGGCAGCACAACAACATCAATCGATACCTGCGGCAAACCGCCTCGGGTATCGATTATTTTTTACCCATTCCCTTCCCAAAAGTGAAGAAAAACGAACCACCATTTTTCTTCACTATTTTCTGCAAAATGATTAAAAATTATTAAAAAACGAGAGAAATTTATTGTTTTACGATAAACACATTATATCTTTGCCAGCGAAATCAATCTTTAAACAATTATATTATGAGCAAAAAATCAGTCAAATTCTTGAAAATTGTGTGCTATGTGATGCTTGCACTCATTCCATTGTGGTTGATATTCTATGGAATTCAATCTTATTTTGTACTTACCAAAGGCAGTGGCGATGGAGTAATCAACTGGGACTCGCCACGCATCGGAGTCAAGTTGACATTCTTCATCCTCCATCGCCTCGCACTGCTCACTATGGTAGGGCTTTTCACCGCCTTCTTGATTAATATCTTAAAGTATCTCAAGGGAGGCACCATTTTCAGCCATGCCAATGTAGTGTTATTGTGGGTAATGGTAATAGTGTTGCCAATATACTCCTTCTTGAGCGATAACATGAGTATCGCCTGTGAGAAGACCGACAAGCTGGCGCTAGTCATTACCGACAATGTTTTCCTCTACCCGCTTATAGCGCTCATTGTGGCATTCCTGTACAAGATTGCCTATGACGCTGCCGAGGAGCAAAGATTAACTATCTAAAAAATGCAGCTTTATGATAGTAGTAAATCTCGACGTGATGATGGCTAAGCGCAAAATGTCGCTTAACGAGCTTAGCGAGAAGGTGGGCATCACCCTCGCCAACCTCTCCATCCTGAAAAACGGCAAGGCAAAGGCGGTGCGCCTGAGCACGCTCGACGCCATCTGCCGCGCCCTCGACTGCACACCTGGCGATATCCTTGAATATCGCGATGACAATGAACAATAAATACACACAACAATTCTCTAATATTATGTCAATCAAACATTTAATTATTTTACTGGCAATATTTCTGTTGCCATTGCTGATGCTGGCGCAAGAGACCAGCACAATCGACACGGTGAAAGTAGTGAACAAACCTGACCGAGTAGTGATTACCGAAGACGGCCAAGAAGTGGTCGTAAACATTGATGGCGCTTACAAAGACAAGGACTACAAGTATGAGTATCGCGCTAAGCCCAGCAACAAAGGCTTTGTCACCGAGCAGACCGAGAACCACAAACTGCGTTTTGAGCATCCGTTCTCAAAGTGCGACACCACTCGCTCTAAACGAAGTTTTGACTTGTTCTTGAGTGACTTATATTTTGGATGGGGCGGCAACAGCGTGGAGGCTGGTAACCGTGACATTATCAAAAGATCACACTCCGAAATTGGTATCTTGAACCTCATTGGACTGGGATTCAATTTCAACCACACAAGGATTTCAATCGGTATGGGTCTCAACTGGGCAAACTATAGCCTCAACAAACCCTGGTTCTGGACTCGCAACAACGAGGGGATTGTAGGGCTGCAAGCCACTTCCGACCAAATCGACAAGTATCATGCCCGTCTCGGCGTGTGCTCAATGCAGTTCCCGCTCTTAATCAACCAGTCGTTGGGCAAGCATTGGAGCATTGGAGCAGGACCAATTCTCAACTGGAACTACTATGCCTCTTTCGGCAATGGTTACAGCGAAGGAAATAGCGACTACAACGTTTCCACCCACGGCCTTTACCAGCGCAAAGTCTCTTTCGACTACATAGGCATGATAAGCTGGAGAGGCATTGGCGCCTACTTCCGTTACGCACCACAGTCGGTATTCAAAGATGGCTTCGGTCCTGAAATCAAAAACCGCTGGACACTAGGCATCATCCTCCGCGGCTGGGGCTTCTAAACAGAAATAAAAGTAAACAAACAATGAGACTCGATGATGAGTCTCATTTTTTTTATGCATCAAGATGCAGTCCAATTATGCATTAATTACCCCACTTGCACGCCAGGGCGAACTTCTCCGTGGGGACCTATCACGACAAGGCGGCCGTCGGCATCCTCGGCGCTGAGAATCATACCCTGCGACTCAATGCCCTTGAGTGTGCGGGGGGCGAAGTTGGCGATAAAGCACACTTCCTTGCCCACGAGGTCCTCAGGGTTGTAGAACTTGGCGATACCCGAGACTATGGTGCGGCCTTTCATACCGTCGTCGATTGTGAACTTGAGCAGCTTGTCGGCCTTCTTCACCTTCTCGCACTCAAGTACCTTGCCCACGCGGATGTCTAGCTTCTGGAAATCGTCAAACGACACGGTTGGCGCCACAGCCTTAGGCGTGAAGTTCTTGAGGATATTCTCCTGCTTGATACGCTCGAGGCGGTCGGTCTGAATTTTTATGGTCTCGTCATCAATCTTCTCGAAGAGCAACACTGGAGCCTCCACGCGGTCGCCAGCCTTGAGGATATCGATAGAGCCAAGCTTGTTCCAATCGGCTTTCTCAAGATTTATCATCTTGCGCAGCTTCTCGGCGCTGAACGGCAGGAATGGCTCAAAGGCAATGGCAAGGTTGGCTGTGATTTGCAGAGCAATGTTCATGATTGTCTCCACACGCGCCATATCGGTCTTGGCTAGTTTCCAAGGCTCGGTATCGGCAAGATATTTGTTGCCGATGCGCGCCAGCTTCATAGCCTCGGCGAGGGCAGCACGGAAGTGGAATGTGTCGAGAGCCTTACTAAGCTCGTCTTTCACACCCTTAAACTCATCGATGGTCTGCTTGTCATAGTCAGTCAGCTCATGCGCCTCAGGAATCACGCCGTTGAAGTATTTGTTGGTGAGCACGATAGCGCGGTTCACAAAGTTGCCGAGGATAGCCACCAGCTCGTTGTTGTTGCGGTCCTGAAAATCCTTCCAAGTGAAGTTATTGTCTTTGGTCTCAGGAGCATTGGCGGTGAGCACATAGCGCAGCACGTCTTGCTTGCCGGGGAAGTCCTCGAGATACTCGTGCAGCCACACTGCCCAGTTGCGACTAGTAGAAATCTTATCATCCTCAAGATTCAGAAACTCGTTGGCCGGCACATTGTCGGGCTGCTGATAGGTGCCTTCAGCCATAAGCATAGCGGGGAAGATAAGGCAGTGGAACACGATGTTGTCCTTGCCGATGAAGTGGATGATGCGAGATTCAGGGTCTTTCCAGTATTTCTCCCAAGTGTCGGGGAGCAAATCTATAGTGTTGCTGATGTAGCCAATAGGCGCATCAAACCACACATACAGCACCTTACCCTCGGCACCCTCGATGGGCACGGGGATACCCCAGTCAAGGTCGCGGGTTACGGCACGGGGCTGCAGGCCTGCATCTAGCCATGACTTGCACTGGCCATAGACGTTGGTCTTCCATTCTTTGTGCTCCTCGAGAATCCATTGGCGTAGGCGAGGTTCCCACTTGTCAAGAGGCATATACCAGTGCTTAGTCTCCTTGAGCACAGGCACGTTGCCTGTAATGGCACTCTTGGGGTTGATGAGGTCGGTGGCGTTAAGCGATGTGCCGCATGCCTCACACTGGTCGCCATAGGCGCCCTCGTTGCCACAATGAGGGCATGTGCCGGTGATGTAACGGTCGGCAAGCCACTGGTCGGCTTCCTCATCATAGAACTGCATACTGGTCTTCTCTATGAACTCGCCCTTGTCGTAGAGTTTCTTGAAGAACTCGCTGGCGGTCTTGCGGTGAGTGGCGCTGGTGGTGCGGCCATACACGTCAAACGAGATACCCAGCCCCTCCATCGAGTCTTTTATTATCTTGTGATAACGGTCAACAATGTCTTGTGGTGTAACACCTTCCTTCTGTGCCTTGATGGTAATGGGCACGCCGTGCTCGTCGCTGCCGCCAATCATTATCACGTCCTCGCCCTTGAGGCGCAGGTAGCGCACGTAGATATCGGCAGGTACATAAACTCCAGCTAGGTGCCCAATGTGCACAGGGCCGTTGGCGTAAGGCAACGCAGTTGTCACGAGAGTGCGTGCATATTTCTTCTTATCTTCCATAGTTATATTACTTTTTTCTTGAAATTCGCTGCAAAGGTAATGAAAAGTTTTCAGTTTTCAGTTATCAGTTATCAGTTTTTAGGTTGTCGCTTTTGGCACATATTTTGCTAATTGTGTAAAAAAGTGCATTATCGGCAGTTTTTTTCATTAAAATAAAGACAGGATATTGTTTAAAAGTAATTTTTTTGTATTTTTGCAGATTAAACTTGTGTTTTAAACACATATCTAATTATAAATAGCAACAAAACATAAACAAACTAATAACTTAAAACCAGAAATCAGTATGTTATCCCCCGAACTTAATAGCCTGATAGATGCCGCCCTGACCGACGGTATATTGAGCGACCAGGAACGCGCTGTAATCAAGAAACGCGCGCTGCTCGAAGGCTACGACCCCGATGAGGTAGATATCTATATAAACTCACGCCTGCAACAGATGCAGATTGACGCCCAAGGCGCTGTAGCCAAGGTAAGGAAATGCCCTGCCTGTGGCGCCATCATCTCTTATATGCAAACACGCTGCCCGCAATGCGGCACCGAAATCGTGAACGTGGGAGCCACAAAATCGGTGCAGAAACTCTCGGACATGATTAATGATATTTCGGCCAAAGAGATTATCAAAGAGCAGCGGCAGGAGCGCATCAAGAACGCCATCAAGAGCTTCCCTGTGCCCACCACGAAGGAGGACATCATGGAATTCCTGTTTATGGCTGCGCCTAACGCGAAGAAGAAAAAAAGCTTCTTAGGAATTCTAGGGCCCTCTTTGACACTAGGATTGATAGTGTTTGTGGTCTTCTTCATTCTGGGCTTTATAACAAGCATGCAGAAGTCATTAGGCGAAGGTTTTGACGCTGGATTGACGCTTGGCATCTTCTTTGGCCTGATAGGCGCGTTAGTTGGTCATTTCGCATTGAAAAAACGTGTTGAGCCCATCCGCGACCAGAACAAGATGGCCGAGGTGTGGCGCAACAAGTGCGAGCAAGTGACTACAAAGGCCAAGTTCATCCTCAGGGAGGACGCTGGCGCGATGAACACCATAAGAGAGATAGAAAAAGATTTGAAACTTTCAAAATAATGTGATATGGGAGTATTTGGAAAAGGAAAAAGCGGCGGCGCAATGAACGTAATCCGCTGCGATGAAGAAAATTATCTTGTGTGGAAATGGACTCCAGGAAAAGAGGCCAACACTACAAGTCGTGAAAACAGCATACGCTATGGCAGCAGCCTCAGGGTTAAAGACGGCGAGCTGGCTGTCTTTGTATATAAGCAGAAGGACGGCACCATGCAGGACTTTATCCTGGGCCCCTTTGACGACACTATTAAGACCGCCAACTTCCCCGTGCTGGCAAGCATTGTGGGTATGGCTTTCGGTGGCAACTCGCCATTCCAGGCCGAGGTGTATTTCATCAACCTGCAAGGCAATAACCAAGTAAAATTTGGTGTGCCCTATTTTGATGTATTCGACCCACGTCTACCCGACCACGGCGTGCCAGTAGCAGTGAGAGGCACCATCACCTTCAACCTCACTGACTACCGCTCGTTTATCAAGCTCAACCGCCTTATCAGTTTCAACCTCAACCAGTTCCGTAACCAGATTCAAGCTGCTGTGGCACGATATGTGAAGGGCATCATCATAAATGTCCCCGATGAGGCAGGCATTCCACTGGTGCAGATGGAGCGCAAAATCAACGTCATCAACGAGCGCATTGAGTCTCAGCTGAAGAGCCGACTTGGCGATGACTTTGGCATAAACCTGAAGGCCTTAGATATCGAGGCTATCGATGTTGACAAGCAGAGCCCATTCTATCAGGAACTGCGTCAGCTCACTGCCGGCAATACTGGCCGCACGATGAACGCTCAAACCGACGTCAACATCCAGAACATGAAGGACATGCAAGCCCTTAACCGCCAGAACATGGAAGAGACTCTGCGCATACAGCGCGAAGAGGCTCAACGCGCCCAAAGATTGCAGACCGAGACCAACTTCATTGGCACCCACGCCCTTGATCAGCAGGCCGAGGTACTCAAGACTGGTATGGCAAGTCTTGGCACCATGGGCCAGATGGGTGGCGGCGGAGGCATGAACGCCGCAGGAATGATGACCGGTATGGCAATGGGCGGAGTTCTAGGACAGCAGATGGGCGGCATGATGAACCAGATGGGCCAAAGCGCGCAAATGGGCATGCAGCAGCCACCGGCTATGCCACAGTCGATGTACTTCGTCAACATCAACAACCAACAGGCAGGACCGTTCTCAGTGCAGCAGCTCATGCAAATGGCACAGAGTGGACAAGTCACCGCCCAGAGCTATGTGTGGAAACAAGGTATGCCACAATGGGTACACGCAGGGCAAGTAGAAGAGCTGCAAACCATCTTCGCTCCAGCCATGCCTCCAATGCCACAGATGCCTGAATAAGGCGCTGCGCACCGATTAGTTGTGCTTCGCACGATTAGAGATTAGGGAGTAGAGAACTATGAACTGATAACTGATAACTGATAGAAGATATGAGTTTTTTACTAGATATAGCTAAAGACCTTATCGATGATGCTTCGTATGAGCTACGAAGGGGCGGAAGGCATATCGTAAGGGATGCTGGTTCGGTTGTCGCTGCCGGACTGGCAGGGGCGGCCATGATGAAAGGCTTGAGTAATAACCAGCCCAATCCCTCCCCCACAGCCTATCCACAGGGATATCCACAAGGTTATCCGCCTCAGAACATGCCTCCTGGCGTGCCGCCACAGCCAGCGCCAGCAGTAGGGCCCTCAACGCCCGCGGCACCCACTTTCTCGTTCTACGCCATCATCGAGGGAACAAAGCACGGACCTTACAACGAGATTCAATTCAAGCGCCTTGTGGATAACGATCTTGCCGACGCTAACACCATGGTGTGGAAAGAAGGCATGACCGAGTGGCAACCTGCAGGGCAAGTGAAAATGATGGAGCACATCTTTTCAAAGAATCCCAGCACACAGCAGTCGCAAAGCGAACAACCAGCTCAACAGCCCGCTCCCGCCATGCCACAAATGCCGCAGCAGAAGGCCTACTATGTCAATCTCAACAACCAGATGGTGGGTCCCTTTACCGCACAGCAGCTGCAGCAATTTGCTCAGGCTGGAGAGTTCACGCAGCAAATGTATGTGTGGTGCGAAGGTATGCCCGAGTGGCTTACGGCGGGAAACGTCGAAGACCTGGCATCCATCTTCGGCCCAGCAATGCCGCAGATGCCAAAAGTATAAATTAAAAATAAACAATTATTCAAAATATTATGAACGACAACAATTTCTTTTCGGTCGACCGCCTTGTTGAGTTTGGAATGGGAATGGCAATGGCTCAACAAATGGTGAACATGATGAATCAGAGCATGAAGCAAATGTATGTTCCTGGCTCTATACAGTCTATGCCGCAGCCAGCGCCACAGCAACAAACTAACATCATCTACCTGGGCATTGACGGCAAACAAGTGGGGCCTCTCAACGAGAGCGATATAATTGCCCTTGTCAACAACCGACGCATCAATAAAGACACTCTGGCGTGGATGCCTGGAATGCCTGCTTGGAAACCTATTGAGCAAGTGCCCGAGATTCTTAAGATAATTGCTCTAACCCCTCCACCAATTAACAGCTGAGCATTATGAAAGAAACAAGCTTCAACGTAATACCCGCAATTATCGCGATTGCCGTAGCGGCATTGATAGGACTTCTCGCCGCCACATTGTGCGAGTCACGCCATGACACCATCATAGGCATCACCACCGGCGTCTCGCTTGCCGTGACACTGCTGCCCATGCTTGCCATCAGGAGCAGCGCCAGAGGCCTCAATGTGAATATGCGCTTAGTGAGCACAATCTTCGTTGTATTGGTGCTCTTAGTCAACTTTATCGTGTGTTTCAACACCCCTAACAAGCTCACTATTTATTTCATTATAATAGGACTTATACTCCTCACTTACATAGGAGTGCTATACTCGCTGATAAGAAGATCAACGGAGTAATTTTTTCTAACGTATTGTTTTTATGTGTGCGCCGCCCAGAGTTGGGTGGCGCATTTTTCATCCCAAGATGAAGAAAAAGGGCTGATTCCTTCTTAACTGTTAGCCGACAAAGGTGTCGATGTGGCGGCTCTTTTTGGAATCGGTGATTTCATCGAGGTTGATGAGGATGCCGCTCTCTTCCACGCCGCCAAACTCGTGGTTGATGGCGGTGCCGAGCATGCGCATAGTGGGTGACAGACTCATGTAAGCGCTGATTAGTGGCGGGATGTTGATGCTCTTGCTGCGGATGTAGCTGTTAAGGAGCAGGTAGTCTTTCTTGAAGTTATTCCCTTCGAAGAATGACACCAGCTCTTTCATGTCACCAATGTTGAGTGGGGTGATGGGCACCACCAATTTGTCAGGATCAGGGAAATAAAGGTGGAGGAAGGCAAGCAGCAGGTTGCGGCAGTCAACGGGATAATTGGTATACATCGTCATCTTGCCGAAGAGGTATTTGATTTCAGGATAGACGATTGTCAAAGCTCCCAACCCGTCCCACAGATTGTCGAGGGCAAAGATGCCTTTGGCGCCAACCTTACTAGACTGATATTCTGGCCTTACAAACGAGCGTCCCAATTCAATGGTATAGGGAAGATAGTCATCTAGGAATTCCTGCGAAAAATGGAACATGTGCGACATGGCGATATTAGGCACCCCATCCTCGTTGAAGCGCATATTCTTGCCCACAATATATCGGTAAGCGCCTATAATCTCCTGGTCATCGGGGTTCCACACCAACAATTGCTGGCACGCTGGCTCCATAAGATCAAACTCATCGATGTCGCAGTCTTTGCCAGTGCCGCCACCAGCCTGACGGAACGCCACCTCTCGCAGGCGTCCTATCTCACGCATGGTATTTGGCGAGTTGTGGGCATCGACAACATAAATCTCGTTGCCTGCCTTATTGGTCTTGCGCAACAACCGCTCTGGAGTCAACTCCTGGGTAATGAGCTTGATGTCTACCTTGTCAATTATTTCCTGTACCATATATCAGTTTTCAGTTTTATCTCTCGCAAAAAACGCAATGTATTGTTCCCGTTCACGATCCCTAATCGTGCGAAGCGCTAAGTGTGTAAACCAACTCTCTGATTTTCTCGGCCTCGCCTCGGGCGTTTTTCGCATCTAGCGACTGCCACTTGATGGGCTCGCCAAAATACACGTCAAACTTTTGTCCCGAACACTTAAACATCTCTCGTGGCAATAAAATCATCTCAATATTGAACTTGATTCCAAGCCACTCCCTTGCCTTGGCAAAGCGGTAGAAGAACTTGCTGTTGCAACCGTCGAAATATACCGGGATGATGTCACGCTGACTGCTGATGGCCTGAGACACTACAAACTTCTGCCACTTCAAGTCGCCAATCTTGCCGCCCTTGAGCCTGCGGGAACATAGTCCTGCAGGGAAGGTAATCATCTGCTTGTCGCCATTATACTGCTTCTCAATCTCCAGCGCATACTCTCGCGACTGCCTCCCATGCTTGTTGATGGGCATAAACACGTTGTCAAAAGGCTTGACTGCCATGAGCAGGTCGTTGACAATGAACTTAATCTCACCATGATAGCGGTGGCCGATAAGCGAAATCAGCGCCATGCCGTCGAGCCCGCCTAAAGGGTGGTTACTGGCGAAGATGAAACGCCCCTCGCTGGGAATGTTCTCCTCGTTGATGGCATTATAGGAGACATTAAGGTCGGCGAGTGCGATGTCGGCGGCATCCACACCCTTCTTGTCACCCATATCAGTAAGGATCTTGTTCAGGCCATCTTGCTTGATGATGCGCTCAAGCCACCTTATCATAAATTTGGGGATATATTTGTAGTGACGGGGCAGTCGTTGCCTTATCACGCTATCGACATCTATTCTTAGTGGCTGAGATTCCATGAGTAGCAATTTTTAAACTACAAAGGTAAATATTATTGCTAAAAATCAGAACTTTTATTCTCAAAAACTCATTATTTTTTTTCTTCAAGCATCGCAACTGCCCCTTGCGCGCCATCAAGAGCTGTAGTGAAGAAGCGTGCCGGGGGATTGAGGGCCGACAGCACCCGCACCTCGCCATCGCTGGCGACCTCAAATGCAGGGAAATCGTGTGTCAAACCCTTGCCAGTGGCTTTAGCGTAACTTTCCTTGAGCGTCCACAATTGGGTGAAATAGGCATTTCGCGCTTCTTCGTCAAGGGTTTGCAGTTTAGCCTTCTCGCTGTCGCTCATAATGTAGTTCACGAGACTCTCACGAGCGGTGACAATGGTCTGCACATCAACGCCTAGCGCAACATCACCCACTGCGCACGCTACCAGGGTGCCACTATGCGAGAGGCTGAAGTGCAAATCGGGATATTGCTCAAATGCCAGCTTGCCGTGCTCGCCTTCAACATATCGCATGTCTCGCTCGCGCAGGCCACGGCTACGCAGCATGTCGTCGAGCAGCAGCCCCACGCCGGCACTGAGCAGCTTGCCTCGCTCAAAGCGATAGCGCAATGTCTTGTCACGGCGGTGGCGCGACAACTGCCGCAAGGCGGCGTCGAGCGCTCCAGGCGCAGCCAGTGGAGTGACATCGGCAAACTTCACCTCGCAGCCGTCAAAGACAAAATGCCTCAATATCTCTATACTAATACTCTTTGTCATCTTTTCAAAATTATAATGCAAAGATAATAACTATTATAGAAATTGTGTGTAATTTTGCAGCGTTTTCGAGCAAAATATTGTTCAAATGAAACTCCTGAAAGACATTAAGCACAAGGTGATGACCTCGCCACTGGCGCCACTCGTGGCGGTGGTGTGCAATCTTCTTATCGCTTATATCATCTACTTTATCGCCCGCATAGCCTTTTATTTGGAGAATTACAACATCTTCTCGCAGGGGCTGAATGGCAAGGCGATAGTCGACGCGTTTGCTGGCGGTTTTGTCTTTGACACGTCGGCAATCATGTATACCTGCTCGCTTTACATCATTATGACGCTGCTGCCGCTGCACCTCAAGGAGCGGAGCGCCTACCATAAGGTGTGCAAGTGGGTGTTTGTTATCATCAACAGCATAGCGCTGGTGATGAACCTGATGGACGCGGTCTATTTCCAGTATACCGGCCGTCGCACCACCAGCACTATAATGAGCGAGTTCAGCCACGAGGGCAACCTTGCGGGAGTAATAGGCCTTGAGCTGCTCAAACACTGGTATCTTGTGTTGCTTGCGGTTGTGCTGGTGTGGCTCATGTGGAAACTATATGTCACGCCACGACTAGAGTCACGCAAATGCCGCAACTGGCGATATTATGTTGTTCTGACCCTAAGCTTAGCGGCTATGGTGCCGGCCGTGATTGGCGGAATGCGTGGCGGCTTGGCACACTCGGTGCGTCCCATCACGGTGAGCAACGCCAACCAGTATGTTGACCGCCCCATCGATGCCGCCCTTGTGCTCAACACGCCGTTCTCCATCTTGCGCACGCTGGGCAAGAATGTGTTTACTGACCCGCATTACTTTGACGACAAGACACAACTTGAAACCATCTACACTCCTGTGCACCAGCCCGACAGTGCCGCCGTGTTCACACCCAAGAATGTGGTAGTAATCATCGTGGAGAGCCTAGGCAAGGAATATATAGGAAACTTTAACCAAGACCTTGACGGTGGCAACTACCGTGGATACACGCCCTTTATCGACTCACTGCTAACCCATTCCCTCACATTTAAATATAGTTATTCCAACGGCCGCAAGAGCATCGATGCCATGCCCAGCGTGCTATCGGGGATACCTATGATGATAGAGCCGTTCTTGCTCACCCCAGCATCTATGAATGACCTTAGCGGCCTGGCGCGCCAACTCGACGGCAAGGGCTACAGTACAACCTTCTTCCATGGTGCCAATAATGGGTCGATGGGCTTCCAGGCGTTTGCCCGCGCAACGGGCTACCATCAGTACATGGGCCGCGATGAGTATAACCAGGATTCACACTTCGGTGGCGACAAAGACTACGATGGCATGTGGGCGATTTGGGATGAGCCGTTCCTCCAATTCTTTCTCTCGAAGATAAACGGTTACAAAGAACCTTTCCTGGCCACTGTCTTTACCGCCTCGTCGCACCACCCCTTTAAAGTTCCAGAACAACTTGAAAAGCAGTTCCCTGAAGAAGGTGGCCAACCTATCCATAAGTGCGTTCGTTATACCGACATGGCGCTACGCCACTTCTTCGAGAACGCCGCCAAGCAGCCGTGGTATAACAACACGCTCTTTGTCATAGTCGCCGACCATCCTAACCAGACATCCCACGACATCTACAAGACCGACTTGGGGCTTTACTCCATTCCCATCATCTTCTTCACCCCCGACGGCAGTCTGGCACCCGCCGTGCGCGACGATGTGGTGATGCAGCAGGCAAGCATCATGCCTACCATCATGGGCATACTGGGATATGACAAGCCATATCTCGCCTTTGGCTGCGACATCATCAACACCCCTGCCGAGCAAACCTGGGCCCTGAACTACAACAACGGCATATACCAATACATCAAGGGCGACCTTATGATGCAGTTCGACGGCGAAAAGGTGAAAGCTATCTACAATTTCAAGACCGATCCTATGCTCCGTAATAACCTGGTGGGAAAAGTGCCTGAGCAAGCCTCAATGGAGCGCGACATCAAAGCCATCATCCAGCAATACATGGACCGCATGAACAGCAACCGCCTCACTGCCGAGTCTTGAGAAATCTCACGCACGTGGGACAATCTTGAAAAAATCTTTCGCGCAAGTCCCTCCAACAAAGATATAAAATCACCCAAGGCAAGCCTCAGGTGATTTTACGTTTTGATTTGGTATATATTTATATATTTCTATATAAATCAAGTTGATAATTATCGCCTATCGGTTGCGAAAAGGCAATATTTTTTACAAAATTAATACTTTTTTGGAAAATGACAAGCTTTTCACAAAAAAAGTTATTAACAAGGGATTTTAGTTGAGAAGAGGGAGCAAAAACTGGCAACTGAGAACTGATAACTGAAAACTAAAAAAATCCCCCAAGCAATTGGTGCTGCTCGAGGGATTCCCAACTTATGAAAAAGAAACAAATGTTATTTGATAACTCCAAGTTTTTTGCCCACCTTGATGAAGGCGTCGATGGCTTTGTCTAGGTGCTCATGCTCGTGACCTGCAGAGAGCTGCACGCGGATACGTGCCTCGCCCTTGGGCACTACTGGATAGTAGAAGCCAGTCACATAGATGCCCTCTTCCTGCATAGCGGCAGCGAAGTCTTGCGAGAGTTTGGCGTCGTAGAGCATCACGGCGCAGATAGCGCTCTGAGTGGGCTTTATGTCGAAGCCTGCCGCCATCATCTTGTCGCGGAAGTAGTTTACGTTGTCGATGAGTTTGTCGTGCAGTGCGTTGCTCTCTTTGAGCATCTTGAACATCTCAAGGCTTGCGCCCACGATGACAGGTGCTACCGAGTTAGAGAACAGATATGGTCTTGAGCGCTGACGCAGCATGGCGATAATCTCCTTGCGACCAGTGGTGAAGCCACCCATAGCACCGCCAAATGCCTTGCCTAGGGTGCCGGTGAACACGTCGATCTTGCCGTAGAGGTTGAACTGCTCAGCCACGCCGTGACCAGTTGGGCCAACTACACCTGCTGAGTGCGACTCATCTACCATTACCATAGCGTCGTATTTCTCGGCGAGCTCCACAATCTTGTCAACTGGAGCCACGTTGCCGTCCATCGAGAACACTCCGTCGGTGGCAATGATGCGGAAGCGCTGCTCTTGAGCTTGCTTGAGGCACTCCTCGAGCTCTTCCATGTTGGCGTTGGCATAGCGATAGCGTTTAGCCTTGCACAGGCGCACGCCGTCGATTATTGATGCATGGTTCAAAGCGTCGCTGATGATAGCGTCGTCAGGACCAAGCAGAGCCTCGAAAAGACCGCCGTTGGCGTCGAAGCACGAGCCATAGAGGATGGTATCCTCAGTCTGGAAATAGTCGCTGATGGCAGCCTCGAGTTCCTTGTGGATGTCTTGAGTGCCGCAGATGAAGCGAACGCTCGACATACCGAAGCCACGCTTAGACATCATTTCCTGTGCCGCGTTGATGAGTCGGGTGTTGTCGCTCAAGCCCAGATAGTTGTTGGCGCAGAAGTTGAGCACGTCGGTTTCGGGCTTCACTTTGATAGCAGCCTTTTGGGCTGTGGTGATTAGTCTTTCTTCTTTGTACAGGCCGGCCTCTCTGATTGCTGCCAGCTCATTGCTAAGGTGTTCTTGAAATTTGCCGTACATAGTCAGTTTTGTAAGATTAAATAGTTGTTTATTTTTGGTTATGTTTTCTTCTTTAGGCACAAAGTTCTAAAAAAATTGCGACATAGAACAATTTTTTTGCCGAAATTTTATAAAATTTGATTCTTAGTGATTAATTTTGCAAATCATAACTTTAAAACAACTATTTTTATCACGAAATGAAGAATATTTTAGTAATTGGGTCTACAGGGCAGATTGGCTCTGAACTCACCATGAAGCTGAGAAGCATTTATGGCAACGATGCCGTAGTAGCCGGTTACATCCCCGGCACTGAACCCAAAGGCAGGCTTGCTGAGTCGGGCCCCAAAGAGGTGGTTGATATCACCAACGCTCAGCAGATTGCCGATGCCGTGAAGAAATATGACATCGACACCATCTACAACCTTGCTGCACTGCTCTCGGCTGTTGCCGAAAGCAAGCCCCTGCTGGCGTGGAAGATTGGCATTGGAGGCTTGATGAACACCCTCGAGGTGGCTCGCGAGTGCAACTGCGCCGTCTTCACCCCAAGTTCTATTGGTTCCTTCGGTCCTAACGCTCCCAAGGACGGCACTCCCCAGGACACTATCCAGCAGCCCCGCACCATGTATGGCGTGACCAAGGTCAGCGGCGAGTTGCTGAGCAACTACTACTTTACCCGTTTTGGCGTTGACACCCGTTCGGTGCGCTTCCCTGGCCTTATTTCCTACGTCACCCCTCCAGGCGGCGGCACTACCGACTATGCTGTTGATATCTACTACAGCGCCGTCAAGGGTGAGAAATTCAAATGCCCCATCAAGGCTGGCACTTTTATGGACATGATGTATATGCCCGATGCTCTGCGCGCCGCCATCGAGATTATGGAGGCTAACCCCGAGCGTCTCGTGCACCGCAACTCGTTCAACATCGCGTCGATGAGCTTCGACCCCGAAATCATTTACAACTGCATCAAGAAATATATTCCCGACTTTGAGATGGAATATGAGCCCGATCCGCTGCGTCAGGGCATCGCCGACTCTTGGCCCAACCGTCTCGATGACACATGCGCACGCATGGAGTGGGACTGGAGCCCCAAGTATGACCTCGACACCATGACACAAGACATGATCGAGAAATTACGCATCAAGTTCGGGAAATAAATTCTTAGCACAAGAATTAGATAAACAACTAATAGCGCCACCTGGTTTTTAACTGAGGTGGCGCTTATTGGTGTGGTTCATTGCGCTCAACCTACACCCTCAGGCCATATGTTCAGCAAAGATTTATTTATGATGGTCGGAGCATTAGTTTTTCGGGAAAATGTTGTAACTTTGCACAAAACTAAGTTACAATAATCTTTTAAAACAACATTATCGCAATGAAAACCGCTTTAAACACCGCTGCGGCACCTGCCGCTATTGGACCTTACAGCCAGGGTATCGCTGCCCAGGGTAAAATGTTTTTCCTCTCGGGCCAACTCCCAATCGACCCAGCCACCGGCGCCTTCCCCGAAGGAGGCATCCAGGAGCAGACACGCCAGTCGCTGCTCAATGCACAAGCCATCCTCAAAAGCGAAGGCCTTGACCTCAACAACGTAGTAAAGACCACCGTGCTGCTGAGCGACATCGCAAACTTTGGCCCCATGAATGAGGTATATGCTGAATTCTTTGAGCAACCATTCCCTGCCCGCTCGGCATTTGCCGTTAAAGACCTTCCCAAAGGTGCACTCGTTGAGATAGAGATGATCGCCGTGGAGTGATGCTCACCACACTCGCAAGAAATTAAGGGTTATAAACAGCAACGCATCTGCTCTGATTGAGTAGATGCGTTGCCTTTGAATAAAATAAATGTCAGCTTCTATATTTTTTGAACTTCAACGGCAAATGTCCTATTTTGCATTGAAGCGTCTTTCCGTCGGTCTGTAGGTCGGTAATTGGCAACTTCAACGGCCCCACCGAGAGCACTAACGCTTGCTCAGTCATTGTCCAGTTGCCAGTGATAAACGGCCCAATGCCGTTGCGGTAGCCATAGAGGCGCGCTGTGCCGTCGGCATTGAACTGAATAACAAATTCGTAAGTGGCGATTATATCTTTTGCCCTTGTGAGGATATCGATGGCCTCGGGAGTGAGCTCGCCTTGCTGCGCAAGTTGGGTGACAAGCATCTCCTCCAGCTGAGCTATCGTCTCGGCATCGCTATCAATCTCCCAGGCGCCGAAGAGTGGATTTTGAGGCTCTTTGTCCTTGTCGTCTCCACACGACGTGAAGGCATAGCAGCAAATCATTGCCACTACAAGCAAGGCCCAGCCCCAAAGTATGTTTTTGCGCTTCATTTCTTATAACTACGTTTTTCGTCGTGCAAAATTATAACTTTTAACCCACCCCTTCCAAACAAAATCCCACAAAAAACACCCACTTGTTAATAACTTTTTGATTTCGTCGGCATCAACCGCTTTTGCGCGATGAAATCTTATAGTTTCGGGGTATTGTCCTTAATAAAGTAGCACAAAGATTATTGTCCTTAATTGTCTTCAAAATCTACAAAAGTAGCGAAACAATTTTGCCATTAACGTGGTTTTCGTTAATTTTGCGAGCAATAACAAAACATCTTTTTTATGACAATAAACTTTAAAAGCCATGCGCTTATGTTAGTCGGCCTGGCGCTGGTTGTGGCAGTGATGTGCGGCTGCAAGAAGGAGAACAAGCCATTTAAGGTGAAGGCGGAGCTGCAAGGCCTTGGCTCTCAACAGGTGAAAGTGGTTTATAGCGGCGCCGATGGCGGCATCGTCGATTACTGGGCAAGATGCGAGAACAACTCCTTTGAGATTGAGGGAACTTGCTCCAACCCCTCGCTGCTCATGGTATATAACAAGATGAATGTGCCCATTATCAAACTTGTTGTCGCTGGTGGCGACAAGCTGGAAGTGAAGGGCAAAATCCTTGAGCCTTACGACCTTAGGGTGGAAGGCTCGGAGATGGCCAAGCAGTACAACGACTTCTTGGTCAAGCACAAAACGGAGTATAAGTCGGCCAACACGCAGGCCCTCAATACCGCTATCGAGTACTTTGTCAAGGACAATCCCAAAAGCATAGTATCTACTGTGCTCGTGATGCTTGACTACAGTCCAGGCGATGACACGGCAATTGACAAGTTACTTGAAAAAATCGATGACAGCGCTAAACCCGAGTCGCTAATCGACAGCTACAACCTGCTCAAGGCAAGAGCCAAGAAACCAGCCACTAAGCTCACCTCGCTCAACATTTTTGAGCAAAGCACCGGCGACTTTCAAATGGCACACATCAAAGGTGACAAACCATCGGTTATCGTCTTTTGGGACAGGGAGCTGGGCTCAAACAAGCGCAAAGAAATCTTTGATGAAATGAAGATGCTCGACCTCTCACAAGTACAAGTGATGGACATCAGCCTCGACATTGACTCAACAGGGTGGTACTTCGCCACACACCAAGACGGCACCACCTGGAAGCACTACTGGGTACCTGGCTCGATGATGAACGGTGAGATTGTGAACCTTCAGGTCAACACCACGCCCACCATCATCGTTACCGACTCGCTCGGCAACCAGCAGTACCGCGGCGACAACCCCATCAAAGCACGACAGACAGTCGAGAATATCTAACTCTCTCTTTTTTGAGATTAGAGTTACCTCATCAGCTACTAACTTAAAAACCACCATATTATGCTGAGCAAGATACTTGGTGCCGCATTGCAGGGAATTGATGCCATCTCCGTCGAGATTGAGGCCTCAGTGGACTGGGGCACTGGCTATGTGCTTGTGGGACTCCCCGACGCTGCGGTGAAAGAGAGTTTTGAGCGCGTGAAGTGCGCCATTGCCAACGTGGGACTAAAATTCCCTCATAAAGCAGTGGTAATCAATATGTCGCCTGCCGACATCAAGAAGGAAGGCTCGGCCTATGATTTGCCTATCGCCATCGGCATTCTCGCCAGCGACGAGAAGGTTGGCGCCGACCGTCTTGGGCGATATATGATTATGGGCGAACTCTCGCTCGACGGCGCAGTGAAGCCCATTAAGGGAGCCCTGCCCATGGCTATCCTCGCCCGCGAAATGCAGCTCGATGGCTTTATTCTGCCACGCTATAATGCCACCGAGGCAGCCGTGGTCAACAACCTCAACGTCTATGGAGTGAACAATATTCAAGAGGTAATTCAATTCTTCAATAATGAGATTACTCTCACGCCCACCATTGTCGATACCCGCGCCGAGTTTGCACGCGCGCAAGGCTCGTTCCCTTACGATTTCAGCGAGGTAAAGGGCCAGGAGATGGTTAAGCGCGCCTTTGAGGTGGCATGCGCCGGAGGGCACAATATTATGCTGATTGGGTCGCCAGGCAGTGGAAAGTCGATGATGGCGAAGCGACTGCCATCGATTCTGCCTCCTCTCACGCTTAGCGAGGCACTTGAGACGACCAAGATTCACAGCGTGGCAGGCAAACTCTCGCAAGGCACTACCCTACTCTCCGTGCGCCCATACCGAGCCCCGCATCACACCATCTCGCCAGTAGCCCTAGTTGGTGGAGGCACTTATCCCACGCCCGGGGAAATATCACTTGCGCACAATGGGGTGCTCTTTCTTGATGAGCTTCCTGAATTCAATCGCAGCGTTTTAGAGGTTATGCGCCAGCCACTTGAGGACAGGCACATCAGCATCAGCCGAGCAAAATACAGTATTGATTATCCAGCTTCATTTATGCTCGTGGCAAGCATGAATCCATGCCCTTGCGGTTACTATGGACACCCAACCAAGCAATGCATCTGCACACCGCATCAGCGGCATCAATATATGAGCAAGATTAGTGGCCCATTACTGGATAGAATTGACCTGCAGGTCGAGGTTCAGCCGGTGAACTTTGAGCAGATGTCGAGCAAGCAGCCAGGCGAACCGAGTGCGGCAATAAGGGAAAGAGTCATCAAAGCAAGAGCCATCCAGAGCCTGCGCTTCAAGAATAACCCCGGTGTGCACTGCAACGCTCAGATGACCACCGCCCTGCTCCACAAATACGCCGAACCCGATGCCGAAGGAATGGAAAAACTCCGCGAAGCCATCACCAAGATGAACATGAGCGCCCGAGCCTACGACCGCATCCTAAAAGTCGCCCGCACCATCGCCGACCTTGAAGGCAGCGTCCAAGTCCGCCAGCACCACATCATGGAAGCCATCGGCTACCGCAACCTCGACCGCAGCAACTACTTTAATATATGACAGAAATTTTGGGATAACACAAACAAATGCGAACCTGGATAAGCCAAGTTCGCAACTCTTTTAGTAGAATTTCTTGTCCACTATCATAAAAACGTGGACTTTTTCAGTGCCCTCGCCTCATTATAGTCAAATCCTGTAATCTGAGTCACTTCTAAATAGAGTTTCTCAAGTCTCAACTTGAACTCGTCTATCCGATCTTCCACCTTGTCGTTAAGAAGATAGAAGGTTCGCACTAAGATTCAAAAAAACAATAGAAAAAGTCGTTTTCTTCCCGTTTGTTGCAATCTCTGCCATGATTTCAACAAAAAACAACACATTAACACATTTTAAGGGGGGGCAACACATCTTTACATTAAAACCGCTAACTTTGTAGAAAAATACATTTCATAACCTTAAGGGGCGTTCTATAAATTGCTTGAGTCAGATTTGGATTTAAAGAACACCCCGTAGAAACCTCGCGATGTGAAGGGTGAATCGCGATAAACCGATATGGCAGAATACGAAATCAAAGATGGAGTGGGAATCATCCCCGAAGGAACAACCGAGATTGGAGAATTTGCATTCAGAGACTGCACGGGTCTGACGAGCATCACCATCCCCGACTCGGTGACCAAGATCGGCGAATATGCCTTCAGAGGTTGCACGGGTCTGACGAGCGTCACCATCGGCAATTCGGTGACCGAGATTGGCGACTGTGCGTTCGCGGGTTGCATTGGATTGACGAGCATCACCATCCCCGACTCAGTGACTGAGATTGGCAGCAATGCGTTCTCTGAATGCACGGGCCTGACAAGCGTCACCATCCCCGACTCGGTGACGAAAATCGGTAAGTATGCCTTTGGCCATTGCTCCGGACTGACGAGCATTGTTATCCCCGACTCGGTGACGGCAATCAATGAGGGCGCCTTCTCAGGTTGCACCGGCCTGACGAGCGTCAGCATCCCCGACTCGGTGACGAAAATCGGTAAGTATGCCTTTGACCATTGCTCC
>JAGCRW010000099.1 GCA_017964485.1 Muribaculaceae bacterium | reverse complement strand
CAACAACCGCTTTAATACTACTATTCCAACCGATGCCAACACCTATGATGTTTATGGTATCACAAGCTATTACAATGGAACTCCACAGTTTATGCCTCTCGAGTTTGTAGCTCAGGGTGTTACCGTTGCTACTCCAGTAATCAGCGGTGAGACTCCATTTATTGGTTCTACCACCGTTACTATCACATGCGAGGAAGAGGGCGTTTCTATCCACTACACTATCGATGGTACCGACCCAACAATCAACTCTACCGAGTACACCGCTCCATTCGAGCTTACTGAGAGCGCTACCGTTAAGGCTATTGCCTATGACGTTACTGGTGCTGTTTCGGCTGTCGCTTCTAAGGAGTTTGTAAAGACTGTAACAGCTGCTACAGTTGCTGAGTTTGAAGCTCTTGCTGATGGTGTGACATTTGTGTTCACTGGCAACCTCGTTGTTAGTGGTCAGGCCGGTCAGCGCCTCTATGCTCAAGATGAGACAGGTGGCGTGCTTATTTATGGCAATGCAGGTCAGGCCTATGAGTTTGGTGATGTTATTCCTGCAGGTTTTGGCGCTAAGAAGACTCTTTACAACGGTATGCCTGAGATGACCAACATGACCGGAATGCAAGCTTCTACCGAGACAGCCGAGCTCGTTGCAGCAGAACTTGCAATCAGCCAATATGCCGACAACCAGAATCTCTATGCTGTTGTTAAGGGTGCTACCGTTGATGGCAGCAACCTTGTGATTGGTGAGGAGACACTTGCTATTTTCAACCGCTTTGGTGTTACCTTCCCAACCGACGACAAGACCTACGATGTTTATGGTGTAACTACTATCTATAGCAACGCTCCTCAGTTGTTGCCTCTCGAGTTTGTAGAGCATGTTGAGCCAGTAACAGGCTACGATGAGTTCTATCTGGTTGGTACCTTCAACGGTTGGAGCCAGGAGACTGGTATGATTGCATTCACTGGAAATGAGGCAGGCGACGAATATACCGTTACCACTGAACTTGAGGCAGGTGCTGAATTCAAGGTAATCACTCCTAACGGAGACGGCTGGACTTGGTTCGGTGGACTTGACGAAAACAATGTTGGCTACTTCCTCATCACCGATGCCATCAGTGAGGTAGGACTTGTTGACGGTGCAAACTTCAAGATAGAAGAGGGTGGCGAGTACACCTTCACTATCAAGGGTATGGAACTTGCTCCTGAAGAGAAGGCCGTAAATGAGCCTCTCGTAATGACCATCAGCAAGACCGCTACTGGCATCAGCACTATCAACATGGAGAACGTTAAGGCTGTTCGTTACTACAATGTAGCTGGCGTTGAGAGCGCTACTCCATTCCAGGGTGTAAATATCGTGGTACGTGAGATGAACGACGGCTCTAAGAGCGTCATCAAAGTTGTGAAATAAGAGGTAAAACTTTCATAAATTGAAAAAGTGCCTAGCGCAACGTGCGTTGGGCACTTTTTTGTTTATTTGGTTTTAGTATTTTTTAGATTTGATGTGCTGTGTTTTTGCCCATGAGTTGTGTATTTTTGCGTCGTAATCAAAATTATACAGCTATGAAAAAAACAGATAACATCAACTCTTGTGCGCTGGGCAACAGCGAGTTTGTCAACGTGCGCCGACTTGTAAACACTACATTTAACGTGTTTGGCATCATGTTCTTTGTAACATTCTTGGGCTACATTGCGATGCATTGCTTTTGATGACGCAGCAACTAATTAGGAAAAATCAATGAGCAAGAACCTGCGATGGGGTTCTTGCTCATTGTCATTAAAGCTAAGGGTAAGCATTATTTTGTCATGCTGCGCTTGCCTTTGCCTTTTTTGTTCTTGCCCTTGCTGTTGGTTTGCTTGGGACTACTTTCCTTTGCTTGCTGCAAGCCCATCTTGATGTTTTTGATAAGGGCTTCGCTTGAATAGGTTGCGCCAGTTGCAACATCGGCTTTGAGGTTCAGAGCCTCGTCAACAGTCTTGCCAATAAACTGACTAAACACCTTTTCCTTGGCCTTTTTGAAATAGGCTGGGGTTTCCTTGTTGTCAAGGGCTGTGATGTTGGTTATGCGTCCGTTAGTGATGCTGATGCTCACAGGTGTGGTGCTATTATAACCAATCACTTTCTTGGCAATCTCGCCTGTGTAGATGACCTGTGGTGTGCTGGTCTTGCCTTTGGCCAAAGCACTTGGGGCCAAAGCAACTGTAGCAACTAAAGCCACTGCTAGAAATGCAAATTTGAATTTTGTCATAATAGTATATTTGTCTAATTTTGTTCTACTTCTCAATTAGACTGCAAACTTAGCGAAAATATTAACTTGAGTGTTCAAAAAAAGTGGATTTTAACAATTTTAGAGAAAAAAAAGACGGAAAAATGTGATTTTTACTTTTTTTATCGCAAAGATTGCACTACCTTTGTTTTTTGATTTGAGAAGATCGCATGAAGCAGTGATTTAAGAAATGAAGTTAGACTAATGACAATTGACGAAGATATACAAGCTTGCATTGAGGTCTTGAGCCGTGGTGGGGTGATATTGTATCCTACCGATACGATATGGGGTATTGGCTGTGATGCGACTAATGCCGCTGCTGTGAAGAAGGTGTATGACCTCAAGAGGCGCGACGACAGTAAGGCGCTTATCGTGCTTCTGGGCAGTGCAGAGCATCTCGACCACTATGTGGTGAGTGTGCCCGAGATGGCTCGAGAGTTGCTTGACGTGGCAGTGAAACCACTGACAATTATATATGATGGAGCTTATAATGTGGCTCCTAATCTGCTTGGAGAGAATGACTCACTGGGTATTCGCATCCCTCATGAGGAGTTCTCGCAGCGACTCTGCTCCGAGTTTGGCAAGCCCTTAGTATCGACTTCAGCTAACATGAGCGGTGAGCCCAGCGCCAAGACTTTTGCCGACATAAGCGACGAGATAAAGCAGCGTGTTGACTATGTGGTGAAATACCGGCAGGATGATACTAAGCCTCGCTCGGCATCAAACATTATCATGCTTCATAGCGATGGAACGTTTAAAATAATTAGATAAGCTTTGAGAGTAAAATATTAAGTTCTAGGCAGATACTTAAGAATACTGAAAAACTGATTACTATAAAATGACTGGCGAACAGCGGCAACGGCTAAGATATGTCCTCGGTGACTTTGTGTCGTCGAATGTGGCTTGGTTCCTTTTCAACCTGATGCGTTATCACTTCGGGTTTGTGAAGGGCGGTTGGCTGTCGTTGAGCTCGTTCCTTGTGTCAGAGAATGTGGTAGTTGGGCAGGTGGTGTTCCCGTTGCTCATGATGTTTATCTACTATCTCTCGGGTTATTACAATGTTCCTTACCGCAAGTCACGATTGCAGGAGTTCATCATAACGCTGCTGAGTGCCGTGTGCAACAGTTTTCTGATTATTCTCATTGCGCTCATCAACGATATGGTTGAGAGCCGCACCGAGAACTATGAGGTGATATTCCTACTTGTGGGCACGCTGTTCTTCGTAGTGTATTTAGTGAGGTTGTTGATTACCAATGCCGTCACACGCCGCATCAGGAACGGCCAGTTGCAGTTCAAGGCATTGATAGTGGGTAGTGGCGCTTCGGGATTCTCGTTCTATCAGCGCTTGAAGAAAAACATCAACACCTTTGGTTACGACGTGGTGGGCTTTGTTGAGCTGCCAGGAGAGAATAGGGTAAAGGATATAGCCCTTCCAATCTATGATTGGGACGATATAGTGGACGTGTGCAAGGAGCAGCAGGTAAGCGAGGTGATAGTTGTGCCCACTAAGCAGAACATGGAGCAGATGCTGGCGATTATCGACCGCCTCTATGCCTTGAATCTGCCAATCAAAATGACGCCCGACAAGAAGAATGTGTTCATGTCGCGTGCCCGATTCAGCAACCTCTATGGTGACCCGCTAGTTGACGTGGGCGGCAGCACTATGAGCGAGGGTGGCAAGAACATCAAGCGTGTGATGGATATTGTCGTCTCGGCTATACTGATGGTGCTACTCTTGCCGGTATATTTAATTGTGGCGATACTTATAAAACTAGATTCAGATGGTCCCGTCATCTTCTCCCAGGAGCGTGTGGGATATCATAATAAACGATTCAAAATCTACAAGTTCCGTTCTATGGTTGCCGATGCCGAGAAAGACAACACGCCTCAGCTTTCGAGCACCGATGACCCTCGCATCACACGCTTAGGTCATGTGCTGCGCAAGTTCCGCATCGATGAGCTGCCGCAGTTTTGGAACGTGTTCAAGGGTGATATGTCGCTCGTGGGACCGCGTCCCGAACGCCAGTATTATATCGACCAGATTGTCGCCCGCAAACCCGCTTATCTGCTTGTGCACCAAGTTCGTCCTGGCATCACATCGATGGGTCAGGTGAAGTTTGGCTATGCACGCAATGTAGATGAGATGCTCGAGCGTCTCGACTACGACTTGCTTTATATTGAGAATATGTCGCTCCTTAACGACATCAAGATTCTGGCTTATACCATAAAAATCGTTGTTACCGGCAAGGGAGTGTGATGAACAGTTACGGTAAGGTAAATAAGACATCTGAAGAGCCCGTGGAGCAAGGTGTGTCGCGATGGATTGCGGCAGTGCGCCGTTGGCGTGAGAATCACATCAAGGAGAAGACCTTTGTAGTGATGCTCGCTCTCGTCGTAGGAGCCGTATCAGGTCTCGCCGCAGTACTGCTCAAGTTCCTTATAGGCTTCATCGCTGGCATTCTCACCAAGCATGTGCGCATTGCAGGTGGCAACTACGAGTATCTGGTGTTCCCTGTAGTGGGCATTCTGCTCGCGGGTATGTATGTTCGCTATGTCATCAAGGACGATATCTATCACGGCGTTACGCGCGTGCTCTATGCTATTGCCCAGCGCAAGAGCCGATTAAAGACTCACAATATGTATGCCTCGCTGGTATCGTCATCGGTAACTATAGGTTTTGGTGGTTCGGTGGGAGCCGAGGGACCTATCGTCTTCACAGGCGCCGCCATAGGCTCTAATTTAGGGCAGTTTTTCAGACTTTCTCCGCAAACCCTCATGCTTCTTGTGGGTTGTGGCGCGGCGGCAGGTATAGCAGGAATCTTCAAGGCGCCGATTGCCGGTGTGCTGTTTACCATCGAGGTGCTTCTTATTGACCTGAACTCCAAGTCGGTTGTGCCGCTGATTATCGCCTCGGTGACTGGTGCCACTGTCGCCTATGCTTTCACGGGCTATAACATGGAGTTCTTCTTCTCGCAGAGTGAGCCATTTTTCACAT
>JAGCRW010000098.1 GCA_017964485.1 Muribaculaceae bacterium | reverse complement strand
TCCTTTCGCTATGACTTTCCCAACAGCTTTATTATCGTATACTATTTCTGCGCTTCCTGCTGAGACATAATGAGCTTCTTTATCCCCAATGTTGTAATCAAAACTGAAAGTGGCACCATTGTCCATCACGCTATCAACCTTAAACTTATAAGGCTCCAACCAGGCACGCATAGCAGGATAATCGGCCTTAGCGTCGAAGGACTTATCGAGTTTCACTTGGCCATATTTCACGCTAAAGTCATCAAGGTCGATGTCGTAGGTGCCAATGTACTTGCCTGTCTTGCCGTTCTGGCCAATGGTGATAATCTTGCCGTCGGCATTGCGAACCTGAGTGCGTGGATCTCCTGGCTCAAGAAGAGTGTGAGTGTGGCCACCAACAATCATATCGATGTAATGCGACTGAGTGGCGATAATCGAGTCGCCCACCAAGCCCACAGCCTCGGGATAGTAGCCAATGTGAGAAATCATCACGGTGAAGTCCACACCTTGAACTTCCTTGAGGTATTTGGCTGTGGCATCGGCAACTACTGCGTTGTCGAGATATAGCATGCCCTCATATTTGTCGTCACTAATAAGGCCCTTGGGAGCAACATTGATGCCAAAGAAGCCTATGCGCTTGCCGTCAACGGTGCGTATGCTATAGGGCTGGAACACATCGGCAAGAGGTGTGTTGCTGAAGTCATAGTTTGCCGATAGTTTCACCGCCTTGATATTCTTATAGTACTTGGCAAGCTCGTCAATGCCATTGTCAAACTCATGGTTGCCTAGAACAATCATGTCATAGCCCAGGCTATCGATTGAGGCATATTCTACTTCTCCTCTAAACAAACTGAAATAGAGTGTACCTTGCACCGCGTCACCGGCATGAACGGCGATGACATTCTTGTTGTTACGACGAATCTCGTCCATAGCGGCACGACGACGGAAAAGACCACCGAGGTTGCCGTTAGGCTCAATCTGGCTGTGAGTGTCGTTGGCACTGATTACTATCAAGTGATCAGCCTGCATTTCAGGCATAGCAATAAGAGCTATTGCAATCGCCAAAATGATTTTTGTGAACTTCTTCATATTGATTTTATTTTAGAATTAATATTTTGTACGAAATTACTAATTATATCCCTATTGCACCCAAAAAATACTTTATTTTTTGCATTTTTTATAAAACATGCGGCTTTCATCACGTCCTTCATGCAGAACTGCTCAACAAGAACACCGCTATCAAGAATATCATTCAACATTTTCATGTACGCGTGCGTTATTTTATTACTTGATAATGATGATGATTTTTTGTTTTTATATATATATTCTTGTTTGGGTTCATTTTTTAGAATACCATTTTCTGCATTACCAAGGCTAACTCGCTGATATTTAGAGTAATTTAGTAGTCTATTCTTCATTTGATTTTTTAGAACACTCACACGTTCAATCTCGCCGCTCGCAACCAGCTTTTTCAACGCTTTGAAGATGGTCGATCTTGATAAACCAGTAATCTCACTCAATCGCCTTATGCTCACTATCGTTGCACCTCGCTCAACAGTGATTCCATCCACAACCTGCTCACGGTGGTTGGCGAGCAACAGCAGCGTGATGAACACCACTACCACGGTGGGCTCATTCATGTACTCCCAGTAAATGATATTGCGGTTAAGCCATATATAGCCGTTATTGATATTTTTATTGATATCAAACATAAAAAATATTTTTACAAAAATATGAAATGAAATCCCAAAAGAACCATATTAAAAAAACACAGTATATTGAAAACTTTTTACTAACTTTGCACTATGAACCTAAACGAGCATTTCATTCAGCAAATTAATAATCTCTTGCCTGTTGATGAGGCAAGTGCTATGCTGCGTGCCATTGAGAACGATAAGCCAGTTATATCAGTGAGATTCAACGACAGCAAAGGCTTCAACCCTCCAGCTGGGCTTGAACGGGTGCCGTGGTGTGAGATGGGTGCCTACTTGAGCGAGCGCCCACAGTTCACATTTGACCCTCACTGGCATGCAGGCAGCTACTATGTGCAAGATGCCTCGTCGATGTTCATTTACCACGCCATAAAATCGCTTGTAGGCAAGCCTGCTAAGTATCTAGATCTGTGCGCCGCCCCTGGAGGGAAAACCACTGCCGCCCTGCAAGCATTGCCACAAGGCAGCGTAGTCGTTGCCAACGAGATTGTTCACCCTCGTGCGCAAGTCCTGCGAGAGAACATCATCAAGTGTGGGCATAATAACTGCATGGTTACCAACGACTCTCCACGAGCACTAGGCAAGCTTGAAAACACCTTCGACGTCATCGCCGCCGATGTGCCTTGCAGCGGAGAGGGAATGTTCCGGAAAGATGAAGAAGCGGTTTCGCAATGGTCGCCACAACTAGTGGCACAATGCGCGGCACGACAGCGTGAGATTCTCAACGACATATGGCCCGCACTCAAGCCTGGCGGTTTGTTAATCTACAGCACTTGCACCTACAACCTCGACGAGAATGAGAAAATGGCAGTTTACATCGCAAACGAACTGGGCGCCAGTTTTGTAGAGGTGCCTGTAGAAGAGGCTTGGAACGTAACTGGCGACCTCTCGGGAAACAATATTCCCTGCTATCGGTTCCTGCCACACCGCACACGTGGAGAAGGGCTATTTTTTTGTGTGTTAAGGAAAATGCACAGTGCGCAACGACTAATGCATATTGCACAATACAAATCGTCAAAACAAAAATGGCAAAACACATCTTCAAAGATACCCAAAGAAGTTTCATCTTGGCTAGACGGCGACTATGAATTAAGCGACAACAATGGCACAATTATAGCAACCAATAAAGACCTTAAAGAATTAATTTCAGTAGGTGGCAATAATCTACACATTATCAAAGGCTTGAACATTGAGATTGGAACGATGAAAGGCAATAAAATCGTCCCTTCTCATCAACTTGCCATGTCGCCTCAACTGCGAGATAATGCCTTCGAGAAATGCGAGGTAGATTACCACACAGCGATAGCCTACCTGCGAGGTGAAGCAATCACCATCAATGCCCCTCGAGGCTACATCTTGATTACTTACCAAAACGCCATTTTAGGCTTCGTCAACAATCTAGGCAACCGCGCCAACAACCTCTACCCTAAATCATGGCGTATACTAAGCTCTCACATTCCTGAAAACGCGCCCTCATTTTAACGCAGAAAGCTTTAATGCAAAAAAAATGCGCTTTAATTGAAATAATAGTGTTTATTTCAAACTTTTTTCTTAAATTTGTAAGTTATTTTGACATATTAGCGTCATGAGCATTTGTGGCGTGAGTATAATTTGCAATATTCTAGCACATTAACTTGGGAAAGAAGGTAACACATAAGATTTGGAAGGCGCTGAAATGGGCGCTTGGCATTCTGCTAGTGCTTATCATAGCACTGCCCTTCTTGTTGTATATTCCCTGGGTGCAGAACAAGGCCAAAGACATTGCGTGCCATTATGTGAAAGAAAAGACTGGAATGGACCTGAGCATTGGGCGAATTCTTATCAAGTTCCCGCTCGACATCGCCATCGACGACATGACGCTGATTGATCAGTTTGGCGACACGATGGTGGTGGCAAAGAAATTCACTGCCGATGTGGCTGTTAAGCCCTTGCTAGACAAGCGTCTTGAGATTGACGGCGCCGAGCTGGAAGACGGCAAATACCGCCTTGTAAGCAACGATGCATCCATGATGCTCCGTGCCGACGTGAAGCACTGTAAACTCACAGGCGCCAACATCGACCTCGACAATCACAAAATTAACCTCCTTGACGGCGAACTCTCGGGAGGCGATGTGAAATTGGCGCTATACCCTCATAAGTCCTACCAAGATAACGACACCACCAAATCGGAGCCGTGGAGAATAGAAGCCAACAGGCTTGTGCTCAACGATGTAGATTACACTATGGTAATGGAGCCCACTATCCACGAGATGAAGGCACACCTACCAAGGGCTGAACTTAGAGATGGGTGTGTAGATACAGGGCAGCACACTGTTGATGCCAAGTCACTCAAGGTTGACAGCATCGATTGCAAGTATATCTATCCAAACGGAAAACTCGCGGCAACTTACGACAAGCTATACCCCACTCCGCCCAAGATAGACGACCCAAGCGACACTATCCCGTGGACCGTTAAGGGCGACACTATCACTCTGAAAGGTGGCCGTGCCACTTATGCCGAGAAGGGCAAAAAACCTGGCAACGGCTTGGACATGAGCCATGTCGAAGTAAGCGACCTCGATTTCACCGTCACCGATTTCTACAACCGCGGAGCTATTGTCAAGGCGCCCATTCAGGAACTTAAGGCAAAGGAACGCGGCGGGCTCGAGATTCGTGACGCTCATGGCAAAGTTGACGTAAATCCACAAGACATTCAGGTCAAAGACTTCACCGTCAAAACCAAGAACAGCACTATCGACCTTGACGGAAAGGTTGACATGAGCATCTTTGACGAGAAACCGACGGGAAGCATGAACATCACCACCGATGCATCGATCGACCTGCGGGAAATCAACTCGGTGATGCCTTCTCTGTCAGGAGTCACAAAATTCATACCCAAGAACCATCCCGTTAAATTCAAGGGCAAGTTTGAGGGAAACGCCCGCGACCTTGACATAAGCAACGGTGAGCTCCAAATCCCCGGTTTTGTGAAAACCAAAGTTGACGGCAACATCAAGAACATTACCGAGCCCTCAAAACTCCAAGCCGATGTGAACCTCGATGCCAATATCGACAATATCGACTTCGCAAAGAATGAGTTCCTTAGCAAAGACCTGCAAAAAAAGGTTAATGTGGTGCCCATGAATCTCAAGGGCAATATAAAATACAACTCCAAGTCGGTCGCAGGTAACGTTGACATGAGGCTTAAATCGGGCGGAAGCCTCGTGGGCAAAGGCAGTTATGAGTTCAACAGCGACCGATATACTGTTGACGCAACCGCCAAATCGCTGCCAGTGAAAAAGCTGATGCCACAACTTGATGTCAACAATGTCACGGCACACATCAAGGCCGATGGTCATGGCTTTGACTTCCTGGGCAACAACACCTCGGTCAACGCGCAAATCAATCTCGACGACATCGACTATGCCGGCAAGCACTATCGCAACTATGATGCCGACGTGAAACTCAACGGCACCAATTTTGATGCCAAAGTCAAAGCACGCAACCGTGGCAGCATGGCAGCTAAAGGCAGTTTTGATCCCAAGACCGAGAAATATGACATCGACGCCACATTCAACTCGTTCCCAGTTAACGAGATTGCACCACAGCTAGGCGTGGGCAACCTCACCGCGGCGGTAAAGGCCAAAGGTCAGAAATTTGACCTGCTCAACCCTAACACACGAATCAACGCCGACATTGACTTGCAGAGCGTGGTTTACAACAACCAGACCTACAAAGACCTACAAGGCAACATCACACTTGACGGCAATGCCTTTAATGGTCACATCAACTCGGTCAATCCCAACTGCGACGTATATGCCGACGTGAATGGCACTATTAACGGCGATACCTACAACGTCAATCTCAAAGGCAACATCCGCGATCTTGACTTGCAGGCTCTCAAGTTCATGGACATGCCCTGCAACGGCAGCGGTGACGTTGAGATGCACGGGCAATTCAACATGAAGACCAACGAATACAAAGGTACTATGTCGCTCAATGATCTGAGTTGGATGCTTGATGAAGAGCGTTTTTACACCGAAAAGGCCGACATCGATTTCGACCTAAACAAAAATTCATCTTCATTTAATTTCAATGAGCAGAGCAATTATATAAATTTCAACTCCCCTCACAGCGTCAACGACCTGATGAAGAGCTTTGACAGATGCATTGAGATTGCAAAACGCCAATACAATAAGATTGACCTTAATGCTAATGAAATTGCCGATGAAGTTCCTGAGTTCAACCTGAAAATGAAGATGGGACCAAGCGGTATAGTTCAGCGCTATGTGGGAAAATGGGATATTGATTTCCGAGATTTGCAGGCCGACCTGTACAAAGACTCCACGCTCCATGCCCGTGCCTATGCCAACAACCTGGGCTATGGCACACATGTCATCGACAAACTCATCTTCAACATCGAGGAAGTTGACAAGATGATTGGCTACAACGTGCGCATGGAGAATAATAAAGGCTCATGGGACGAGATGGCACAAGTGGATATAGCTGGTTATCTCAAAGGCTCAAATGTGAATATGCTGGTAAGCCAAAAGAATATTGACAAAGAAACTGGTTATCACATAGGAATCAATGCTATTGTTGAAGACTCGATTATCCATGCCAACGTTTTGCCACATCAGCCGATTATCGCATATAAGCAGTGGAACCTTAACGACAGCAACTATGTGAAAATCGATTTTGGAGACAAGCGACTGGAAGCCGACATTACCCTTGAGAGAGACTCAAGCCTCGTTTCTCTCAAAACCGACCCAATCCAAGTCGCCGGCAAGCAAAACATACTCGCCAATATCAAGAATTTGAGAATTCAGGAATTCACAAATATTGTTCCTTCTCTGGAGTCGGTTTCGGGCGTGATGGATGCTGACATAGCACTATCCTTCGATGGGCGCAACCTCGAGGGTGACGGAGAGATTGAGTTGCACAAATTTACCTATAACCGCATGCCTGAAGGCGACTTGAAGATGCAAACCAAGCTTACTATCGACCCACACACTTCAAGTACCAACCTCATTGCCAACCTCAATATCGATGGCTCAGATGTGGCTGTAGCCTACGGCGCTCTTAACGACAGCACGGCAAGCAACCCGCTCAACGTGAAAGTTGATCTCACCAAGTTCCCATTGAGGAAGGTTTCGCCATTCATCCCTGGACGCATGGTAATGCTCGACGGCTTTGCAAACGGCCAACTCTCGGTTGACGGCTCGCTCGATAACCCTCTCGTCAATGGCTTCCTCGTAAGCGACACCGCCTATGTGAAACTGCCAAGATATGGTAGCTCGCTCCGTTTGTCAGAGAAGCAAATCGACATCAACGACAACGTCATCGAGTTTAACAACTATCAAATCTACGGTCTTAACAACAATGCGGCTAAGCTCAATGGCACCGTAGATTTCAGGTCAATCGACGACATCAAGATGGACCTCGACCTCAAGGGCAAGAATATCCAGTTCTTCGGTAGTGTTCAAAAGCCATATTCAGAAATCTTCGGTGATGGCTTCATCGACTTCGACGGAAACATCAAGTCTCGAAACAATCTTACCGCGGTTAATGCCGACGCAACGCTGCTGGCAGGCTCCAACATCACCTATGTGATGCAAGATGACATCAACTCAGTTGTAAACAACAGCGCCACCGAGGGCATGGTCACCTTTATCAACCCCAACGACACCGCTTGGTACAATGAGACTATTATCACTGGCGGAACTACTTCCTCAGCACTTAACATTCTTGTAAACATTGATGTTCAGAAGGGAGCGAAAATCAACGCCTTCCTTCAACCCGAAGGTAAAGACCGAGTGACTGTAGATGGCTCAGGGCGATTGAGATACCTGCTCGACTTTGCTGGTAAAGACCACCTCTCAGGAACCTACACTGTTTCATCGGGTGTAGTGAGATACACTCCTCCAGTAATCAGCCAAAAGGTCTTCAATCTGGTCGAAGGCAGCAGCCTAACATGGAATGGTGAGATGCTCAACCCGCAACTCAACCTCAAAGCCACCAATAGCGTGCGCACAAGCGTACCAAACACCAGCGGCAACGGTTCTAGGCTTGTTGATTTCGACATCATAACGCAACTTCAAAACACCCTTAGCAACATCGACCTTAAGTTTGACCTTGAGGCAAAGAATGATGCTACAGTGGAGAGCGAATTGCAGACCTTGACCGAGACTCAACGCGCGCAGACAGCCATCAACCTCTTGCTCTATAACTCCTACTCAGGCTCAATGCCTACTGGCGACTTCTCTACTACTGGAGCGCTGTTCTCGTTCCTGCAATCGCAAATCAACAACTGGACTGCCAACAACCTCAAGGGCATTGACCTATCGTTTGGCATCAACCAATATGAAGGCACACAAAAAGGCAGCAGGATAGAGACCAGCTACAGTTACCGATTGTCGAAATCGTTGTTTGGCGAGCGCTTCAAGATTGCCGTGGGCGGAGAGTATTCTACTGAGGCCACAAGCGAACAGAACTTCTCTCAAAACCTCATCAGCGACATCTCATTTGAATACCTGCTTAATCCCACTGGCACCAGATACCTGAGGCTCTTCAGGCACAGAGGCCTGGAAAGCGTGCTTGAAGGCGAAGTCACAGTCACTGGCATTAGTTTCGTGATGAAGCACAAAGTTTCATCGATAGGAGAACTCTTCAAGTGGTTGAAAAAATCAAAAAAGAACGAGCCGCAACAAGTCGATAGCGAGCAAAATGATGACGACAATTCACTAGTTCCGGCAAGCTCAGATACTCAACAGTAATTTCTCAAGCAAGATGATAAAATGCACTGCTAAAATATTGACTTTTCTTGCATTAATGGCAATCTTCGCGGCTTGCTCCACTACCAGCAGGCTGGCCGATGGAGAAGTGCTGTATACTGGCGTGAAGAAAATACAGTATAACCAGCTCGACAGCGTCAATATCGATCCCGACGTCAAAGACCTTATCTTTTCGGCAGTTAACGTTAAGCCCAACAACCCGCTCTATTCGCCTTATATCCGCTCGCCCTTCCCTATCGGGCTGTGGGTTTATAACCACTGGGATGAGAACTCCAAAGGTCTAACAGGGTGGCTATACAAGAAACTGGTGGCTAAGCCAGTGCTCATCAGTCGTGTGAGACCTCAAACCCGCGTCAATATGATAAATGAGCTGCTGAGAAACAACGGATATTTCGACTCTCAGTCGTCTTACACCCTCAACTATAGCGACAAAAACCAGAAAAAAGCCAAAATCACTTACGAGGTTGACGTTAAAGCACCTTACACCCTAGGCGAGATCACTTATATCAACGAAGATACTCCACTCACTAACGTTATTGACTCTATTGCCCGCAAGAACCAATATTTCAAGACTGGCAGCAGATATTGCCTCGACTCGCTCAATAACGTGAGAATCGACATCGCCAACCAACTGCGAAACCGAGGATATTATTTCTTCAGGCCTGAGTACATCGAGTATCTTGCCGACAGCGTGACGCAAAAAGGCGTCATCAATATGCAACTCGTGAAATCGGCCAACATTCCCAACCAAGCTTACACAAAATACCTAGGTAATGACATTACCGTTAGAGTTGATGATGAAGTGATTGGAGGAGTTGCCGATACCGTTGAAGCGAAATATTGCACCATAATAAAGCTGCAACCAGTCCACATCGACGACGACCTGATCAACTCGTGCATTAGAGGTCGTAAAGGACGACCTTTCCGTGTTGGTAACATGGACCTTATTCAAATGTATCTCGCGCGCACAGGCATCTTCAGCAATATCAACATACAGGCAATTCCGCGCGACACCTTGCTCGAGAACGGATATGGGCTTATCGACCTTGATATTACCTGCATCCTTGATAAACCCATTGAGGTGAAAGTTGAGGCAAAGGCCACCACTAAATCCACCAGCTTTATTGGCCCTGGAATTGGCCTTGGTATCAAGCATAAAAACATTTTTGGTGGAGCCGAACAACTCAGTGCCGACGTTACAGCTTCCTACGAATGGCAAACTGGCAAGGGAAACGCTTATAAGAGTTCTGACTTCAACAGTTATGAGTTGGGTGCTGAAGTAAGTCTCTCTATTCCACGACTCCTAGCCCCAAGATTTATTGACAGGGCTCGAAGATACACCAACTGGACCAAGTTCTCCATTGGAGGCGACTTCATGAATAGACCAAACTATTTCAAAATGGCTCGTGTGAGTGCCGAGATGACTTGGGAGTGGCATTCCAGAAGATACTCGCAGCACAAACTCACACCATTCAAGTTAACCTATTCTAACTTGCTCAGCACTACTGCTGCATTTGACTCGGCCTACTTCAACAACCGTGCTATCGAGCAGAGTTTCCAGGACGTGTTCATTCCACAGATGAGCTACACCTACACTCTTGACCGCACTTTTGGCAAGAACAACTTTGTGTGGTCAACAACGGTCACCGAAGCAGGTAACCTATGCTACCTAATCTGGAGAGCATGTGGCGTGGAGAAAGGCGATATGCACATCCTCTACACATATTTCTCACAATTTATCAAAGCACATACTAATTTTGTATGGACCAGAAATCTTTTTGGTGAACACAAGTTGGTAACGAGAGTGTTTATCGGTGCTGCACATGCCTACGGCAACTCAATGGAGGTGCCTTATATGGAGCAATTCTACATTGGTGGCTCTAACTCCCTGCGAGGCTTTGCAGTGAGGTCTGTGGGCCCCGGAAGCTATCGACCAAAATTTATTGATAGAGACACTTACTATGACCAAACTGGTACGTTTAAGTTTGAAACTAATTTAGAATACCGATTACCATTAGTTGGTTATTTAAAAGGCGCAGTATTTGTTGACGCAGGAAACGTGTGGCTGCTCAAAGATGACGAGTTCCGCCCTGGAGGCAAACTTGAGGGAAAGAGTTTCTTTAAAGATTTGGCGCTGAATACTGGTATTGGATTAAGGTTTGACATGGAGATGATAGTGCTGCGCGCCGATTTGGGTATTGCTCTGCACGCTCCTTACGACACTGGTAAGAAAGGGTATTTCAACATTCCTAAATTTGGCGACGGTCTCGCGTTCCACATAGCTATTGGCTACCCGTTCTGAGTTTTTTCACTATTCTCTTTTGAATGGTGATGATGATGGCGGCGACGCTTTTTATGGCGCTTAAAGACATTTTTGCGCAAAAAATGACCACCAACCCACCGCATCAAGCCGAATGCGGCAAAAGCACCAATTACATCAGCAATAATATCATAAGGGTCAAAATCACGACCTGAACCCATTGCCAACTGGCAAGACTCAGTTACCAGGCCAAGCATCGAGGCAAAAGCAGTGAATGCCAACTCGGCATCAAGTTTCGTGTGATGAGGACTCTTGAATTTGGTATAATCATAAAGATAAGCAAGATTCAAGAAAAAGAACATCAAGAAATGCACCAACTTATCGGAGTGCTTAAAGTGTAACAACGCAAACCATGAGTTTTCAACATCACTTGCTGGCGCAAGAAGCAGATATACGACAATCACTGTCGCTATCACAGAGAACACTCCTACTGGTATTTTATTTAAAAACTTTTTCATTTAGTTACGTAAGGCAATGTTAATTATCAACCCAAATATTGATTGGGGGCTGCAAATGTAAGCATTTTTCTACTATAATTTATTAAGATTGCATATTTTTTTCATATTTTGAGCCAAAAAACACATTTCTCCCCTAATATTTCTTTTATATTTGGGCTTTTATTGATATTTTTGCAACATCAAATTTTATACAATTATGGGCAAACTCTCTGATTTTTTCTCAATGTCAAAATAAGAGCGCACTGGCGCATGGTTAATAGCATTATTCATTGTGTTGCTACTCGTCGCTGTCGTCGTTGAAAGAAAATGTTCTTCAAGCGACGCAAGTTCAAAAGATTCCAAGAGCCTCAACGAATATGTTGAGAAAACCGAGAAGAGCAAACCCAAAGAGAAGAAAAAAGAGACAAAGAAGAGCAACAAAAAGGACAGTAAGAAAAACTACAAAAAAGTCGACAAGAAGACCGACAAGAAAAAGGATAACAAGTCCTCATCAAAATCCACAAAAAAGAAGGACAATAAATCTTCTAAGCAAAAAGCAAAGCACCAGTAAAAAACAAAAAGAATTGCTGCCAGTGCCACAATTCTGATTGTTATATTTACCATATTTAGGTTATTTTTTCTTTGGTGTGGGAGGAACTTCCTGATGATTATATACGTTCCTCTTAGGCCTAGGGATATCCGCGCGTTTCTCGCGTTGCTTTTTCTTCTTAGCAATAATGGTCTTCATCATTTCAAAACCCTTGTCATAAAGCACTATCGACTCATCGGTGCGTTGACGCGCTGGTGTGCACTTGAGCAGCACGAGATAAATTTTTACACCGTCACGAACCACGGCCGATGCCAAGCAGCCGCCAGCAGCACGGGTGGTTCCTGTCTTAACGCCTATGCAGCCATCATAACGGCCAAAGAGACGGTTAGTGCTCTTGAGATGTATCTTTTTGCCTGATGTAGTGGTGATGTCACGTGAAGAATTAGAGACAATCTCAGCAAAGTCCTTATTCTTCATGCAATATTCTTGCAACGTCATTAAGTCGCGAGCTGTTGAGTAATGATTCTCGTTAGGTAAGCCGTGGGCGTTAACAAAATGGGTATTTTTCATGCCAAGCTCCTTAGCTTTCTTGTTCATCATGTCGGCAAAGGGAATTGAATCGGGAGCAGCAAGGAACTCCCCTATTGCATGAGCTGCGCCATTATCGCTAGGCAGCATGGCACGATAGAGCAAATCGCGAAGCACATATTTCTCGCCTTTCTTCACATTGCCATACTCGGTAGCTGCCGCAGCAGCACTGATAGTGACAATTTCCGACAGTCGCCCGCTCTCACACGCAAGTATGCAAGTCATCATCTTTGTGATGCTTGCTGGGTACATACGTTTATCTGGGTTCTTGCTGCTTAACAATGTTCCTGTCTCAGCGTCGATCATAATCCACGCCTCAGCACTCAAAGCATTAAGTTGAGCGTCAACAGTATCTTTAGGGAACGATGGATTGTCAAGAGCGGCGCTATAGATGGCGGGCTGCTCTGGTGCTGTGATAGCCCAAGATGGCATGCCTATACACACCATTATAAGGCACATCATCAATGCCCTACAAAGCTTAACTGTCTGTATTTTACTCTTTAAATTCATTACTCGTCTTAAGACCATTTTCTCACAGCAGGATTGCAAAGGTATAAATAACAACGAAACAAACAATCAAAAATTACATTTTTTTAGGTTTTTTATATGTTTGCACAACAAAAAAAGCCATCACAACCAGTGTGATAGCTTTTTGTATTGGTAACTCAAGTTAGTTGAAATATTACTACTGACTTATAGGTACAAGTTGTCCTGAAGCTTTTGCATTGTCGATAGCTTGCCACAATTGTTCTCTGGTGTAACCTTTGGGAAGGATGTCTTCAGCCTTAACTCCAGCAACTGTCATATTGGAGGCAAAATATGTCTTGTTAAAAAACATATAAGCTTTTACATTTAACGCTGTTATCCTTGTAATAATAGAACCTGTTCCACCAAGGTCAATTGTGCCATTACCAAGGCTCCAGTTCTCCTCATAGCGATCGCAACGCAGGTGTAGCTTGGTATTGACAAATACGAATGCGCATTCAGCAGCTTTATTCTCGGTAAACGCCCAGAAGGTAAAGCCATTGGTAAGTATATCAGCAACACTAGCGCTTGGTTTCTCAAACAAGAAAAGAGGAGTAGTTAACTCCGATTTCTGAATATCGTTGGTTATTATTGGCTCATCGTCACCACACGATGTGAGCGACATTCCCATGAAAATGCAGAAAATGAGCGCCAAAGATAAAAATGAAAACTTTTTCATATCATAAATTATTTTGTTGTTAATAATCGGCAAAGTTATACTATTTTTGGTAAACCATTCAAGTAAAATAGATTTTTATAGAAAAATCTCTAGTTTACTTCATCTAAGTAAACCATTGAGTGTTCAGTATTTGATTTCTCAATAGCACGCCACAGTCGCGCTTTGTCATAACCGAGCGTTGTGAAAATGTCTTCAGCTTTCACATTGAGAACGGTCAAGTTAGATGGCAAAGAGATCGTTCCACCTATCTTATACACCAATACGCTTTCGTACTTGAATCTAAATAAGGCAAAAGAATAGCTACCAATTGACAAAACGTTGCCCTCAATTCCCCATTCAGGGCTCAAGAAGTGGCAAGTCACATAAGGTCTAATGCCACCATAAAAAGTGGCAAAAGCCGCTTTATTATCAGTAAATGTATAGAAACTGAATTCATTCGCAAGAGTCTCAATACCCGCTGTTGGCAACGAGTAAATGAACATGGGTTTTGTGAATTCTGTCTTCGAGAAATCGCTAGAGGCATCAGGTTCATCATCGTCGCCACATGCGATGAGCATCATTCCCATGAAAAGGCAACTAATCAGCGCAAACGATAAAAATGAATACTTTTTCATAATGTTAAAGTGTTTTGATGTTAATAGTGCAAAGGTACAGTATTTTTGGTAAAAATATCAAGCAAACAAGATTTTTTATTACTTTTATTTAAATTCGGCTGCGTTTAGGCATAAAAAATAAAAAACTTCGTTTATTATTTTGTTCTGCTCTCAACTTGCACTAATTTTGTAAAAAATCAACACTCACAATGGACATATTACGCATTTCAAGCACACAAAACCCACGTATCAAGCATCTGATAGCGCTGCAGCAAAAGGCGCAACTCCGGCGCAGCGAGCAACGCATCGTGGTCGAGGGAGCACGAGAACTGCAGCACTGTATCAACGCGGGCTTCAAGGTGGAGACAGTGATTTACTGCCCCGAAATCTTTGACATCTCTACTATTCTTAACTCTAGCTATGAGCTGATAGAAGTCACTCCGCAGGTCTATGAAAAGATTGCCTATCGCGGCTCTACCGAGGGCGTAATCGCGATTGTCAAGCCACGACAACTCTCACTCAACGATATCGACTTGGGTGACAACCCGCTAATCATTGTGCTTGAGGGTGTTGAGAAACCAGGCAACATCGGCGCCGTGCTACGTAGTGCCGACGCTGCCCGTGCCACTGCCGTTATTGTATGCGACCCATTGACCGACCTCTACAACCCCAACCTAATCCGTAGTTCAATCGGCGCTATCTTCACAGTGCCATGCGTGGCAAGTTCCAGTGATGAGTGCATCAAGTTCCTAAAAGACAACAACATCAACATCCTCACTGCCCAATTACAAGACAGCGAGCCCTACTATGACACCCCCATGCATGGTGCAACAGCCATCGTCATGGGCACCGAGGCCACAGGCCTCACCAACGCTTGGCGACAAGTAGCCACAGCCCACATCCGCATCCCTATGCAAGGCCAGCTCGACTCCCTCAATGTCTCAGTCTCCACCGCAATTCTCCTTTTCGAAGCAGTACGGCAGAGATTAACCCGTGGTGCTTGAGGCATTTCGTGATCTACTTTCTGCTTTTTAACAAATGTGATTAAGCGCGTGAGCATTTTATTTAAATTATGCGGCATTTCGGAAATAAACATGAAAATCTTCGCTTTTCATTTTGTATTTCTCTCGATTTGCACTAATTTTGTAGGTTAAAACCAAGATTATTAGTTAACACTATATGAGACACCTATTTGCATTATTAGTATATACTGTCTTGAGCATGGCGGCTTGGGCAGGAAACTTTGTGAGTGGTGGCATTGTGTACAGTTTCACCAACCACTACCGCGAAGTGGCTGTGGACCAGAATATTGTTGACGGACAAAATGCATACGAAGGCATATATATTATACCAAGCACTGTGAACTTCGACGGCGAGAACTTTACCGTCACCGCCATTGCCGAAGGCGCTTTTGCCCATTCTAAAGTGACTGAGGTTGTTATCCCTAACTCCATTACCCGAATTGATGAAAAAGCCTTTGCCTATGCTACCGAGTTGACCGACGTGACTCTGCCACTCAATCTGGAAGAGATTCCAGATCACTGCTTCACTGGCACCAGCCTCATTAACATCGTCCTTCCCGAGGGCATAGATTATGTGGGAGAAGGCGCGTTTCAAGACTGTGTGATGCTGCACACTGTGATACTACCGAAATCACTGAAATTCATAGATGAATTCGCCTTTGACGGCTGCCACAACCTTTACGAGATATACTGCGCCGCTTCCGAAGCGCCTATCACCATGGGCGACAACAACTTTGGTGGCGTTGAAGGAGTGGACCTTGTGGTGCCTGACGACGAAACCATCGACTCCTATAGCTACGACACCGTGTGGGGCAACATTGACACCTTTACCCTATTCCCAAACGAGGACTTCTATCCCACTATGGAATTCAATGGAGAGGCGTTCAACCAAGATTGGCAGAAAATCACACTGGGGAACAATCTCGCCTATAAGATATATGACGAGAACGATGAACTAGTGGCAGTGACCTCGGCAAGTCATTTCTATCTCCCCGCAAAGGACCATGATACCGAATACACTATTGTTCCTACTACATTAATGTTCGACAGCGACCCACTCACTGTCACAGTAGATAAGACCACTGGTATTGAAACTTTGATCATTGAAGAATTCCCGTCTGAGCCTGAGCCCATTATAGTGGCACATCATGGCATAATATATATCTATGGCGACACCTTTAAGCGTTGGACCTATGTATGGGACATGTACGGCAGGCTATATTACCAGCGCATATCCAGTGACTCACAAGTCATTGACCTGCCTCGCAACAGGGTATATATCGTGAAGGTGGGGAATTTTGTTAAGAAAATCTTTATTTAATAGTTTAGAGGCTTAACACTTAAAACTTAACACTTAATTGATGACTGCTCCAATCAACGACGACGAGAGATTTATGCGACTAGCGCTCAACGAGGCGCTTGAGGCGCAAAAGCGCGACGAGGTACCCATCGGCGCTGTGATTGTGAGTCAGGGGCGAGTGATAGCCCGTGGGCATAACCTTACCGAGATGCTCACCGATGTAACCGCTCACGCCGAGATGCAGGCCATCACAGCGGCACAAGGCACTCTTGGCGGGAAATATCTCAAAGATTGCACACTGTATGTTACCGTTGAGCCTTGCCTGATGTGCGCCGGCGCCCTCGCTTGGAGTCAGATTTCTCGCATCGTATATGGCGCACCCGATGACAAACGTGGCTATCGCTGCTTCTGCGACAATCCTTTCCACAAAAATACATCAGTAACCTCAGGTGTGCTGGAAGAGCAATGCGCCAAACTGATGACCGATTTTTTCAAGAAAAAACGTCAAACAAAATAGTACAATGAAAACAATCTTCAAACTCCAAATTGTCCTTGCCATAGTGGCGATGTGCTTTGCGACTGGCAGAGCGCAGAAAGTGACTCCTCCAGTTCCTGAGATCTATGACCAGGCTATTGCCAATGCCGAGAAGAAAATTGGCGTGGTAGACACCATCGAAGTGATGAGCAATAAGATGGGCCGTACTATAAAAAACACTGTGGTGCTACCTGCTCAATATTCTCAAAAAGAATATAAATACATGTCGTTCCCTGTGATTTATCTATTGCATGGCGCATGGGGAAGCTACCGCGACTGGCCCAGAAAAGCCGACTTGCGCTCACTCGCATCGCAATACAGCGTCATCTTCGTGTGTCCCGACGGGCAGGACAGCTGGTATTTTGACTCACCAATCGATCCAACCTTCCAGTTTGAGACTTATATTACTCAAGAATTACGAACTTATGTCGAGTCGCATTACCGCACCCTCAACCATCCAAAATATCGCGCTATCACAGGTCTTAGCATGGGCGGCCATGGCGCACTGTGGCTCGCTTGGCGACACCCCGATATCTATGGTTCATGCGGCAGCATGAGTGGAGGCGTTGACATCTACAACTTCCCAAACAAATGGAAAATCAACGAGCGCCTAGGCGACTATGAGTCAAACAAAGAGGTGTGGCGTGAACATTCGGTGACTAACCTGGTGCCCACTCTCTTGCCTGGTCAGAACATCATTATCGACGATGGCAACAAAGACATTTTCATCAACGAGAACAACGCCCTACATGAGGCTCTCGACAAGCAGCACATACCTCACGACTATATCGTTAGACCTGGCGGGCACACTTGGGATTATTGGGTAAATTCTCTTGATTATCAAGTGCTGTTCTTCCATAAAGCTTTCAATAGTGGAGTAAAATAACATATTATAATATGAGACTTCAAAATATCAAAATATTAACAATCACTCTGCTTTTAGTCTTGTCCTGCATTAGTTGCGAGGCAAGAAATAGCAGTTCGCAGGCATCAAAGCCTAAGGTAAAAACCACAAAAAAAGCGCCAAAGGCCAAGACAAGTCAACCTACTGTTCAACCATCTACTAAGCTTGGACAACAGCTGCAAGTGATTGAGGTGAAAAGCGAGAAGATGGGGCGCAACATCTCTAACCTTGTTGTTCTGCCAGAGCAGTATCTCAAAGACTCCTCCTCGACTTATCCAGTGTTGTATTTGCTGCATGGCTACAGCGACAACTATATGGCATGGCAAAACCATGTTGATCTCACAAAACATGCCAATAAATATGGATTCATTATCGTTTGCCCCGACGGTCAGGACAGCTGGTACTTCGACTCCCCTATCGACCCTACATTCCAGTTTGAGACTTATGTTACTCAAGAACTGAGAAACTATGTCGAAAAGAACTACCGCACCATCAACGACCGCCAGCACCGCGCAATTACTGGCTTGAGCATGGGCGGCCATGGCGCGCTGTGGCTCGCTTGGCGCCATCCCGACATCTACGGCATGTGCGGCAGCATGAGTGGAGGCGTTGACATCACAACCATCAAAGACCACTATAAAATTGACAAGCGACTTGGCAAGTATGCCGAGAATCAAGAGTCATGGAAAAACCACTCAGTGATAAATCTAGTGCCCACTCTAAAAAATGACCAGTTCATCATCATCGATGACGGAACTAGCGACATCTTCATTAAAGATAACCGTGCCCTTCATGCCGCTCTACAGCAACACAAAATCAAGCACGACTACAGCGAGCGACCAGGCCGTCACAGCTGGGATTATTGGATAAAATCTCTTGAGAATCATCTTATTTCCTTCCACAGCCGTATTTGCCAAATCAAGATGGGAGATTGTTAACAACATATTTTGAAATACTTTCTATTACTGTATTTGTTATGACTAAAAATAACGCTAAACCAAGAATCCTGATAATCTATACAGGTGGCACAATAGGCATGATTGAGGACCCTGAGAGCAAGGTTCTCAAGCCGTTTGACTTCAGCCACCTAATCGATAATGTGCCTAAAATCAAGAAACTCGACTTTGAGATTGGAAACATACAGTTTGACCCACCCATCGACAGCAGCAACATGAACCCGTCGCATTGGAGCAAGATTGCTAAAGAGGTGGAGGCAAACTATGACAACTACGACGGCTTTGTGGTGTTGCATGGAACGGATACCATGGCCTATACTGCCTCGGCTCTTAGTTTCATGCTCGAGAATCTCGACAAACCTGTGATTATAACTGGTTCGCAGCTTCCCATTGGCGAGGTGCGCACCGATGGCGAGGAAAATCTGCTCACCGCCCTGCAAATTGCCGCGGCACGCAACTCACGAGGCGAGGCGATGATAAGCGAGGTGGCCATTCTCTTTGAAAACCACCTTCTGCGAGGAAACCGCAGCTCAAAAGTCAGCGCCGATAACTTCAACGCCTTTATGAGCAATAATTATCCCGAACTAGCCAATATCGGTCTCGACATTACTTACCACGAAAAAGTACTTTACCAATCAGACCATAACCGTCCGCTAATCGTTCACGACACGATGGACACAAATGTCATGTTTATTGTCCTCCATCCAGGCCTTACTAAAGAGATACTTGAGTATCAACTCAACACTCCATCGGTTAAAGGCATAGTCCTGAAGACCTATGGCGCAGGCAACAGCCCTAGCGATGAATGGTTTACAGGGGCCATCGCTAAAGCTGTTGAACGAGGCATCGTGATTCTGAATGTGACGCAATGTGTTAATGGATCGGTCAACAGCAACCTCTACGACACTGGCAACATGCTTGCAAAAGCCGGCGTAATCAGCGGCAACGACATAACCAGCGAGGCCGCCATCACAAAGATGATGTACCTCTTTGGCAAAGGCATGACAACCAGCCAAGTGAAAAAATACCTGCAGCGCGACATCTGCGGTGAAATGACTGTAAACAATTAAAACCACATACCTATGTTAGCAAGACTAATTCTAGCGACTATTGCTGTTCTAATCACAGCATTTCTTATGGACAGTGTTGATATCACTCCTTGGTGGGTTGCTACCGTAGTGGCAGTTGTGCTTGGGGCCATCAACACTTTTATCAAACCAGTAATCAAATTCTTGTCGATTCCAGTGAACATTGTCACCCTTGGACTTTTCTCATTTGTAATCAACGGTTTGATGGTTTTGCTCTGCGCAAAGATTATTGGCGACCAACATTTCCATGTTGATGGATTTTGGGCAGCAGTACTCTTCAGCATCATCCTCTCAGTTGTCAACTGGGTGATTAGCAAGATGTTTGACCCTGATAAGAAGTAACTATACAATAGACAAACAAACTGCGGCTTGACAAATTAAAATCATGTCAAGCCGCAGTTCACCTCATTTTAGAGGTTCCTTTTTATTCGCTCTTGAACTTCAACGAGTTGCGCTCAGCACTCTCGATGCGCTTGTTGCGCCAGCAACTGCGGCATAACGCCACGTAGCGGTCGTCGCCACCAATCTCCACCTGGTTACCGTCGGTAACGATATTGCCCTGTGCATCAATGCGGGCATTGATGCTGGTCTTGCGACCACAGGCGCAGGTCGATTTTATCTCCTCTATTGAATCGGCAATCTCAAACAGGCGTCGTGAGCCGTCAAAGAGGTGAGATTGGAAGTCGGTGCGCAATCCATAGCACACCACATTAGTGCCATAATCATCGACTATGCGAGCCAGTTGGTCAATCTGCTCCTCAGAGAGGAATTGAGCCTCATCAATTAGAATCCAATCCTTGACTACCAAGCTGCTCTCATAGAGCTCGCTCACGTACTCATAGATGTTCATCTCTCGATAAATCCAACTGCACTCACGCTCAATACCAATGCGGGAGCGAATTACGTTCTCTTTCTCACGGTTATCAATAATGGGCTTCATGCACAAATACTTTAGCCCGCGCTCCTCAAAGTTATAGGCTTGAGTGAGCAACAGCGCCGTCTTTGCGCTACCCATTGTCCCGTATTTGAAGTATAACTTTCCTCGTCCGTTCATAGCAACCGCAAAGATATATAATTCTATATCAATAACAACACTAAAAACAGGAAAGTTATTAACAAGGACGTTTTAACAATCTCAAAGCAATTTTTCCAAGTCTTTGGTTGATTGGGCAATCTCTTCGGCCGTTACTTCATAGTTTGCCAAGTCATTAGCGAAATACCGGTCATAGGCACTCATGTCGATTAAGCCATGGCCCGAGAGATTGAAGAGAATAGTCTTCTTCTCGCCAGTGACCTTACATTTAAGCGCCTCGTTGATGGTCGCGGCAATAGCGTGTGATGATTCTGGTGCAGGGATAATGCCCTCAGAGCGAGCAAACAATGTAGCAGCTTTGAACGAGTCAAGTTGCTGAATATCTACAGCCTCAATAATGTTGTCGTGTTTGAGTTGGCTTATAATCGCGCCGCCTCCATGATAGCGAAGTCCGCCAGCGTGAATATTAGCTGGGCAGAAGTTGTGACCAAGCGTGTACATCGGAATTAGTGGAGTGTAACCTGCCTCATCGCCAAAGTCATATTGGAAGATGCCACGCGTCAACTTTGGACATGACGCAGGCTCAGCAGCTACAAAGCGCGTGTTAGGAGTATTGCCGTTAAGTTTATGCCTCAAGAACGGAAAAGCCAGACCAGCGAAGTTGCTACCGCCACCAAAGCAGGCAATTACCACGTCGGGGTATTCTTCGGCCAGCTCCATCTGCTTCTCGGCCTCAAGACCGATGACAGTTTGATGCAACGCCACATGATTGAGGACCGATCCCAGGACATATTTACAATTTGGAGTGCTCAGAGCAAGTTCTACAGCCTCACTGATTGCAGTGCCAAGAGAGCCCTGATAAGTAGGATTATCGGTGATGATTTTTCGTCCAGCCTTTGTCGACATACTTGGCGAGGAGATAACCTCTGCGCCATAGGTCTGCATCATTGAGCGGCGATATGGTTTTTGGTTATATGAGATTTTCACCATATAAACCGCCAGTTCCAGTCCAAAGTGTTTCGCGGCAAGCGACAAGGCTGCGCCCCACTGCCCCGCACCGGTCTCGGTTGTGATGTTTGTCACGCCTTCTTGTTTGCAGTAGTAGGCCTGCGCCAAGGCAGAGTTGAGTTTGTGAGAGCCAACGGGGCTCACGCTCTCATTCTTAAAATATATGTGTGCTGGAGTGTCAAGGAGTTTTTCTAGCCCCGTTGCTCTTATTAATGGTGTAGGTCGCCAAATGCGATACATCTCTCTCACCTCTTCAGGAATCTCGATCCAACTGTCGGTAGTGTTCAATTCCTGTTCCGCTGCGGCTTTCGAGAAAATCGGATAAAGATCTTCGGCCTTCAATGGTTGTTTGGTTGCTGGGTGGATTAGAGGAGCAGGCTTCTGCGCCATGTCGGGAATGACATTATACCATGCTTGTGGTATGTCATTTTCATTAAGTAAAAATTTTTTACGTTCCATAAGTGTATTTTTATTCTCAATTATTGAATATCTGCGCAAAATTATACAATATTCTCGAATATTCTATCATTTTTTGACTTTTTTAAGAAAAAAGAATGCAAATTGATGAAAAAACTGTAACTTTGCACCGATAAAACATGAATTCACGCCAAAAGACATATGCTTGGCTATTGCTGATAGTGATTCTATCAATGCAAGCCTTAAATGCTGTTCACATCCATGAGCCGCAAGTGGCGCGTGCCAGTGACGACTACTGTGAAATGTGTGCTCACCATGTCAAGCACTACAGTCACCTCAGTGTCGACCACTACCACATGCATCCATGTCTTTTGTGCCAACTCAGCAGCAGTCAATACGTCACTTTGCAGTCAACACCAGTTTGGAGTGTGCAGCAAAGCGTGAGCACAATCGACTGCCCACAAACATTCTCATTGCCGATTGCCACGCTATCTCAAAGGCAATCACGGGCTCCACCAGTGATTTTTATATAATTTTCCTCAGCATCTTCTTGGGAAGATGCAGTCACATTTTATTATATAAATCACTAACCAACAAATTCATGAAAAAATTCTCATTTGTTGCTATGGCTATTGTCATGGCAACCCTTAGCAATATAAACCTATATGCTCAAGAGAGCGAAGACTCGCTACAGTCGGTACACTTGGGCAACGTTGTGATTACTGCCAACCACACTGCCACCTTGCAGCGACTTGCTCCTGCCATGATACAAGTCACGGGGCGGCGGTTGCTCAATGCGGTAAACGCCGCATGCGTGGGCGATGCCTTGTCGTTCCAGCCGGGCGTGCGCATCGAGGACGACTGCAGCAACTGCGGCTACAAGCAGGCGCGCATCAATGGCCTCGACGGGCATTACTCTCAAATTCTAATAGATTCCCGCCCTGTGTTCTCGGCGGTGAGCAACCTTTATGGCATCGAGCAGTTGCCCTCGTGCATGATTCAACAAATTGAGGTGATGCGAGGCGGCGGCTCGGCCCTCTATGGCGCCTCGTCGGTTGCGGGGACCATCAACATCATCACCCGCACCCCGTCGACCAACAGCCTCGAGGCGAGTCACACTATCACCTCGATAGGTTGCGGCAGCACCTTCGACAACAACACGTCATTTAATGCCTCACTCATCGATGACGACATCACCAAGGGCATAACCGTCTTTGCCAATAACCGTTATCGCCAGGGCTACAGCCACACCGATGACGGTTACACCACCCTACCTCGCCTGAAAATGCAGACCATAGGGACCAAGATGTTCTATAAACCCAGCGCACGCTCGCAGCTGGCACTCACCTACTATTTCATGCACGACTCCCGGCGCGGTGGCAACAAGATGCACGAGAGGCCTGAGAACGCCAACATCTGCGAGCAGGCACGCCACAACATGCACAACGCCAATCTGTCGTGGGAGTGGACCAGCTACGACCACAAGTGGCATTACGACGTTTATGCGGCAATCGCTTCAATCAACCGCCACAGCTACACTGGAGGCTATGGCACCGACGAAGATCGTGACCTCGACGCGTCGCTCTACTATAGCCGCACTACCGACTTGACCTGGATGCTTGGCACGCTTGGCCGCTACAGCTTCGATAAGTTGCTGTTCCTGCCCGCACAGCTCACCATTGGCTTTGAATACAACAATGACCGCCTGCGCGACATCGCGCTTGGCTATAATTTCGAGACAAAACAGTCAACCCACATCACAAGCGGTTATTTCCAGAACGAATGGAAAAACGACAAGTGGAGTTTCCTGATTGGCGCGCGCATCGACAAGCACAACCTCGTTAAAAACGCAATTTTCAGTCCGCGCGTCAATCTGCGTTACAGCCCTTCGGAGCGACTCACCCTCCGTGCCACCTACGGCGAGGGATTCCGTGCGCCTCAAATCTTCGACGAGGAGATGCACATCGAGATGGCAGCCGGCAATCGTTTCAAGATTCATCTCGCCGATGGACTCAAAGAGGAGCGCAGCCGCACTTTCACATTGTCGGCCAATGGCTATCATTCTTTTGAGACCTCCAGCTCTCCACTCAACTTCAACTGGATGATTGAGGGTTTCTTCACCACTTTAAATAATGTGTTTGCCGAGAGGGAGACCGATATTGTTGACCCTCAAGGCTGCGCCGTCATCGAGCGCTACAATGGCAATGGAGCTAAAGTCCTGGGACTTTCCACGACTCTCGATTTCATGTTCTCACGCTTCGTCGACGTCGAGATGGGAGCTACATTCCAGCGCAGCCGCTACAACGAGACCGAGCAATGGAGCGACAACGTGGCGCCACAAAGAAGAATGTTCCGCACGCCCAATGCCTACGGTTTTTGCAACGTCAAGGTCACTCCGTTCAACAACTTCGACATCGACATCACCGGCACCTGCACAGGCAGCATGCTTGTTCAGCACTACGAGAGCAGCGGCACGCCCGTCGATGTAGAGGTCAGCACCCCCACCTTCTGGGACATGAGCACCAAGCTCTCTTACAGCTTCGGCCTGGCACACAATGTGCAGATGAATCTTAATGCTGGCATCATCAACATCTTCAACCAGTTCCAGAAAGACCTCGACCCGGGACCAGAACGCGACAGCGCCTACATCTACGGACCATCACTGCCGCGAAGCATCTATTTTGGGATAGGATTTAAACTATAAATATTGGTCTAAATAAGAACACATCAAAAAAACATCTCATAAATTAGCGGAAAATCAATATTTTTCGCTAATTTTGCAGTTTATTAAGCACATAAATCAAAACAAATATAAAAAACTAATATATCAATCTCATTAACAACTATCTTTTATGAATCGTTTATTAAAAACAACACTTATGGCATCATTAGCGGCATTGATGGCAATGACTGCTTGCAAGTCTGACCAAGGAACTGCTAACGGACTTGCCATTGAAATCAAAGACGGGCAATTCACCCCCGAGGTACTATTAGCGCTTGGACGCGTGAGCGACCCGCAAGTGTCGCCCGACGGCACCCGCATTCTCTTCAACGTCAACTACCAGAACATCGAGGAGAACAAGGGCAACAGCGACATCTGGGTAATGGATATTGACGGGAAAACTCCTCCTGTAAATATCACTAACACCCCCAGCAGCGAGAACAACGCCGTTTGGATTAACGATGGAGCCATGATCGCCTTCCTCTATTGTGATCCCAAAAAGGAGGACGCTAAGACTCAAGTGTGGGTAATGAAACCCGACGGCAGCGGCCGTAAGCCTGTGAGCGAACTTGAGAATGGCGTGGACGGATTTGTCATCTCGCCCGACGGCAATAAGATTGTGATGATAAGCAACGTCAAGTATGGCAAGACACTGCCCACCGACTACTACCCCGAACTCGACAAGGCCAAAGCACGCATCATCGACGACATGATGTATAAGCATTGGGACCAGTGGGTAACTGAGGTGCCCCACCCCTTTGTCGCCGACTTTACCGGCAACGTAGTGAAAGATCCCAAGGACATTCTCGAGGGCACTCAGTATGAGTCTCCTATGCTCCCCTGGGGAGGCATTGAGTCTTTTGCTTGGACAGCCGATAGCAAGCAGCTCATCTACACCTGCCGCAAGAAGACCGGCAAGGAGTATGCTTTCTCTACCAACAGCGACCTCTACCTCTATGACCTGGCAAGCGGCAAGACCATCAAGAACCTCACCGAAGGCTTGATGGGCTACGACACCAACCCTCGCGTCTTCAACGACAAAGTGGCCTTTCTTTCAATGGCACAAGACGGCTATGAGGCCGATAAGAACCGCATCATGCTTCTTGACCTCAAGGGCGACAGCGCCAAGGCCGTTGACCTCACCGTGAACTGGGACTACAGCGCCGACGACATCGCCTGGGCACCCGACGGCAAGCACATCTACTTCCTTGCTCCGCACATGGGCACCATCCCCATGTTCCGCATCAACATCGAGACACAGCAGGTCGACACCATCAGTCCTGTCAACCAGAATGAGGAGGACAATAAATACTACGACTTTGGTGCTATCGTGCCATTGAAAGACGGCAAAGTAATCACCCTGCGCCACAACTATGCTGAGCCCAACGAGATTTACTGCATGGAGATGGGCAAAGAGCCAGTCCAGCTCACTCATGTGAACGATGAGATACTCAAGCAAGTGAAGCCCATCACAATCAAGAAAGAGATTGTAAAGACCACCGACGGCAAGGACATGACAGTGTGGGTAGTTCTCCCGCCCGACTTCGACGCCAGCAAGAAGTATCCTTCTATCTTCTTCTGCGAGGGTGGACCCCAGTCGCCCGTGAGCCAGTTCTTCTCTTATCGCTGGAACTTCCGCCTGATGGCAAGTCAGGGCTACGTTGTTATCGCTCCTAACCGCCGCGGTCTGCCAGGCTTTGGCAGTGAGTGGAACGCGCAAATCAGCGGTGACTACGGAGGCCAGAACATGAAAGACTACATGAGCGCTGCCCAATATATGAAACAGCAGCCCTACATCGACCGCGACCGCATGGGTGCCGTGGGAGCAAGCTATGGCGGCTACTCGGTTTACTGGCTTGCTGGCAACCACAACAACACCTTCGCATGCTTCCTGGCTCATGCCGGCATCTTCAACATCGAGGCCCAGTATCTCGAGACCGAGGAGATGTGGTTTGTGCAATGGGACCTTGGCGGACCACGTTGGGAGAAAGACAACGCTATGGCACAAAAGTCTTATCGCGAGGCCAACCCCATCAACTTCGTAGAGAACTGGAACACGCCCATCATGATTACCGCAGGCGAACTCGACTACCGCATTGTCTTCACCCAGGCTTGCCAAGCGTTTAACGCGGCACAAATTCGCGGCATCCCATCGCGCATGGTGCTCTTCCCCGAAGAGAACCACTGGATTCTCAGGCCGCAGAACGCCCTGGTATGGCATCGTGAGTTCTTCAAGTGGCTCGACACTTGGCTGAAGCCCGGCAGCGCAGCAGCTAAGGCCTACAAAGCCGAGCAAGAGGCAAAAGCCAAAATCAAAGCCGAGGAAAACAAAGGTCAAGACACTCCAATGC